>CAMCYK010000004.1 GCA_945883695.1 Akkermansia muciniphila | reverse complement strand
CAGCCGGGCGAGACGGTCACGCTGTCCGGCGAGGCGTCGTGGCTGGCCTGCGAGATCAAGTGTGTCCCCGGCGACGCGACGCTCGAGCTGAAGCTCCCGGTCGCCGCCGCCGCCAGCCCCGAACCCGCCGCGGCGGCGGCCTTCGCAGCGGCGGATGCGGCGATGCCGCGAATCCCCACCGCTTGGAAGATCGCCGCGTCCGAAAGCAACGCCGGCATCACCCTGACCCTCACCCCGGGCGCCGGCGCGGTCGAGCTGCCCGAGAAAGTTCACTTCTTCAGCAGCGACTCGATCGAGGACGCCTCCAAGCCCCAGGTGCTCACCCGGGAAGGCGACGCTTGGAAACTCGTTTTCCCGCGGAATCCCGAGACCGACCCGAAACCCGCCACCCTGAGCGGCATCCTGCGCTCCGACAGCGGCTGGCTCGCGGGCAATCCGTCCAAGGGACTGACCGTGGACAAGCTCGCGATCGTCGCATCCGGCGGCGACGGCGCGAACGCCTCCACCGGCGCTCCCGAGCCGGCGAAGAAATCGCCCGGCCTGTTCCTGACCTTCGCGCTGATGTTCATCGGCGGGCTGATCTTGAACCTCATGCCCTGCGTCTTTCCGGTGATCGGTCTCAAGATCATGGGCTTCGTCCAGCAGTCCGGCCACGACCGGAGCAAGGTGGTCAAGCACGGGCTGGTTTTCACCGGGGGCGTGGTGGTCTCGTTCTGGGTGCTGTGCGCCCTGCTGCTGGCCGGCGGCATCCGCAACTGGGGCGGCCAGCTGCAGAACCCGTGGGTGGTGCTTTCCCTGCTGCTGGTCATGCTGATTTTCGGCCTCAGCATGTATGGGGTCTTCGAGATCGGCAGCTCGGCCACCGGCGTCGGCGGCAAGCTTGCCAACAAGGACGGGCTGTCCGGTTCGTTCTTCTCCGGCGTCCTCGCCACGGTGGTCGCCACCCCCTGCTCCGCGCCATTCCTCGGCACCGGCCTCAGCGCCACGGTCGCCCTGCCGACCCCCTTGTTCGTCACCAGCTTCACCTTCATGGCGCTCGGCCTGAGTCTGCCCTACCTGCTGCTATCATTCTTTCCCTCGCTGGTGGAAAAGCTGCCGCGACCCGGGCCGTGGATGGAATCGTTCAAACAAGGCATGTCGTTCCTGCTGTTCGGCACCGTCGGCTTCCTCACCTGGCTGTACCTCGCCCAGGTCGGCAAGCAGCTCGACGGCCAGAAGAGCTTGTTCGTGCTGGTGGGCCTATCCGTCGTCTCCGCCGGCTTCTGGATCTACGGCCGCTGGGTCCTCCCCTACCGCAGCGTGAAAGCGCGCGTCCTCGGCCGCTCGTTTGCCGCCGTCTTCCTGATCGCGGGCTTTGTCATGATGAAGCCATCCCCGGCCGCCAAGTTCTGGGAAGAGTGGTCGAAGGAGAAGCAGGAGGCCCTGCTGAAGGAAGGCAAGTCGGTCTATGTCGACTTCACCGCGGCCTGGTGCCTGACCTGCCAGACCAACAAGGCCGCCGCCTACACCGACGAGACGATCCAGCTCTTCAAGGCCCACGGCATCGTCCCCCTCAAGGCGGACAAGACCTCCGACAATCCGGCCATCGACGCGGAACTGAAGCGGCTCGGGGAAGTCGCGATTCCGGTGAACGTGCTCTACGCGCGGGGCAACCCGGAGCCGAACCTGACCCAGACCATCCTCACGGCCGGCTATCTCCAGGATTTCATCCGCAAGCATCTGGGCGACCCTCCGGCGAGATAGGGGTCGCGGCATCCCGCGGACAGTCAGCGCGACCGTCTCCGCAACTACACCAGCCCACCCAGGCCGACGAGCAACGCGCTGGTCGGTTCCGGCACGTTGGTCAGTTGGAGCAGCGCGCCGTCCGCCAGAACGGTCGCTTGATAGGCGGAGGGATTGTTGAGGGCCAGATTGTAGTGATTGAGGATCTGGGCCGGGCTCAGGGCGCCGCCGTAGAACGCCACTTCGTCCACCAGGCCACCCCGGAACGGACTGTTGTCGCCTACCACATTCGTGATTCCTCCCACGCCAAAGGTAGCGGTGGTGCTGGCGTTGTAGATTCCGGTCAGTCCCGCCGCATTGGTATTGTCCGCCAGCACTCCGTTGGTAGAGCGTCGCGGCGCTGCCGCTCTAGGTGGCGACGACATGACTCCACTGGTTCACCGTGGCGGTCCCTCCGGTGAGGTCCCAGCCGGCAGCCGTCCCGGTGCCGCTGTACATGACGAAGCTCCAGGCGTCGGTGCGTTGGAAAAAGGCCCAGCCCGAGCGGGGGTTGGTGGACACCCGGTTGATAACCGGCGAGCTGTTAGGATTGGCGGCGGTCGACGCCGGATTCGCCCAGAACTCGATGGTGAAGGCGCTGCTGGAGGCCGGGTTGAGGCCCGATTGGAAAGGGATCGTGGTGAGTGCCGCCGGGGTTGACGGTGTCGGGTAGCCCGCCGCCCGGTCGGCACCGCCCAACAGGCCGGGACTTGTGGTGGTGACGGTGTCGCTGTTGGTGCCGTTGGCGACGCCTCCGAGGCTGCCCGTGTTGATGGAGGTCGTGGCCGCGATTGCCGTGCCGGCGAAGAGCACGGGGATCGCCGTGAGAAAAAGATTTGTGAATCGAGATTTCATGAAGGAGTCGGAGAACGAGGGATAAAGTGCCGGGCCGGCAAAATCGGGGGGGGCCGCGTGGCCCGCCCCGGCTTTGCCAAGGACCTTTTCAAAATCAACAATCCAAAATCATCAATCATCAATCATCAATCCACGACTGCACCCCCGGCTCCCCCGCAAAGTCACACTCGCCCCTTCCCTCTGGCACGATCCCCGCTCATGCTGGGCCAGTGAGTGAAACCCCGCAACTCGTCCGCGACGATCCCTGGCTGGAACCCCACGCCGGCACCATCGCGCACCGTCTCCACCGCTTTCATTTCACCCAGGGCGACATCGAGGCCCGCCACGGCAGCCTCATCGCCTATGCCAACGGTCACCGCTTGACCGGGATCCACCGCCAGCCCGACGGCCACTGGATGGTCCGCGAATGGCTGCCCAAGGCGAAAGCCGTCTCGCTGATCGGCGACTTCAACGGCTGGAACAGCGAAAGCCACCCGCTTGCCCCCGCCCGCGGCGGCGTCTGGCAGCTCCGCCTGCCACCGGATCGCCTGGCCCATGGCCTGCGCGTGAAGCTCCATGTCCACGGCGCCGACGATTCCCGCCGCGACCGCATTCCCGCCTGCATCTTGCGCGCCGTCCAAGACCCCGGGACCCACGACTATTCCGGGCAAATCTGGGAACCGGCGGAAGACTACGTCTGGCGAAACAAGTTCGACCCCTCGACGGTCAAAGTCCCGCTGATCTACGAAGCCCACGTCGGCATGTCGGGCGAGGAAGGCCGCGTCCATTCCTACCGCGAGTTCGCCAACACCGTCCTCCCCCGGATCGCCGCCGGCGGCTACAACGTGGTCCAGCTGATGGCCGTCCAGGAGCATCCCTACTACGGCTCCTTCGGTTACCACGTCTCCTCGTTCTTCGCGCCGTCCTCGCGCTTCGGATCGCCGGAGGACCTGAAGTATCTGGTCGATACCGCCCACGGCCTCGGGCTGGCGGTGCTGCTGGACATCGTCCACTCCCACGCGGTGAAGAACATCGCCGAGGGCCTCAACGACCTCGACGGCTCCGGCAACCTCGACTTCCACGCCGACGCCCGCGGCGACCACCCGCAGTGGGATTCCAAGGTCTTCGACTACGGCCGTCCGGAGGTCCGCCAGTTCCTCCTTTCCAACATCCGCCACTGGCTCGAGGAGTTCCGCTTCGACGGCTTCCGCTTCGATGGCGTGACCTCGATGCTCTATTGGCACCGCGGCGCGACGTCCTTCGGCGACTATTCGAAGTACTTCGGCCCGGAGGTCGACGAGGACGCCATCCTCTATCTCCAACTCGCCACCACCCTTGCCAACCAGCTGAAGCCCGGCGCCCTGCTGATCGCCGAGGACATGTCCGGCATGCCCGGCCTCTGCCGCCCGGTCGAGGAAGGCGGGGCCGGCTTCACCGCCCGCCTCGCGATGGGGATCCCCGATTTCTGGATCAAGCTGCTCAAGCACGTTCCCGACGAGGAATGGGACGTCGGCGAGATCTGGGGCACCCTGACCAACCGCCGCCGCCACGAGGCCAACATCGCCTACGCCGAAAGCCACGACCAGGCGCTGGTCGGCGACAAGACCCTCGCCTTCTGGCTGATGGACGAGAAGATGTACTGGAACATGGGCAAGGACGATCCCGACGTGATCGTCGAACGAGGGATCGCCCTCCACAAGATCATCCGGCTGCTCACCTTCGCGCTCGGCGGCGAGGGCTGGCTGAATTTCATGGGCAACGAGTTCGGCCACCCCGAGTGGCTCGACTTCCCACGCGAGGGCAACGGCTGGTCCTACCACTTCTGCCGCCGCCAGTGGTCGCTCGCCGACAATCCCGCGCTGAAATACCCGTATCTCGGGGCCTTCGACCGCGCCATGCTGGTCACCGCCAAGGAGCACGGCCTGCCCGGCGGCGAGCCGGCCGAACTCCTCAACCTCGACCCCGCCAACAAGGTCATCTGCGCCCGCCGCGGCGACTTGGTGTTCGTGTTCAACCTTTCCACCGATCGCTCGATCCCCGGCTACAAGTTCCCGGTCCCCGGCAAGGGCGGCTACCGCCTGGTTCTCGATACCGACGCCTCCTTCTTCGGTGGCCAGGACCGCGTCGATGCCACCCTCGAGTATCCTGTCGCCGCCGATGGCACCCTCACGATTTACACGCCGGCCAGAACCGCGATGGTTTTCGCGCCCCTCTGAGGCCGGGAGCGGGGTCTGCCATGGCCCGGCCGGGGGAAACCGGCACCGATGGCCTTCCGCGCGATCTCGAAAGCTCCGCTCCGCTTCAGACCCGGGTCCGCATCCAGGATTGCAGCAGATTGTGGTCGGCGGGTTTGACGAGGTATTCGTCAAAACCCGCGAGCCGCGCGCGGGCGCGATCCTCGTCGCTGCCGTAGCCGGTCATCGCCACCAGGAAGATTCCGGCCGTTTCGGGCATGGCGCGGAGCCGGCGGGCGACTTCGTAGCCGTCCATACCGGGCAGGCCGATGTCCAACAGCACCACATCGGGCACGAACTCCACGGCGGCGGCGACGGCATCGGGGCCGGTAAACGCGGTCCGCGTCGTGTGGCCGCGCAGGCTCTGGAGCGTGGCCATGCTCCACGCGGAATCCTCATTATCATCGACGATGAGAATCCGGCGCGGAATGTCCCGGACGGCGACCACGGGTGGCGGTGCCGGCGCTGCCGCGACCGTGAGGATTGGCAGGCGCACGATGAACTCGCTGCCATGGCCGAGTCCTTCGCTGCGCGCTTCGACGCTGCCGCCGTGCAGCTTCACCAGCCGCCGCACGAGGGTGAGGCCGATGCCCAGCCCGCCATGGGCGCGATCCAGCGAGCGGGTGGCCTGCACGAAGAGATCGAAGATGTGCGGAAGCAGTTCCGGCGCGATGCCGATGCCCTCGTCGCGCACGCGCACGATCACCTCCGGCGGCCCCTCGCCACTTGGTTCGGCACGCTCGGCGCTGACGAAGATGTGGGAGCCGGTACCGCTGTATTTGCAGGCATTGGTGAGGAGATTCCCGAAGATCTGATCGAGCCGCGTGGAGTCGCCATGGAAAAACACCGGCTCGGCGGGTAGCGTGATGGTGAGTTCCTGGCCACGCGCCTCGATCCCCCGCTCCGCGAGACTCGCGGCCGCGCCCAGCACCACCTCGAGCGCCACCACCTCCGGACGCAGTTCGATTTTTCCTTCCGTGATCCGCGAGACATCGAGCAGATCGTCGATCATCTCGCTCATGTTATCGATCTGGCGGCTGAGGATTTCCACCGCCTGCTCCGTCGCTTCCGCGCTCGCGTCCCGCGTCCGCAGGATCTCGGTGGCGCCGCGCAGCGGTGCCAGCGGGTTGCGCAGTTCGTGCGCCAGCATGCCCAGGAATTCATCCTTGCTGCGATCCGCCCGGACGAGATCCGCGGCGCGATCCGCGATGGAATTCTCCAGCGCGCGGCGCTCGGAGATGTCCGCGAAGTAGCAGACCACGACGTGCCGTCCGTCCGGCAGGGTGACCCGCTGCGTTTCCCATTCATAGGACTCCTCGACCTCGATATCCTGCCGTCGTTCGGTGAACAGTGGAGAGACGTAGCGCTCGCCGGTTTCCAGCGTGTGCCGCAAGATGTCCGCGATTTGGCCGCCGACTGGTTCTCCCCAGAGAACCTTGATCACCTCGCTGAAGTCGCGGCCCATCAGCGGATGGACGTTGCCGAAAATCGGCAGCGCCCGGGAATTGACCTGCTGCAGGCGGAACTGGTCGTCCACCACATACATGCCGAAAGGGGCCTGCTCGACGAGGCCGGAAAAAAGGCTTTGGCTCAGATGCAGCGCCTCGACCGCCTGCTTGCGCGCGGTGATGTCCGTCAGGTTCTCCAGCACCGCCGCCGGGTGGCCCTCGTCGTCGCGATCCAGCGTCATGCGGGCCAGCATCGTGAGACGGCGTCCGTCGCGCGCGGTGTGCACGACTTCCCCGGTCCAGTGGTCCGACCGATCCAGCTCCGCGGCGATCTGATCCATGGGCACCGCGAATTCGGCCTGGAGCTGAAGGTGGATTGCTCGTCCCAGCACTTCTTCCCGGGACCAGCCGTAGAGCTCTTCCGCGCCATGGTTCCAATAGCGGATGTGGCCCTCCAGATCGCGCACGATGATCGGGTCGTGGGTCAGGTCGAGCAGCCGTGCCTTCTCCGCCAGCTCGCGGGCCTTCTGCGAAAGCTCGGCGGTGATGATCTGGCGGGCGGCGATCTCCTCCAGCAGCCGCGCGTTCAGGTTCTCGGCCGCGGCGGTCAGTTCATGCTGGCGCACCGCGCCGAGCAGGAGCGCCTCGTTCAGCGCGAGCGCGGTCTCGTGGAAACGCGTGGTTTCCGTGACTTGGATCATGATGCCGACGAAGTGCTCGTCGGCCTCCATCGGCCAGATCGTGTAGGACCAAAAGACCGGATGGGGATTCGCATCGTCCTTTTCCACATGGCGCGCGGGCGTTCCCGTGCGGAAAACATGATCGAGCAGCTTCACACATTCATCCCGCGCCGGCAGCAGTTCCTGGAGCGGTCGGCCGAGGAGCCGCTCCAGAGGCTGATTCATCAGTTCACAGAAGGCGGGGTTGGCGTAACGCACGATGTGCGTGGCGCCATCCACCGTGGCGATCGGCAACGGCGCGTGCTCAGTGATCGCCAGGCAAAGGCCCGACAAGTCGGGCGGCAGACCGGCTGTGGGGGAATCTGCGCTCACTCGTTACTTTATTTCCTCGGGTTCCGGAGCGGCCTCTTCCCGCCGGCCGACCCGCGCCGGAATTCCGGTGGTGAGGCCGGTGTAATCGGTCTGGCGCGGGTGGATGATGACCACGCCCTTGTCCGTGATGACGTATTCCCGGATGTCCTTGCTGTGGTTTCCGCCGCGCATTTTGATCACTACCATCACCTTGCGAAGCTGGCCATCGATTTCGACATAGCGCATCCGGATGATGTCATCCGTGAGGAACGAGATCGCATAATGGCTGAACGGCATCGCGGTGAAGGTGTCCTCCACTTCGACCGTGCTCAGGACGGTGATGCCCGCGCCGGTCAGCGCGTTGATCATCCGGTAGAGCGACTCGCGGAAGTCGGCGCGGAAGCCGGGCGCGAGCGCCATCTCGAATCCGACCAGCGAATCGATGACCAGCCGTTTCGCGCCGACGCGCACGATGGCGTCGAGGATTTCCTGCATGGTCTCGTCGACCGAAAGATCGAGCGGACGCAGGTAGAGGATCTCGAGTTGCCCCTTCTTCTGCGGTGCTTTGAGATTCAGGCCGAAACCGGACGCGCGGTCGGCGTAGCCTTCCGGACGTTCCTCGAAGACGGCAATGATCCCCGCCTCCCCTTGGCGCAGGCCCTCGGCGATGAACTGCGTGGCGAGCGCCGATTTCCCGGTGCCCGACGGTCCCGCGGCCAGCAGGCTGTCACCTTCGAGCAGGCCGCCCCCCCAACATCTTGTCCAGTTCGGGAATGCCGATCGAAAGCCGCCGCCGCCGCGCCGAGCGCGCCTTCTTCTCCACCAGGCCGAGCGTGCGCGAGAACGCCTGCAAGCCGGCCGCGCTGATGCGGATCGTGTGGAGGCCGGGCACCGACTCCTGGCCGCGCAACTTCATGACCTGGAGCTTGCGCACCACGGAATTCCGCTCCGGAACTTGCGACAGCCAGATCAGCGCGTCCGCGATGGTGAAGACGGGGTTGTCCTTGATCTCCTCCGGCGAGTATTCACCGACGAGGAAGGTGGTCGCTTCCCAACTGGTCAGAAACTGGGCGAGTCGCTGGACGAAGACCTGCATCTCCAGCTCGCTGGTCCCGCTCATCGCCTTGCGCACCACCGTGCGGAACGAGTCGACGACGACCAGGCTGGGGCCGACCGCCTCGACCTGCTCGACGATCTCCCGGAACACCGCGTCGAGATTCTGCTCCAGCACCACGTCGGCCAGATTGATGAAGCGGATGGCGCGACCCAGCTTGGCTTCATCGAAGAAGGCGAACTGTTGCTGGTAGCGCAGCATCTTCATCGCGGGTTCCCCGAGGACCGTGAAATAAAGCGCGGGCTTCTTCACCGTGGCATTGGCGAAGACGATCTGGTGGGCCAAGGTCGTTTTCCCGCAGCCGGGAGTCCCCGCGATGATGTTGAAGGAGAATTCCGGGATGCCGCCGCCGAGGATGTCATCGAGCCCGCACACGCCGCTGGGAATCTTGTGGATCACCACCTTGGCCGGCGGGCTTGACGTGCCCTTTTTTTGATTGCGGACGTTCCGCCGGATCTTTGGCCTTTGAAAAGCCCTGTTACCTCGGGCCCGACAAGCGCGGCCGGAAGGCTTACGCCCCAAACGGGAGCGGGAACCCGGCGTCACCGCGAACAACACCATCGATCTGGCTGCTTATCTCGAACAGAGCATTTTGGCCGCCAAGGGTTCGAAAGGACCGGATGTGAAGAAACCCGCGGCAAAGAAGAGTGCGGGGAAGTTGGCGAAAAAGAGCGCCAGGAAAACCGTGAAGAAGACGGCATGACTTTCAGGGCGCCCGCGGGTCACCGTTCGCCGTCCCGGGCGGGCTGCTTCGGATTGTCAGGGGCGTCATGCCGGCCACCAGGCATGCCCCCCGGGGTCGTCCCCCCACGGCGGTGCGTTTGCCAGCATCCTGGTCCCCGGACTCGTCAACATCCGGCAGGACGGGGAACGGGCAGAACGGGAGCGGCAAGGCGTCGCTGAAATCCGGCGCGGAACTGTGGTCAATGATCATCTTGGGGTTGGCTATGTTTGCGGGCCGATACTGCCCGATTCCGAGAGCAATTGGATCACGCGATCACGCTAGGTTCCCGTCAAAGCGCCCCCCGCAGGGGGAACGCCGGCCTTAGCCTGAACTTTTCTTTTCGAAGAATGACGTGCTGTGCACCCAGATCACGTGCGATTTGCAATCTCCCGAGAGGAATTCTCCACATGTTCTGAGGGAATCCACTCCTCATACATCTTCGAAACTCCAACTCGGCGGTCCTCGCCGTCAATGGACAGTCATGGGATGAGGGGGTGAGTGGCGTGGGCCGGGCATTCCTGCACTCCCTTGCCACCTGTCTCGCAGGACTCATGCCAGACCGGGGGACGGCGCGGCACCGCCGTCGGGCTCCGGCATGGTGGATCCTGACGGCCAATGCGAAACTTCCCTTCATCGAGGGCATCGTCGGGCGCGTTGGCATGCGAGATGCAAGACCCCTTCTTCATCATGATGCCTGCCGAACCGCGCGCCAGTGTTCTCGAACGACAGAACGATTCGTTCCGCGACACGGTCTGCGGACCCGATGATCCGCCTCCGGAGGACGGCCGCTACCATCTCTACGTGTCGCTGGGATGCCCCTGGTCCCACCGGACCCTGATGACGCGCGCTACTGGGACTCAACGGAAGGGTTGGGGCGGGCATCGCGGATCCGGAAGGACCGGACCTCTTTCCGCAGGACCTTGCGGCGGACCAGGCGCTCGACGAGTTCCTGCACCACCACCTCGAATGCGGGGTCCACCGCGCCGGTTTCGCCACCGATCAAGCGGTGTAGCCGCCGTGCGCGACGTGTTCCTCGCGCTCGATGAAATGGCGGTCCGCCTCGCCCAGTCGACCTTCTTGCTCGGTGAACAACTCGTGGAAAGCGACCTGCGGCTGCTCTGCATGCTGATTCGCTCTGACTCGGTCTATCACGGGCACTTCAAATGCAATTTCCGCCAGATTATTGATCATCCACCGCTGTTGCGTTTCATGACCGATGTTTACCAGCACCCCGGAGTGGCGGCGACGGTGCACTTCGAATGGGCGCATCGGGGGACAAGGGGTTATCAAGAGCGGGCTCGCAGCCATTTGCGGAGGAGCTCGAGGTCCGCAGGTTTGGCCATGTGTTCGTCGAAGCCTGCCTCCTTCGCACGTCGCCGGTCTTCGCCGCTGCCATATCCGGTCATCGCGACGAGGAAAACCTTCTCCATTCCCGGCATCGCCCGGACGCGGCGGGCCACCTGGTAGCCGTCCATTCCGGGCAAGCCGATGTCCAGCAGGACGACGTCCGGCTCGAAAGCCGCGGCCAGCTCCACGGCCGCCGGCCCGGTGTGGGCGGTTCGCGTGTCGTGACCCCGCAACTGCTGCAGCATTGCCATGCTTTCCGCCGCGTCCACGTTGTCATCGACGATGAGCATCCGGCGCGGCTTGTCGGTGCGGGCGAGAAACCCGGTCTTGGGCGGCTCGGTGCACGATCCGTCCAGCACCGGCAGGCGGACACAAAACTCACTGCCGCGCCCCCCGCCGTCGCTGCGCGCTTCGATCCGACCGCCGTGGAGGGTCACCAGCCGCTGCACCAGGGTGAGCCCGATGCCGAGGCCACCGTGCGCGCGGTCGATGGTCCGGCTCGCCTGGACGAAGAGATCGAAGATCCGGGGCAGCAGCTCGGGCAGGATGCCGACGCCGTCATCCCGCACGCTGACGACGACCTCCGGCTTTTCCCCGCCCGGATCAAGCGCGGCGCTCAACCAGACCCGGCATCCCGCGCCGCCATATTTGCACGCGTTGGAAAGAAGATTGCCGAAGACCTGCTCGAGTCGCGTCGCATCCGCCGGCGGCATGACCCGTCGCGCGGGGTAGGTGACCGTCAACTGCTGGCCGTTTGCCAGACATCCGGGCAGGGCAAGGTTCGCCGCGGAGCGGAGGATTTCCTCCAGTTCGACCTTTTCCTTCTTCAGTTCGATCTTCCCTTCGGTGATCCGGGAAACATCCAGCAGGTCGTCGATCATCCGGCTCATGTTCTCGATCTGCCGGTCGATGATGTGCTGCGCCTGACGGCGCTCCTCCGGCACGGCTGTGCTCCGCAGGATCTCCGCCGCGTTGCGTATCGGCGCCAGCGGATTGCGCAGCTCGTGGGCAAGCATCGCGAGAAACTCGTCTTTCGCGCGGTCGGCCTGGGCGAGATCGGCCGACCGGGCCACCAGCTTGTCCTCAAGCGCCCGCCGGGGGGTGATATCGCTGAAATAGCAAACCACGCCGTGCTTGCCGTTGGGCAACGAAATCTGCTGGATCTGCCAGTCATACGCCCGCTCGCCCTGGATATCATGCCGGGTGGCGGAGAATCGCGGCGCGAAGTAGGGCTCGCCGGTTTCGAGAGTGTGCCGGTAAATCACGGCCAGCTCGGACCCCAGCTTGTCACCCCACAGGATGCGCAGCACTTCTCCGAGATCGCGCCCGACGAGCGGCTCTGCCGCATGAAGGACGGATTTCGCCTGGACGCTGGCCGGATAGATCCGGAACCCGTCGTCCACGACGTAGATGCCCCCCGGCGACTGGTTGATGATGGTGGAGAACAGGACCTCGTTCCGCACCTCCGCATCCTCGGCGGTCTTCCGATCGGTGATGTCCCGGATCACGCCCAGCAAGCCGGAAGGTCCGCCGTCCTTGGCGGTCAGGCGGCTCACCGAGGTCTCGACATACACCACCGGTCCGCCCCGCTTGACATGGATACTTTCGCCGCGCCAGTGACCCGCTTCGCTGAGGGATCTTGCGAAATCCTCCTCGTCCCGCGTGCCGGGCCAGCGTGTTTGATAGATCTCCTCGATCCGGCAACCCAGAACCTGCGATGAGGCCACGCCGTATTGCTTCTCCGCCGCGGCGTTGATGAAGACCAGCCGATCGTCGTTGTCCACCGCCACCACGGCATCGCTCACTTTCGAGAGAATGTCGCTGCGGAAGCGATTGGAGTCGGCATCCGAGCTTTGCAGGATGAAGAGCTTGGGACCGCCCTCGGTCTCCACCACCAGGCCGTCCACCTCGCCGCTCCGGATCGCCCGCAGCGCCTCCTCCGACTCCTCCAGGCGCGCTCGAATCTCGGCGTTCTCGCGGAGCAGGTGGGTTTCGGGCATGGCGGTGGCGATCATGATCTTGCGCTTCCTTCATGGCTCGTCCGTTGTCACGGGGCGGACGTCGGGACCGACGAGCACGCGCTCCACGTTGGAAAGATCCCCGATGATCTTCTTGATCGGCTCCGGCAAGCGCCGGACGAGTGTCGGCACCGCGAGGATCTGGTCGCCCGCCGCCAGTTGCGGGGTTTGCAACAGGTTGACCACTTCGATGCGATACTGTCCGGCGAGGTGGGTTTCGCAGATCCGCTGGAGGTTTCTCAAGGCCGCGACCGATTTGCCGGTTCGACCCGCCACGCAAAGCTTCAGCTCGAAGTCGGCCACCGCGGCCGCGGCCCCGTTTCCATGGCATGCTTCTTTGGGTCTTTTCATGGGATCTAAGGTTTATTTTCGCGTCCTCCCCGCGTTCTCCTCGCGATCCGAAATGCCCCGGTCACCCGGGATCCCGCTTCCACCAGAGATCCCCGGCGGTTGATCTCGCCGCGCTCGGTGTGGGCGGGGTCAAACTCCTGCCGCTTCTCAGGATAGGGCCGAGGCGAGGCGGGACTTCGGCCCTGTGGGCCCGGCGGAGTCACAGGCTCGCGGCAAATGTTCCACGATCCGGTCGGCAAGTTGCCCGAGCCGCGCGGTATCAGCCGACAGCCCCAACCCGGCCGCCAGATGGCGCGCGATCTTGTAATTCAGTACCAGCAAGCGGTGGACGGAAAGGCAGATGTCCACGGCTGTTTCGTCCCGCGTCGGTCCGCGCCCGTGATGCCGAAGTTGACGGCGCCCTTTCGAAACGAGCTGCCTCATCGTGTGACAGTCGTCACCGGCAACCGATGAGCCGTGCTCCGCCGCAATCCTCTCAAGGGCGTTGCGCCGGTCGCGGCACAGGTGCAGTTGAACCTCGACCGAAGAGGCAAGCTCGAAACCGGCGGTCTGCTCCCACAGTTCGGGGAGGAAACTGATCAATTGAAGCTCGCTGCAGTAAATCATCCGCAGCATCCGGAAATATGCCTTCTCAATTTCAAATTCCATGATGGTCCCTCCCTCGCATTTGAAATGCCAGCAAGGCGTCCGGAGGCGGTCGTTGAACGTGAGGGCAGGAGGCGGGCTCGACCCGCGATCCGGATCGCGCCATCATGCATCTTGCATTCCCGGATCGGACATTTGCAACCTGTCAGGCGTACGGTCATTATTTCCGGCTGATAAGGGTTGTACGCGGATTTTGGCGGTTGTCGCTTGAGTTGCCCGCGTGTGTCGCCGTGATTCGCGCCATGAATTCATCGCCAGCCGCCGGATGTCAGTCCAAAAGCTTTGGCGATGGTTCTCATGTAGAATTGGGGGTTGGGCCGGTGGCAGGCGACCGGGGCGCGGGGGAATCCCCCGCAGGGCGAATGCCATGGGGGCTGAGGCGGGATTTCGAAGACTTGCGCGTCGCGTCGCCCCACGGGGAGGTGCGGGTTGCAGGTCGCAAATGCGATTTGCGACGCAGCGATCTCAGAACCGGGATGTTCAACGCGCTGCAAGGCGCTGCACTTTGCAAGGCCTGCTCCAGGGGAAATCCGCCCAGGTGCTGACCACCATGGATACATGACTTTGAATCCGACCGCCACAATGCGCATCATGGCCCGTTCAACGGCGGCTCGCGGGTTCTGGTCGAGCGGCGCCTCGCGCCACGGGCTCTGGAAAAAGGCTGCATCATCGCCGGGGCGGCCACGCTCGGGGCGGCCATCCTGCTACAGGCTTGTTCCCCCGCCCCGGCGTGGGCGAACCTGACCTTGATCGGGATCACCCTGTTTCTCGGTATCGCTTGCACCGTTCCCCCCTCAAGTTCATTCCCATGATCCCGCGGCCCGGTTTTTCCTCCACGCCCCACGCCGTGTTGAGTGCCTCCTTCAACTGCCCGAAGACGCCACCGGCTCCTACCAACAACATGAGCAGGCTTCCGATCGAGGCCCATGCGTTGGCGTCCGGCTGGCGGGCGTTCGCCACCATCTCCTGCACCGCCAGCGCCCCGCGTGGACCGACGCTGCTCTTCAGATGTTCCTCAAGCTGCCCCCGGACCGCCTCGTCGCCCAATACCGTGCCGCCGTTGGAAGCATTGCGACACTCACCGCGGTCCCGCCAGAGATCTCGGCTGGCTGTTCCGGGAGTCCAGCCGCCACGCGATGACCCTCATCAGCGTCCCGGCCCCCGCCAGGAGCGTGGCGCAGAAAAGGATGCACAGCCGGGCGGTCAGCGGGTTCGGAATCAGCAGCAGCAGATAAATAAAGCTTCCATAGATGATCGCATGCGAACCGAGCACCCGGTACTGGACCGCGTCCCGGGTATAGTGCGGACCGTGCTCCAAGGCCGGATCAATCGGGGTCTTCATGTCCGCGAAAAATCGCCCCACCGCTTCCGCATGGGCGGGGTCCTCCCGGCGAAAGAACAGCATGGTGCCGAAAAACCACGAACAACAGACGGCGAGGAGCACGGCCGTGGTGACGGCAATGTTGAGATCCGCCAACTCGCGAGCGCTGAACGGCACCTCGGGAGATAACACCCGGTTGAAGAACGGCTCCGTCAGCACGAACCGGAGGATCAGTGAAAAGAGGAGCCCCACGACCATCGTGCTCCACGCGGCCCAAAGAGGAGTCCGCCGGACAAACAGCCCAAGAAACAAGGGGACGGTGGTCGGGATCTGGATCGAAGCGGCGGCCAGCAGCATCAGGTCGAACAGCGAGACCCCCTTGAGATCCTTGAAGCCCATGGCCATGACGACGACCAGCAGCCCGTAGACCACCGTGAAACAGCGCCCGACCCGGATCTGGAGCTGTTGCGAGGCGTCGCGGCGAATCACGCGGATGTAGAAATTCCTCACGAAGATGCCGGCGTCGATGTTGGCCTGGTTGGTCATCGAGGCCACGCTCGCGGCCAGGATCGCGCTGACCAGCAGGCCCAGCAGACCGCGCGGCAGCAGGGTGTTGGCCATCGCCACATAGCTGGCCTCGTGCGGATTGTTGAGCCCCGGAAACTCGGCCGCGAGATCCGGATGCAGGATGGTCGAGGCGACCGCCGGAATCATCCAGACCGGGGCCAGGATCAGGAAACCGGCGATGGCCAGCAAGGTCGCATGCCGCGCCGCGGCACCGTCTTTCAGGTAAACATACTTTTCGGCCCCATACATCAAACTGTTGTTTTGGACCAGTTGATTCAAAAGCAGCGTCACCGCGAACAGCACCAGGATCCAGGGCCGCTCGAACAAGGTCCAGTCCAGGTGCTGCGGCGGCACTTTCTCAAGCAGGCCGCCGATGCCGCCCACCTGCGGGTGCCGGAGGGTCAACACCGCCATCACCAGCGTGATTCCGAGGATCAACAGCAACTGGACGAATCCGCCGGCCGCCACCCACGCGCCGCCGCACAAGCTGCTCAGCGTGACCGTCGCCGCCAGAACCCATATCAGGAGATTCAGGTCGAACCCGAAAACCGCCTGCATGAACACCGAGACCGAATATAGGGCCAATCCACCCATGACCACGTTGAAGGGAAGCGGCAGCCAGGTGAACACCTGCTCGTTCACGTTCCCGAAGCGCCTCCGCACCCCTTCGATCTTGGTGATGATCCTCATCTGGCGAAACCTCGCCGCGGTCACGAAATAGGTGAACCCCAGGCTCACGATGTTGCAAAAGAAGAGCAACAGGAAGAAGGTGCCAGCCTCGTAGGCCTTGGCGGCCCCGCCCGTGAACGACCAGGCGGAGAACGAAGTCATCAGCAACGAACAGCCACCCACCCACCAGAGCATCCCGCCCCCACCACGGAAATAGTCGCTGGCCGTCCGGCTGAAGCGCATGAAGAAGCGCCCCGTGCCGAGCATGAACAACACGTAGAACGCCAGCACCAGGTGGTCGTAGACGCTCATCTCAATCGCGGCGTCGCGGCAGGGATCTGCCGTCCTGCCAATGGCTTCCCACCAGAATGCGGCACGGTGTGGACGGCTCTCCGCGATCATTGACGTGGATCTGCCCGATCAGCGTCTCCACCGCGATCCGCCCGATCGCCTCGGGATTCTGATTGATGCCCGCCTCCACCGGCACGTCGTAGATGCTGGTTCCCGCCACCGCCACGTCCTCGGGAATGCGGTAACCCAGGGCCCGGACCAGCTCGGGAATCTGCGGCACGCTGGTCAGGATCGCGTCAGGCCGGTGCTTCTCCATCCACTGCTTCAGCTTCTTGCGCGCTTGGGCCAGATTCTCCCGATAGGCCGCTTCATCCGTCATCAGCGGCGGGCAGGTGTCGGGCAAGTCGAACAGTTTGGAGGCGGCGTAAAAACCTCCCGTATGATTGCCACCGAGCCGCCGGTCGAAATCCCCGCAGATCACCAGGCCGATCCGCCGGTAACCGTAGCCGCTCATCGTGCGGAGCGCCATCACGACGCCCCGGAAGTGATCGGCGCTCACCAGATGTGAATGAGGAACCGCGACCGACTGCCCGAAGCGGATCACCGAGAACCGGTTCCAATCGAACTTGCCCCAGTCCGGCGGGGTCGGGTGCGGCGGGATGAGCAATCCCCGCACGTTGCGGGTGACCAGGATCTGTTGGAAGCGCCGTGCCGAAAAACCCTCCGACCACCGGACTTCCTCAAGTCGGTAGCCGAAGCGCTCGCCGGCCTTGGCCGCCCCCCGCCAATAATGGTCAAACTCCTTGTGTTCGCCGCGCAGCCGCTCCGGTTGCTCCCAGTGGTTGATCCAAGCCAACGAATTGTGGATCTGGAGCGCGCGCTTGTTCTGCCGGTAGGCCGCGAGCGAGGACAACATCGGGTCGGGCACGTAGCCCATTTGCTTCGCCATCCGTTGGACCTCGTCGCGCCGGCCGATCGAAATCGAATGATGGTTGCGCAGTGCCAGGGAAACCGTCACGTGCGAAACGCCCACGCGTTCGGCGATGTCACGCAGGGTCACCCTTTTCTTTTCCATTCTCCCGAGGCTATTGCGGAGGTCCGCCTTGGCAAGCTCCCGGAACCGGCCGGCAAGCGCGTGCTCCGCGGTTCCATCAGGGTCTTCACTCGCGCCGGGTCGACAGCTTGAGCTGCCTGGTCGCCGTGTCGTAGGGCACCTCGCGCTTCTCCCCGTTGACCACGATCCGTTCCGGCCGCCCGGGCGAGCGCAACCAGGCGTTCATCGTCGGCTGGCCCTGGAGCAGCACGTCCAGCCCCGCCGGCTTGCGATCCGCCACCAGGAACACTTTGGAGAGCGAATCCAGGACCACCGTGTCATCGCGCCGCAGGTAGCTGCCCTGCGCGACGAAGTAGCGCGAGGCGGCGTCCGGATCCGTGGTGTCGCCGCCGTCCGGAAAGGTGATGGCGGTGAGATACGCGTCCGTCTCCCAGCCGTTCACCTTGAGGTTGGCGTTGCGATGCATGACGCTGCCGTCCGCCAGCAGGTTCAGATAAACGTCGGTGGTCGCGCCGCCCTGCCGCACCCGCACGCCGATGTAGTTCTTCCCCTCCAGCCGCTCCAGCTGCGGCAGGTCCGCCGTGCCACCCTGGTTCACCAGCAAGACGGCGGTGATGAACTTCGTGCGGCGCGATTCCTCCGGCGGGACGAAGGCGTAGTAGGGCACCTTCATGTCCGGATCGCGATCTTTCAGTCCGGTCTTCTCCACCAACCGCATGTTCTCGGGAAAATCCGCCGGGTATCCCTCGGAGGGAAGCGGCGCCGGAAAAAGCGGCCTTACCAACACCGTGGCCTCGCCTTTGGCAACCTCCAGATCCGCCCCCCGCTGTTTGGCAATGCCGTCCACGTGCAGCAACCACTCGAACCGGCCCGGCTCGAAGGTCTTCAAATCGTCAATGATCAGGATCACATCTCCAAGCCAGAGGAACTGCCGGTAGTTGCGGATGAAGCGGTGGGAAGTGGGTCCCGTGGCGTCGGCGAGCACGTATTTCAGGTCACCCGAGTCCATCAGGCGCGACACGCTTCCCGGCAACTTCGAGCCGAAATACGTATCTTCAGGATTCTGGGCCTCCCCGTTGAAGAGCACCACGTTGTGCGCCTGGCTCTGCCGGTAGTAGCCGTCGTACTCCGGCCGGCCGTAGGTGCATTTTCCGGAATCGATCAGCAGATACTCGCCGCGGTGGAACAGGATGAATGATCCCGCGTCGGCGTGGGAATGGTTCCAGGTATAACCCGATTTCACTCCCAGCAATGTCGCGTCCCGCTCCCACGAGGACCGCAGGGAGGCCCAGCCGATATCTCCATAAAGCGCGGATAGAGGCAGATCCGGCGCGGCCGGCCCCGCCGCGAGATCATTCTCGCCGGGGCCGAACACGAGGCCGAAGGGCGACGGGCGGTCCTGTCCCGCACGGCGGTCCGCGGCCCGGGCTTCATTCAACAACCAGAGGTAGCGCGGCTTCCGGAAGCCGTTCGCCCACAGCACGTGCATCGGCTCGACGACATTGGCGGTCCGCCCCCCGTCACCAAAGTCGAAGTTCAACAGCCTGCCCGAATTCGGGTAGCAGACATTGATGAAATAGTCGCCGAACTTGTCCACGATCGGCAGCGCCGGCAGCACCGGCGTGACCAGCGCGTTGTTCCACGCCTGCCGGAAATACAGATACTGGGAGACGGCGAACGACGCGTAGTTCACATCCTCGTAAAACGCCCCGCCGCGGTCGAACAAGGGCGGCTTGTTGTCGAGCAGGCTTCCCGTGAAATCGAGCCACTCGACCGAACCGTCGGAGATCCGCTCGAGCCAAGCCCCGGCCCGCGGCTCTTCATCCATCACCGCCAAGGCCGCCATGCCGGCTCCGAACACGCCGGCGCTCCACCAGTTGTGTCCCATCGTGTCCAGCGCGTGGATGCGTTTCCCGCCGAGAACCCAGTCGTTGAGCGCGGGCAGGATGCCGCGCTCCACGATGCGCTTCGCAAGCGTCGAGCGTTCCTCCGGGGTCAGCGCGTCGTGAATGGAGTCATACGCCACGGCGCTTTCGAAGCAACTGTGCGCCGTCCCCAAGCCGGCGTGCCATGGCGGATCGCGCCGCATCAGCATGGCGTCGTCCCAGCGCAGGCCGCCGATGGCGCCCCGCAACCGGTCGGCAAAGCGCTTCTCCCCGGTCATGCGATACGCCAGGCTGAGCTCCTGGATGCTCTTGGGATCGGCCACGATTCTCTCGACCGCCGCCGCGGTCGCGGGCTCCGTCTTCATCCGCTCCTTGAGGTTCGCGATCCGTTCCGGAGTGAAGAACATGCGGGGATGATTTCCACGCGTTTGGAATTCCCCTCCGCTCGCCGGCGGGCAGGCCAGCACCAAGAGGGCACCGAGGTATGCAAAGAGCGACGATTTCATACAACTTTCCGGGATGGGATCAGGCGAGGCGCCGCTTGGGACGGCGAGGCTTCGGGAAAATCCGACCGCCAGTCTACGCGGCTCGCGTGGAAAGCATTCATGGGATGACAGGCGACGGGTCTGGAAACGACCCGCGGGTCGGCCGGTGCTGTCTTCGGGATCATCTGGCTGAAGGCGGATTCCCACTTTCCAGTGGAAGTGAATTTCTTCTCCCGCTCCTTGAAATACGCGGCTGATCTGCGAGAAAGAAGGGATCGCCAACCCAGGAAGCACAGCCCCCTTGTGAAAGCCACCCCCAGCCGGGCGTTCGTCGCTCCCTTGACCGGCATCGTCCTCGCCGCTTTCGCCGCGCTTGCCGCCGGCGACGAGCCGGCGCTTCGCTTGACCGACCCCGCGGGCCGGGTGGTGGAACCGCTTGCCGCGCGGGGACAGAAGGCGACGGTCTTGTTCTTTCTCACGACCGAGTGCCCCATCGGCAATCGCTATGCCCCCGAGATCAGCCGCATCGTCCGCGACTACCAGGCGCGCGGCGTGACCAGCCACGCCGTTTACGCCCACGAAACCGCCGCGGAGGTCACCACCCACTTGCGCGAATACCAGCTTCCCCTCGCTGCCGTGCTCGACCCGGAACTGAAACTGGCCAAGCTCACCGGCGCCACCGTCACGCCGGAAGCCTGCGTCCTCAGCCCCGCCGGCGTGATTCTTTACCGCGGGCGGATCGACGACCGCGCCGTGAAACTCGGAACCGTCCGCTTGGAGCCCACCGTCCGCGACCTCCGGCTCGCGCTGGACGCCGTGCTCGCCGGCAAGCCGGTGGCGGAGAAGTTCACACAGGCCATCGGTTGCTATATCTCCCCGCCCGAAATTTCCGACTGAATTTCCCACGAGCCCACCGAATTCCATGCGCCTGAACCCGAAGCACCTCGCATCCCTCGCCCTGTGCCTTTTTTCCCAGCCTCTGGCGGGCACGGAGGGCAAGGAGCCCCCCACCTTCAGCGAGCACATCGCTCCGATCATTTATGAGAACTGCACGACCTGCCACCGCCCGGGCCAGATCGGTCCTTTCGCGCTGACCGACTACCAGTCCGTCAAGCGGCGGGCCAGGCTGATCGCGGAAGTCACCGGCGACCGGATCATGCCCCCGTGGCACGCGGACCCGTGCGACGTCGAATACTCCAACGACCGATCCCTCAGTCCTGCACAGATTTCGCTGATCGCCGACTGGGTTGCCGCCGGTTCGCCCGAGGGAGATCCCGCGAGGACGCCTGCGCTGCCGGTCTTTCACGAGGGCTGGCAAATGGGCAAGCCCGACCAGATCGCCACCATGGCGGAGCCCTTCACCGTCCCGGCCGAGGGGCCGGACATCTACCGCATGTTCGTCATCCCGCTGAACCGCGACCAGGACACCTGGGTGAAGGGCGTGGAGTTCCGCCCCGGCGACCCCAAGGTCGTCCATCACATCCTCTACTTTCTCGACACCACGGGCAAAGCCCGCGAGTACGACGCCCGCGACCCCGGGCCCGGGTTCCGCGACAAGTCGAGCGGCGGGTTCCGCTACATGGGCGGCTGGGACATTGGCACCCAGCCCGGCGAATTGCCCTACGGCCTCCGTTGGTTCATCCCGAAAGGTGCCGACCTCGTGGTGCAGGTCCACTACCATCCCAGCGGCAAGAAGACGACCGACCAGTCGTCGGTCGGCTTCCACTTTTCCGACCAGCCGACCTCGCGGCCCTGGTCGATCATTCCGGTGCCCCCGCACTTCGGGATACTGCAGGGCATCGACATCGCCGCGGGCGAGAAAGAACGCATCGAGAGGGCTTCCTTTGTCATCCCTGAGGACTGCGAAGCCTTTTCCGTCAATGCCCACGCCCATTACCTCGGCAAGCGGATGGAGATGACCGCCACCTTCAAGGACGGCACCACCCGGCGGCTGCTGAGGACCACCCGGTGGAACTTCAAATGGCAGGAGGACTATTCCTTCAAGGAGCCGGTCAAACTGCCCGCGGGCACCCGCCTCGACGTGCTGATGTCCTATGACAACTCGGAATCCAATCCGAACAACCCGACCCGTCCCCCGCGTCGCGTGCGATGGGGTCCGGCGACCACCGATGAAATGGGGTCGATCACCCTCGCCGTGATGTTCGATACCAAGGAGCGAAAGGAGGCCACCCACGAGGCCCTGCGGGTTTTCCTTGCCCACCAGTTGATCGACCGTCTGCTGGAAGGCAAGGAGGGTGCCTTCGGCTTGAGCGGCCAGATCGGGAATGCGAAATCTCTGGAGGAAGCGCGCCGCCCGCTGCTGGCACTGGATCTGAACCAGGACTCCCTGCTCTCGCCCGACGAGCGGATCCCCGCCGTCCAGTATATCCTGCAAAGCGATTTCATCCGGCGACTCGGGGCCATCGGTTTCGATTGAACTCCTTTTCCCCGCCTGAAATTCCGCTCCATGCAATCACCATCGAAATCCAAAAACCCCTGATTCGATTCCCCATTATGAAACCCAACGTCTCCCTGCCCCTCGCGGTCTCCCTGCTGCTCGCCGCCTCTTCGTTCGCCTCCGCCGCCGTTACCATTACCGACGACTTCAACGACGGCAACGACAGCGGCTGGTCTCGCCAATCGTCGCTCGCGGGCTTCGGCGCCGCCGGAGTATTCACCTTTCCGGGCGGAAACACTTATCAAATATCCGCTCCAGCCTCCCCCAACCCGGGCGCTCTCGGGCCCGCACGCACCGGCAGCGTCCGCTTCGATCAAAGCTATGACTCAAGCTTTCTCGTGCAGGCCGACATCGTCGGCTGGGACGCGGCCAACCCGAGGATGGCAATGGGTCTCATCGCCCGCGGCGACAATTTTGGCCTGGGCACGACCGACGGCTACTTCCTCGCCCTCAGTGCCAACGGCCTGTTCGACATCAACCGAACCACCAACGAAGCCAATACCACTCTTCCCGGCGGCATTACCGTGCCCCTCGACGTCAACGCGGATTACCGCCTGATTTTCAGCGGCGTTGGTTCCAGCCTTAGTGGCCGACTCTTCAACCTTACCGACCTGGTCAATCCCATCGCGACGATCAACGCCGTCGATTCCACCTACACCAGCGGCTTCAGCGGACTCTTTGTTTTTGACGGGAGCCCTACCGGCATCCAAACCACTACCGCCGTCTTTGACAACTACGTCAGCGCGATTCCCGAGCCCGCGACGCTGTCCATCCTGGGCCTCGGGTTCGGTCTTTTCGCCGCCCGCCGACGCCGCTTGGCCTGAGGCGTCAACCGGCCGTTCAAAGCACCGTCCCCACAACCTGTCCCTCCATGAAAACCCGTCCGAGCCCACTCGTCACCCTGGCCCTCGCCATTTTCACCCTACCCCTTTTCTCCGCGGAGCATCCGGATACCAAGGCATGGAAGGATCTGTTCTCACCCGATCTTTCCAACTCGGTCGCACCCGGAAAATGGACCATGAAGGACGGTCTCCTGGTGGCCGGCGGCGGCGAGACCTTGTGGACCGCCGATTCGTACGGTGACTTCATCCTCGATCTGGAATTCAAGGTGGAGAAGGAAGCCAACAGCGGTGTCTTCCTGCGCTCGGGCGACATCAGGAACGTGCTCAAGGCGCTTGAGATCCAGGTGCATGAATCCGCGGACGGCAGCCGCTACGGCATGGTCGGCGCGCTCTACGATGCCTGCCCACCTCTAAAGAAGGTCGCCAAGCCCGTCGGCGAGTGGAACCGCTTCACCATCACCTGCAAGGGGCCGCTCCTCACCCTGGTCTTCAATGGCGAGCAGGTATTGAATGCGGATCTCGACACCTGGTCCGAGCCGCGGAAGAACCCGGACGGGACGCCTAACAAGTTCGCGGTCGCCCTGAAGGATTTCGCCCGCAAGGGACCCATCGGCTTGCAAGGGCTGCACGGCGCGGCGAAGGCCCCGGTTTACTATCGCAACCTCAAGATCAAGCCGCTCGAGTGATGCCGCCGGGGCTCTCAGCGCGGAACGGCCCCACCCTTGGCGAGCACGAAAACCCGTGATGACATGGGGGCAAGCATGCCCGAGGCATCGAGGTCCGCCTGCCCTCCGGTCAGCAGGTCGATCGCGGGTTTGCCCCGCATGTCCGCGGGAACCGCGTAGCGGAATGCCTTCTCTTCGGAGGCGTTCAACACGATGAGATAAGGACCGTAACGCAGGGTGTTCAGACCCAGCGCGCCATCCGGGCTGTCCACGCAGTTGGCCGTGACCAGACGCTGGATGGTCGGCGTGGTGAACTTGAGCCGGACGACGTGGTTCGCCGTCCCCTTCGCCCAATCCCGGCCCATCCGGCTTTCCCAATTCAGCGACGCGAACAGTCTGGCATCCCCGTGCCGCAAGGCCACCAGCCCCAGGTATTCGTCCACGAAGGCACTGTCCTCCCCCCTCTCGTCCGGAAGACGGTAGTCGGTGGCCGGCAGGGCGGAACCGCGGTCATCAAGGGCGTCATTCGCCTTGGCAACCGCCTCCATCACCCGATCCCACAGGCCTCCCGCCGATCGGAAGTCGAGGCTCTCCAGCTTGTCATGGCCGCGGCCATGTTCCTCCTGAAGTTCGAAGTAGCGGATCGCGGCGGGCACTTGAAGTTCCCTGGCGGCGAACTTCGAAAGGAAATATCGCTCATGCCCCGGCACCCCCCGCATGATCCGCGCGCTGATCCATTCCACGTTGCGCAATGTCCGGTATCCCTCGGAGTCATTGCTCAGATAGACGAAGTGGGCATAGGAATCCAGTCCCAGGCGGGCCTTCCGCTCGATCCGTGGAAAGCGCGTCAACTCGGCCACCTCGGCCAGTTGCAAGCCGCCCTTGCCGTAGTTGGCGTCGTAGCCGTCTTCCAGCGGCATCCCGTCCGGCGAGTAGGAATAGCTGTTCCACACGGGATTCCGGCGGATTCCCACGGCGATCTCCGCCAGTTCATTCGCCCGCCCGGCGTCCGCGCCCGCGTTCGCCGGATCCAAGTGCTTGAGCGCCTTGTGAACCGCATTCAGCGCCAGGAAATTGTGGATCATCTGGTTGGCGATCGAACACTGCGGGACTTGCTTGGAGTAAAGGTCGAAGCTGCGCCGCGCCATCCGGGTGTAGGCTTCGCGCCGACTCAGCTCCGGCGTCCCCGGGTCCAGATCGTCATCGATGGACACTTCCAGCAAGCCCCCCTTGTCGAGGTCCGGCAGCACCCTGCCGAACCCGTCCCAAAAGAATCGCTGGCCCACTTCCAGGCCGGGACTGAAATCGCTCCGCACCGGACCTCCCAGCCAGGTCGGCCAGTTGACATCCTTGCCCGGCAGCGGCCGCCCCATGAATCCGCCGCTGTTGCCTTGGGCGCGGCAGTAGAAATCGAACGCCGCGACAATCCGTTCCAACATCTCCCGGTCCTGATGGAAATCGGACCATTCCTCATCATAGGCATGTGCGAACACCTCGATGAATCGCAACGCGAGCATCTGGGAATCGCCCTGACGGATGTAGTGACCGCCCCAGCGTTTGATCTCTTCCTTCAGCACCTCATGGTCTTCGCCGTAGGGGCCGCCGGGCTTCAAGGAACCGCTCCCGCGGCCCAGCAGCACGCCCTTGGCCCAGGACGGGACTTCCGCTTGCGCTTTCTCCCACCGCTCCCCGAACAACTGGAACTCCCTGGCCTTGCGAAAGCCGGCGTTGGCCTGGTTCTTCCAGTGTTCATGGCGCTCGCCCGCCGGCGCCTCCTTGCCCTGCCGCGCTGGCCCGAGCTCGAAGGGCTTGCCCTGAACCTCGCTTTCCGGCACTTCGAAGAACGGCTCGAGATGCGTGTAAACCCGGTAGACATCCAGCCCCGGCGCGCCCCCCTTGTAGAGAAGCCGGAGCCGCACGGTGGAACGCCCGCGGGTCATCTCGAGCGGGATGGGGTAGGTCGCGTAGTAGAAGCGGCCCGGGAACGCCTTGGCCTCCAACTGCCTCACGATCTCGCCCGTGCGGGGATGGTGGCTGGGGTTCAGGGCACCGTCCTGCCGCGCGACGGGATCGAAAGGCGCGTCGCCCTGTTCGGGGTCGCGCAGCAAGAGCGAGCTGCCCGGCCGCCCCCCGGATCCTGAACTCCCCCACACCTTGACCGTGAAATAAGTCTGCTGATCCGGATGGCATCCCAGCTGGAAATCGACGTGCTGGTCGTCCTTGGAAAACCGGATGAACGGCGCCTCCAATCCAAGCTCTTGCGGACCCGCGCCAAGTTCGATGCCACCCGTCGGGAGCGAATTGCCGAAATGATGCTGATCGAGGAGCGGGGCTTGAGCCACCCCGATCCCGGGCACGGCAACAAGCGTCAGCAGCGCCGCCGCCAGCAGGCCGGCGCGGATTCCCAACGACGTGATGGACCAGAGGAAGACCCGATGTTTCGTGGTGTGCGACATTCCGATTGGGGTGGCCGGCGCTGATACTACCGCGGATTCTCCAACACGCCCGGCGCTCTGGCTTCGCCGCCGCGGTCCGCCATGCCATCCGTGGTGGCAATATCGAAACGCACGCTGACCACCGAGTGTTTCGCCTTGCCGGGCGCGTACTTGATATAAGTCGTGGCGACGATGGTGCCTTCGGGGAGGAACTCCACGCCCGGGTATCCGCAGTCGCGGCCCGCATGGCTATGGAGGAGCTTGATCCGGTACTGTCCGGGCCGGGACCGCTGGATATCCTCGTAGGTGCCGACCCAGGCCACGAAGTGGTCCTTGCTCGGGCTGTTGATCGCCTGGTCGCGGAAAGCGATCACCAACCGGCCATCCCGCGTGTATCCTCCGACATGGCGGTCGCCGGTGAGACCCCACGGCGTGTCGGCGGGCCTCGTCCAGGTCAGGCCCTCGTCGCGGCTGAACATGACGAGGCTGCGGCCCTTGTGGGTGTTCTCCCGCATCAGGCAGCACAGCTCCGCGCCATCGGGGCTGCGGAAGACGAAAGGCTCGCAAGGGTTCTTGCCATCGACGGCAGCGACCACCACCGGAGCGCTCCACGTGAAGCCGCCGTCCGCGGTGATCGTTTGCAGAACCTCGAGCGGTGCCTTGTCGGCTCCGTCGGGACCTTTGTGATAGAGACCGAGGTAGCGGCCGTCCTTGAGCCTCACGATGCTGCTGAATGTCATGACACAGGGAAAGCCGAGCGGGGGCATCTCCTTCCAGCTCTTCCCGCCATCCTCGCTCATGATGCTGGGCATCCCCGGACCTTGGCGGTTATTCCTGGCGGCGGAAAAAACCCACAGCCGCTCTTTGCCGGCCGGATCGGTCATGCGGTAGATGCTCGGGCAGTTCTGGTGGGTCTTGAACCCCTCCGGCAATTGATCGTCCATGCGGGTCCATGTGAGCCCTCCGTCATCGCTGCGCGCCATCGGTCCGGCGGGCCCGCCGTGGTTGATGCACCAAACGCAAAAGATCTTCTTGCCGTCCGGCATCAGGACGGTGGTCGGGTGACCCTGATAGATCTGCTCGGTTCCGGCGGCAACGATGACCTGGCGCTCCTTCTGGTCCGAAAGATCGACCAGCGGCAGGTCGGGTTTCTCTTCGGCATGGGCGAACGGGATGATGGAAAGAAGAATGGAAAGCGCACCGATCCGCCCGGACGACCGCACACCCGCCGCACGTTCAAAAATAGGATTCATGATCACTTGAGTTTCTTGAGTTGTATGTCCTTGAATTCGACCTTCATTCCCTTGTCGTGGATTTGCAGCGCGATTCCGCCGGAATCGAAACGACCGGCCTTCGCGTTGTCCGTGAATTCCGAGGCCAGCTTCCCGTTGATGAAAAACGTGAAGTTCCGTCCCTTCGCCACCACCCGGATCTGGTTCCAGTCGCGCTCGCGGATGTCCGCGGGAACGAACGGATCCTCGATCGCCGCGCGGCTGGTTTTCCCGTTTTCATCGATCATCAAACGCACGCCGCGTTTGCAGGAATATTCCTCGCGGCCCGCGAAATGAAAATCCCAGGCACCAAGAACCGCATCACCGATTGCGGCGTGTCCGATATCCGCGTGATAACCGATCAAGGTCCGCTTGCCGCTGGGATCGGGCTGCGCCCGGATCTCGACCCCGGTGTTCCCGCCGGCCGGCAGCCGGTATTTCAGCTCAAGTTCGAAGTCCGTGAGATCCTGCTCCTTCCACACCAGAAAGGATTGGCGGTCCTGGCTGCCGGTGCCGGCGATGATTCCGTCGCGCACCACCCAGTCGTTCGCGGTGTTGGCGGGGAGCGTGTGCCAACCAGAAAGCGTCTTGCCGTCGAAGATCGCCTCAAACCCTGGGTCGTCCGCCGGCTTGCCCTGCAGAGTGATCAGATAGCCCAGCAGATCCGCCTGTTCCCCCCGCGACAGGTTCCGCGCGGTGGGCGGCATCAGGCTGCCGAGTTCCTCGCGCCCGACGATTTCACCGGCCGGAATTCCGCGGGTCTGGCCCGTGGCGAAGTCACGCAGCAGGAGCTGCTTTTCATCGCGGCTTTGCTGCGGATAACCTTGAATCACGCTGCCGTCCTTCAGGGTGAGGCGGGTGAGCGAGAAGCCATCCTTCACCTGCCGCTCCGGCCACAGGACCTCGGTGACAATGCGCTCCGCGGACACGCCGCTGCCGACGGCCGAAAGATCCGGGCCCATGATCCCGCCGGAGTCGCCGATCCTGTGACAGGCGGCACAGCCCACGCTGGCGGAGTGGTAGATCGCCCGGCCCTTGGCGGGATCACCCGCTCGGGCCGCGGCGACCAGCTCATCGACCAAGCCCTGGCTGTATTCGAAGCCAGCCATCGTCACTCCGGCGGCCCGGTCGATCCCGGCGGCCAATCGCTCGTGCACGACACCGGCGGCGATCCAGGCGGCGCGGAGCCGCTCGCCTTGCTCCGGGCTCACTTGTGCGATCTCCAGGCGCCCGGCCAGCAAGTCCGGGGAGCCCGCGCTCTCGGCGACGACCTTGAAAACGTCGCGGCTCAAAGGAAGCTGCTCGCTCTGCAGCAGGATCTTCAACGCGGCATCGGCAGCCGCCTCGCGCGAGACGGCAAACAACGCCTTCAGCGCGCCGACTTGGAGCGGATCGCCGGCTCGCAGGGTGATCTCAAGCAGGCGGCTCTCCGCATCCGCACCACCCAGGGCCCCGAGGGCGCGGATCGCGTTCGCCCGCAGCGAGGCCGGCGCGGCGGCGTCCGAGGCGGCTTCCAACGCTCGCGCGCCGGCCTCCGCGACCTTCCAACTGGCCGCCAGGTCCATCCCCGCCGCCGCGATCTCAGGGTCGTCATCCATGACCGCCGCCAGCACCGCCGGGCGCACGTCGAAGTCCGGCTTGCCGCGTTTCGCCAGGGCACCGAGGACCGCCGCACGGGCGGGTTTCAGTTCCAGCGCGAAGCGCAGGTCGTCCCCGCTGCCGGCCGCGGCCAAAGCTTCCGTGAGCGCCGCCCGGGCCGCGTCATCCAGCCCGCTGCCCGTGAGCATCCTGCGGATGTCTCCCAGCAAGTCCTTGGAATCCGGCTGCCTCAGGATCTCCACCAGTCCTTTCTGCCGCTCGCCGAAATCCAGCTCGCCGCGCCGGAAGGCATCCGGCCACCGCGCCTTCAAATGATGCACAGCCTGCTTGAACGCATACTCGACCCATGGGTCGCGCGGCCGCTCCGCCGCCGTGGCAACGATCAGAATCGAGCGGGCCTCGGGGATCTGTCCTGCCGCCAGCACCGCCTCCATCCGGACGCGCGGATGGCCGTCCTTCGCCGCGAGTTCCAGCAGGTCGAATCGCCCCCATTTCCCGGCGACGCGGGCCGCATAGGCACGGCAGCGGGGATCGGTGGATGCAAACAGCCGCTCCAGCAGGCCCGGATCTTCCAGCCCGCACCAAACGGCCAGGCTGACCGACTCCAACAAGTCGCGTCCCTCCCACTGGCGGACCGCTTCAGGCAGCTGCTTGAGGCCGCGGGTCGCGAGCACCTGCTTTGCCTTGGTTCGCGTCCAGCGGCTCGGGGATTTCAATGCGTCTAACAGCATGCTGTCAGCGGCGCTTGTCAGCGCGGGCGCTTGCTTTGCCGTATCTCCCTTTCTCGCCACCCGCCAGATGCGGCCATGGGTCTTGTCGCGCTCGGGATGGCGGTAAAAATCGTCCTGGTGGCAGGTGATCGGATTGTACCAATCCACCACATAGATCGCACCGTCGGGGCCAAGCTTGACATCGATGGGACGGAAATTGCGGTGCTTCGAGCGCAGCAGGGGCTCGATGAACTCCGCCTTGAACCCGCCGCCATCCTCCGCCATGCGGAAACGCGTCACCTGGTTCTTCTTGTAGTCGCCGGTTGCCAAGCTGCCATCGCCGAGAACCTCCACACCGCAATACCCGCCGGGTTTACCGATGGTGGGCAAGGAGAGCCGCCGCTTGACCGGGATCGATCCCGGCGTCAGGTAGGAAACCCCGCCCGCGCCATCGACCACGAAGCTTTGTCCGAAATCGTCGAAAACCACGCCCCAAGGATTGCCGGGGCCCATGACGTCGTCGAGCAGCGGCTCGAGCCGCAAGGTCTCCGGCCGCAAGCGGAAGACGCCGGCCTGGAACAGCGACGACACCCCGTGCGGGGTTTCGACGCGCGACTCGATCCCGTCTCCCTGACCGAACCAAAGTTCGCCATCCGGGCTCCAGGTGAAACTGTTGATCGTTTGGTGCGAGTCACCGTTGCCGAAGCCGCTCAGGAGCAGCCGGCGCTTGCCCTGCCAATCGAAATGCAGCAACTCCGTGTTGTGGCCGACATAGACGCCGTCGGAGCCCACCTCCATGCCGGTCGGGATGTTCAAGCCGCGTGCGAAGACCGAGGATTTTTCGGCCTTTCCATCGCCGTCGCTGTCCTCAAGAAGCATCACCTTGTCATCCGGCATCACTCCTGGATCGATCTGCGGGTAGACATCCGAGCAGGCGACAAACATCCGCCCGTCCGCGTCCCAGCGGACGGAGAGCGGATTGGCCACCCCCATCGACTCGTCGGCGAAAAGGTTCACCTCATAACCGTCCAGCACCTCGAACGACGCCAGCTCCTTCGCGACGTCCGCCTCGTCCGAGCCCGCGCGGGCCAAGGCGGGCTCTGGTTTGGGAATCCCGCCCGCCAATACCATCGCTTCCGCCGCCGCGATCAGGCCCGGGAAGGTATCCCACTCCTGTTTGAACGAAGGCAGTCCCTCCGCGGCGTTGGCGAAGACCCGCTTTCCATCGTCGCCAAACAGGCATTTCCAGTTCGCGGGCCGCCAGTAGTCATACCAAAGCCGGTGCTTCTCCCTCACCGCCGCGGCGAGATCCGCCGGCGCGGATTCCTCAAGTTCCTTCATCTCCGCGAGTGATAGGAACGGCAGCTCCCGCTTCTCCGCGAGTCTCCGGATCGCCGCCGTGTAATCCGGCAGGTGGTTGTTGCCGGCGATCTCCCATTCGAATCCCCGCGGCTCCAGCAGCACCAGGCGCCGCCCGCCGGCTCCCAGTTCATCCAGCAGTTTCCCGTAACGCTCCACGAACGCGGCAAGCCCCGCCTCGCCGGCGAGTGACTCCATTTTCCCGAACTGCGCGATCACCACCGTCGCCCCGACGCGCTTGAGTTGATCGTCCCACGCGCCAAACGCATCCCTCCGCCAGCGCCCGTGCACGGTGCCCTGGAACTCGACCGTGTCGCCCTCCCACGCGAGATCGCGGAACCTCGGCCGGGCTTCGGGAAACCTCTTCGTCAGCGCGGCTTCCAGCCGGCCGTCCTTCTGCATCCGCACCAGATCCGTCCCGCCCGCGAAGGCGACGACGTCACCACCCCGGAGTTCGATCGGGCCGGCATGAACCGGCGCGAGCGCGACAAGCGCCAGATTCAGGAAGATTGTGATCGTTTTCATAAGTCTATTTCACCGGCAACTGCCCGGCGGAGCTCACCGCGACATGATCAAACATCACCGTCGTGGTGATTCCTGCCAGCCGCGAGCAGGCCACCAGTCCGCCTCTTGCGTTCCCGGGCAATGCGACCTCCGCCCTCCCGGCGGGCGTCCATGACACCCCGTCGAAGGAAACCGATCCGGAAAAAACATCACCTTCCCGCCGGATCTTCATCCAGAGAAAGCCGGTCATCCGGCCGTGGGTCGCCGCGGGCTCCGGCAGCTTGTCCCCGAGGTAGTTCACGGTGGTCGCCGCCGCGGCACGATCCCGGGAGACCAGGCTGACCCTCCAACCCCGCTCCTTGTCGACAGGTCCCGGCCCGGCGCCCACCAGCAAGGCGACATGCGCCGCATCCGGAGCGCTGCCGTCACGCAACATCAGGCCGAACTTGGAGAACTGTGAACTGGGCTGAGGAACGAAGCGGGCGATGATCGATCCATCGCCTTCCAGCGCCTTGGAAGCGAAATGCCCCTGATCGTCGGTCCCGCCAAGATCCTCACCCGCTCCTTCAATTTTGAACTGTCCGCCGTCATGGCTGGCGCCGCCCTTCAACTCGACCGGGCCGATATCCTGATGCTCCCAGCCGTCCGGCAGACCGGCGCAAATCGAGAGCGGATAGGAATCCGCACTGTCACCCGCCGGGTTCGAGGCGGAGACGACATATCGGTAAACTTCGCCGGGCTCGACCGCCGTGTCGGTAAATGCCGCCGCCGCCAGATCCCGTGCAATGACCTGGTAATCCCCGTCTCCCGCCGCGCGTCTGAGGGTGTAATCCTCCGCTCCCACCGCGGCGATCCAGGTGATCTCGATTCCCCTCCCCGACCCCTTGCCAATCAATCCCGCCGGTGCCGCCGGAACGGCCGGCTCCCTGGCTTCGCCTCGCGCTGCCCCTTGAGTGAAAAGCAGGGTGCCGAACCCGACGTGATCCGCGCTTGGAGTGCCGGGACCTTCCGGGCGGATGCTCTCCGCCGCGCGCCGGGTGAACGGCGCCGGCACTCCGGCGCGCTTCTCGTAATGATTGTAAATTTGCTCGTAGACCGCCCGCAGGCTGCCGCGCCCCTGTTCCCCGATGCTGGTATGATGATACTTCCCCGTCCGGTCCAAGGTCTCGACGAACGGCACGGATTCCCCGAGATTGTATTTCGCGGTGTACTCGAAACCCTTGAGCAGCCGGTTGCCGGCGTAACCATAGAGATCGAGTCCCTGGGTCCAGGCGATTTCACAGCAATCCCCGAGATGGGCGAGGCCCAACTGGGCGTGCCCCTGGTCGCGACCGCTTTCCTGGCACTGGCCCGCCTCGTTGATGATGTAATGCGTGAGCCGGCCGTCGCCGTGTCCGTTGACATGGTAGCGCAGCGCGCGCTCCAGCATCGGGCGGTCGTTGCAGTAAACCGCGATCGCCATCATCGTCTTCATGGCCGCGGTGTCCCAGTTGCCGTTCGCGAACGGCGCGAAATCCCGGATCACCGGATACACCACCTCGCGGAAATGCCGTTCACTCGCGGCGATGTCCGACTCGTCCCAGCCGGCGCCGGTGTGACGGATGATCTCGGCCGCGTTGACCATCTTGAACGGTCCGAGGCCCGCCATCAGCACGGCGTCCACACCGCTGATGACCTTCAGACGCCCGGACCAGGCGCGGATGATCTCCTTGGATTTCTCGGCAAAGGCACGGTCACCCGTGAGGCTCCACATGATGGCGCATTGGTAGGCGGCATTCGCGTCGGTGTCGTATTCCGCAAACCGGATGTTCGGACTGCGCGCGACTTCGGGGTGAGGGCCCCTCATCCGATAGGTCGCCTGCGAGGCCGGGGAGGCGCGGAATTTTTCAAAGCCCGCGAGGACGGGTTGCTCCCCCGCCGCCACCGCGGCCTTCATCCGTTCAAGATCCTCCCGACCGTGGAGCAAACCCGGATGAACAAAACCGGGGTCGGCGGCCACCACCCGCGCGAAGCACCACAGGCACCACAGCGATGCGGCAAGTCTTCTAGCAGCACACGGGATCATCGTGCCTTAGTCCGGTATCTCGTTCAGCGTGTAATACGCTTCGGGATGGAGCAAGCCGTGGCCTCCCGCGCTTGTCCTGAGCCCGTCGGCGTGCATCTCGTGCACATGTCCCTTGGTCAGCGGTTCGACTTTCAGCCTCAGGCTCAAGCCGTCCTCCGCCACCGAACTCACGGTGACCTTCGGCGTGACCCCGTCCAGCTCCGGGCTGCCATACACCTTGCCGTAGGAATACGTGTATGCCTCCATCCTGAACGACGCGTCGACGGCGCTCGCCTTGTCGACGGGTTGGGTGAAGGTGAGTTCGAAGCCGTCGTCGAGGGCGCGCATCTGATGGATCTCGAAGGGCGTCTTCCCGGTCCAATTCACGCGCTCGAAGCTGTGGGTCGATCCTCCCCTCGCCCCCCACCCGCGGTCGGTTCCGCTGGCGAAAAGCGCGCCTTCATCGGACAGCCGGAGTCCGATCAGGCCGGACTTGAAACCCTTGAGGAAAGGGAATGCCGCGCCCTGATAATACCCGTTCACCTGTTCGAGATACACCCGGTGGATCTTGGAATGAGTTTGGTCACCCACGAAGACCTGACCCGCGAAGGGACCGAATTTCCCTCCGCTGAGATCGGGAACAATCCCGGTCGGTGACTGGCCGGCCTTTTTATGGGGCAGCACCACCGCGGGCGGAACCAGCTCGGGAATATTCGCCCGCTCCTTCTCCATGCGGCTTCCCTTGTCCGAATACGGCGGATCGGCAGGACGTTCGCCGGCGGCACCCTTGGCGTTCTCGTAGTAAATGTTGCCGTTCGGATTGCCCTGGAACGAGCCGGGCTTCACCCACTTCAGCGAACTCGAACCGTTCCACGCACCCTGGTTGTCGGTGTAAAACACATCTCCCTTGGCGTTGAACCCGATACCGCCCGGCGAGCGCACCCCGCTCGCGGTCGGGGTGAGCTTTCCATCGGCCGAAATCCTCAGGACCCAGCCCCGGTAGAGGGCCTCACCCGAGAACGATCCGGTGAGACACGTCACGCACCAGAGGTTGCCCTCCTTGTCGAAGGGCGAACCAAACGTGTATTCGTGATAGTTGCCGCTGATGCCCCACCCGTCGCTGACGGTTTCGAAAAGATCGGCCCTGCCGTCGCCATCCTCGTCCCGCAGGCGGGTCAGCTCCGGACGTTGAACCACATAGAGCCAGCCGTCCTTCCAGGCCATGCTGAGCGGTTCGTGGAGATACTCGGCGAACAGGGTCCACTTGGCAGGCTTGGCGGGATGGGAGCTGGCGTTCTCAACGATCCAGACCTGACCCCGGCGGGTGCAGACGGCGACCCTCCCGTCGGGCAGCATCTCGATACCACCCGCCTCGATCACCTCACCGGCCGGCGGCGGGATCGAAATCATCCGGTAGTAGTCTTCTTCCTGCGGGGGAGCCGCCGACACGCACGCGGCGGAGGCGACGGCCGCCAACAGGGCGCGTTGCGGAATCATATGGGTTCGGGTCACGAAGGGATTCAGTTGTAAGGTCATGGCTGCAGCGAGGTGTTCCAGCGGTAGGTGAACGTGAGCGTTTGATCACCCGTGACCGGCACCAGCGTTTCGGATCCGCCGTCCATCCTGCGGGTCACGGTTTCAGCTCCATTCACCCGGACCTTCAGATTGTCGGAGACCGCGATCCATTCATCGGTGTTCGCCTCGGATCCGGACACCGCGACCCGGAGATAGGTGTTTTTGTCAGCCACCCCGTCAATCTTCAGGGTGCGAACCAAGGCGGTGACGCCTTCAATCTCCGCGGGTTCGAAGCGGTCGGTCACGGCGAGTTTCCGGTAATCATACTTGAAGGTGGGAAACCGCTTGTCGTCGAGCCGATAGCCGCGGAATTGATAGTCGGGATGCCTGACGTTGATGGTGATTTCATCATCGGTGCGGGCGGTGTCCCGCTTGTATTTGACCTTGGCTTCGGAGAACGGCTCCCAACGCTCGGCAAGCGTCTCAAGGATTTGAAAAGGAAGTCCGGGGCCGACGATCTCGCGATCCCTGCCCAGCGGCTTGCTGGACGATCCGCGACCGTTCCAAAGGGGGGCGACATCCATGAACTCGCCACGGTAGACATAGGCGAGATTCATGACATCGGCATCCCAGACGAGATTGACCGCCCCCGGGTAGCCGACGCCGATGGCGCGCGGCTTGGCATCGGGGACGAACGAGCGGTGGACGATCGCTTCACCCGGATTCCTCGGTGTCAGGCGGATGGCGTGGTTGCTCTGGCCCCGGTTGCCCTCGCCTTTCTCGGTCGTGAGCCACTGCGTTCCGAGTTTGCCGGGACCTCTCACCGAAAGGGTCAGCGCGCTCTTCCCTTCGGCGTTGAAATAGAGGACCCTGAGGGTGTGGTGCCCGGCATCGAGCCGCTCTTTCCGGCTTTCGGTCTTCCGCGTTCCGACCCCATGGCTGGCGACGACGGTTTCCCCGTCAATCACCAGGGCGGCACCATCGTCCGAGGTCAGGGTGATCTGATAATCCCCCTCCTGGTGGATGGTCAAATCGGCATCGAAGGCCATCCCGAATCCGCCAGCCTGATTCTTCGCCGGATCCAGCGAAATCAGGCCCTCGTCGAGCTTGCCCGATCGGACAGCCTCGAGGATCGAGAAATCGGGAAGCGACTTCCAATTGCCCTGGTAGAGGTCGTATCGGACGTTCGAGAGGTATCTCGGGGCACTCGCCTCCAGATACATGGATTCGACATCGCCGCGCTTCCACGGACTGGTTCGCGAGGCACTTTCACCCCGCCACTTCAGAACGTTTCCGGCTGTCACGGAACGCTGCGTTCCGCCAAACTCCCGGGTGAGGTAGCCGATCAACGCCGCGATCTCCTCATCCTTGAGAGCCGCCTCGTGCGGCGGCATCGCTTGAACGAATTTCGCGTCTTCCTTGACGATCCCTTTCAGAATGACCGCGGTCACGAGTTCGGGGAAACTGCCCTTCAACATGGCGGAATCGTGCAACGAGGGTGCCATGACCAGCCCTTCGGCCTGGATCCCCTTGCCGTCGGGCCCGTGACAGGCAATGCAGTACTGATAGGCTTGGCGACCGGAATCGGCCGTCGGATCATCCTCCCCGCTGGCGGGAAGGGGAACCACGAGGCCCAGAGCGAGGGCGGAAATGGAGAATCGGATCATTCGAAGGGCAATCGGGATGGGTTGAGGGAGTCACGCCTTGTCCGGCACCACGAAAGGCGCGCGGCCCGGCCGGGTGAGCATCGCGTTGGCCGCGTCGTTGCCGGGGAAGGTTTCGGTCGCGGGGTCCATCATCAGTGGCATCCCGAGCGTGAGGGGGGTCGCGGTGAGATCCACCTTGTTGGCGGCGAGATGCTCGACCATGCGGCCGAAGGATTCCACCAGGGCGGGGTCGGACTTGAGCGCGGCCTCAAGTTCCTCGCGACTCTTCGTTTGACCGAGCTGATGGGAGATGTTCCCGGTGTGGCAGAGCGCGCTGCTCAGATGACCCTCCAGGATGTCGGCGTGAAGGTCCGCCGTCTTGCGGCTTCTCACCGCCTTGATGAAGTTCTCGAAATGGTTCCCTCCGCCACTCCATTTCTTGATTTCCTTCCCTTCCTTGTCGAAGGCCGTGGCGGAAGTGTAACTCGGCACCACCACGTGGCCGCCCTCGCAATGGATGACACAGCCGACGCCGGCGCCCATGTGCGCCTTGGTTTCCAGGCCGCGGACTTCGAACAGCAGCGGCGCCTTCTCATAGGCTTGATAAATCACCTGGGTGTTGGCGGTCTCGCCATCGTCTTCATAGCCCAGCCGTCCGCCGAAGCTGAGGACTTTCGGAGCGAGCGCCGGCTCGCCGAGGAACCAACGGCAGATGTCCACCTGATGGATTCCCTGGTTGCCGAGGTCACCGTTGCCGGTGTTCCAGACCCAGTGCCAGTCATAGTGCAACTTCGCGCGACGCAGTGGCGTGTTCGCCGCGGGACCGCACCACAGGTCGTAGTCCACCTGCTCCGGCACCGGCTGCGGGCCGGTGGTCTTGCCGATGGACGGGCGACGCTTGTAACACATGCCCCGCGCGAGGGTGATCTTGCCCAGATTCCCTTCGTTCACCCATTTCACGGCGGCGCCGATCCCGCCGAGACTGCTGCGGCACTGGGTGCCGGTCTGGACGATCTTCCCGTGCTTGCGGGCAAAATCCACGATCCGCCGGCCTTCGCTGACATTGTGCGAAACCGGTTTCTCGACATACACGTCGAGGCCGTTCTGGATGGCCCAGATCGAAGCCAGCGCGTGCCAATGGTTCGGAGTGGCGATGGAGACCGCGTCGAGGCCTTTGGCGTCGAACAATTCCCGGAGATCCCGGTAGCCCTTCACATCCACTTTGGTCGATTCCCGCAACTTCTTCACCTCACCGTCGAGAATCGTCTGGTCCACATCGCAGAGCGCCACGACCCGGACGCCCGGCAGGCTGGACAGCGCGCGGATGTGACCGCGGCCCTGGCCACCGAAGCCGATGACCGCCACCCGGATGTCGGAGTTGGCCCCCGCGACCTGCCCCCAGCTTCGTGCGGCCCATGGCACGCCGGCGGCGCCAATCGCGGCTTGGAGGAAATGACGGCGGGAGGGCGTGGACAAGTGCTTGGTGTTCATGGTTTGCGTGAATGACGATGTTTCAAGATTGTTTGCTGAACTCTTCCCAGCGGACCGGAATATCCGCGGTTTCGAGGCTTCCATGGTGAATCACCACGGCATAACGCAAGACGAGGGATTCACCTTGCTTCAGAACGTGAACTCCCGCGCGCTGCTTGTCCCTGCGGCTTTCGAAATCATGGATGCCGAAGGGATTCGCCGCCAGCAGGCCGTAGTCGCGGGCGTGCCACCAGGTGGGATGCCGGAGGTTGGAGGGGTGATCGAGCAGCGCGATCACCGCGGGCTCACCCTTTTCATCGGGGCCGCTGAAGGCGACCCAGTTGGAGCGCTTGCCCCAGGTATCGCCATCCTTGCGGCCTTCGGAATCGGTGATCGCGCCTTTCGCCGTCGCGCCCTTCTGACGAAGCGTGCGGTCGACCCGGATCGAGAAAAAGCCCTCCTTGGTGTCGCCGAAGGTCGCGTCGCCATCGGCCGCGGTCAGCTTCGAGGTGAAATCAATCAGGGTCGTCCGCTCATCGATTCTCCGGAAGGCGTAGGTCCGGGTCTCGGTCAGGTGCGTCTTGCCGGCGGCGGTCCAGGCGAGCTCAACGGTGAAGGAGTCCTTCATGATCTCGCCGACCTTCTTCAAGGCGATCCTGGGCGCGTTCTCCGGCCTCTTCCCCGACCAGAAATCATGACCGTTCACCGAACCGTGGCTCATCCAGAATGAACGGTGGTGCGGGTGGTCGCGTTCCTCCTCCTTGAAATCCTCGTTCATCGGCCAATGGCGGGTAAGGCAGGCCCCCGAGGGAGACATCAGCGGGTAGCAATAGGGCACCCGCGAGTCGGTGCGGAAATCCGTGTAGGGCTTCCCGTCGAGTTCGACCCGGATGGTCGCCGGAGCGTCCGAACTGCGGATCGAGAACCCCTCCTCCGCCAGAGCGGCGGAGGCGAGCAACAAAAGTGAGAGAGTCGGAGCTTTCATGAGACGGTGACGGGAATCGAAGGATGACGGGTCAAAAGAATCAGGTGGAGAAACGGACGGTGACTTTCGTGAGGACTGGAAGCGGCTCTCGCGCCGCTTCCGCGGACGGCTCCAGCCGGGACCCTCCCGGCTGGAACACTTGTGATCAGGGGCCCAAGGCATCTTCTTCCCCCGAAAGCGGGGCAATGCCTTTGGTTCCCGCTAGTTCTGTTTCACCACGAAGAACATCCGTGGCGCGCCGGGAAGCGGATTCGGAAACCCGAAGGTGGTGGTCGCGCCACCGGCGGCGACCGACGGATTGAGCACGTTGGTGATATCCGCCACGTCGGTCCCCCAGAGGACCTGATAGTTATGGAACTCTTTCGAGGCCCACTTCAACGAAACGTTGCCGGTCACGGGATCGTAAATCGGGGTTTCGCCGCCGATGAACTCGAGCACGGGCGGTGGATTGAGGAGGTCATCAATCCGCACGCCGTTGCCCTCGCTCCAGATCCGGGCGATCTCGGTGTCGGACAATGAGCGGGCCCAGAACGCCACGTCGTCGATCTTGCCGGGCCACTGGCGGGAACTCGACTGGGGATTGTTACCAATCCACATGTTCCTTGTCGTGTCTCCCATGCCCTGCGCTGCCGCGAAGGTCCTCACCTTCACCCCGTCATACCAGACTTCGGTCCGGTCGCCGCTCCGGTTGACAAGCGCGAGGTGGTGCCATGCGTTCGGGCTCCCCGGCGTTGGCGCGGCGAGCGGAACATCCGCGGCTGCAAAGTTGACCGCGCGACCTGGAGTGGGATTGTTGAACGTAACGTCCAAGTGCCCGACGGTCACCCGCAGGAAGGGGCTCGAACCGGGGCGCTCGATCCGCCAGTTGATCGGCCTGTCCCGGGTAGAGCTGCCCTTGGCCATAAGCGTGGCATTCTCTTTAAGGTTCGGGTCGCCCAAGGGCAAATCCCAAGTGAACCAAAGCGAGGTGGACCAGTTCCAATCCCTGGCGGGCAATCCTGGACCGTTGGCAGGCACGAAATCCCAAATATTCTCGTCGCCTCCCACCACGACATGACCCGTGCCAACGAAGGACGCCGCATTCCCGAATTTGGCAGGGACGAGCGTGGCGGTCCCTTGCGGTGATCCCGGAAATGGACCGAAAGGAACGTTCACACTGTCAAAGCTGCCATCCATTGGGAAATAGGCCATCAGACCGAAGTCGAGGCCAGAAGCGGCAGTCAACGGGTTGAAGCCCGCCGGGAAAAGCCCTGCCAGGTACAACTCCAGATTATCCGACATCCCGTCGCCATCCGTGTCGGATAGAACCGGATTCGTCAGGTGAGTCCCCACCTCCAACACGTCGGATATCCCATCGCCATCAGTGTCCGCAAGCCGCGGATTCGATCCATGCACGAGCAGCTCCTGGTTGTCCGGCAAGCCGTCTCCGTCCATATCCACGAGCTTCGGGTTCGTTCCAAACTGGAACTCCTGAAGGTTGGTCAGGCTATCGCCGTCGGGATCGCCGAGCGCTCCACCGGGTCCATCCTTAACTCCGGGACTGGATTCGCCGGTGGTTCCATTTTCATTCGGGTCCAGGCCGTATTGCTTCTCCCAATAGTTCGGCAAGCCGTCCCCATCGGCGTCCACGGAGATGAGCGAATCGATCGAAGTGCCGTTGCCTGCGTTCCAGATCCCCGCGATTTCCGCCGGAGACAAGGCGCGACGCCAGATTCCCACATCGTCGATTTTCCCCAGCCAATGCTTCTTCTCGGGACCTTGGTTGTCACCCCCGGAATTCTCTCCAATGAACAAACGGGACCGCACATTGAGGAAGCTCGGAACCGTGGCGTTCACTTGCAACACGCCGTCAACCCAAAGCTCGGCGGTATCCCCGGCCTTGGCGACCAGTACGACATGACGCCAGACATTGATGCCGATCGGCGTGGGGTCGGTCGCGTTCTCGAACGTGCCGTTGCCGCCGACGGCACGGAACCAGTCATTGCCGGTGGATCGTTCGATCCGCCAGCCGTTGTTCGCGGAGGACTTCGAGATCAGGCACAGGTTGTTGGTCGAATCGAAGAGCGCCGCATCCGCCGTGCACCAAAGGGAAACCGACATGCTCTGACCTCCTTGGAAATCGAACAGATCCTCGCTGCCATTCACATTCAGATATCCCAGGCCGTCGCCATGGAAACAACCGCCGAACTTGCCGCTTTCCGACAGTCTAACATAACCGATCGGATTGGCCGTGACATTGTTCGGGGCGACCCAAATGAGCTTGCTGTTGAAGTTGGTGTCCAAGGGCAGGTGCATCAAAAGGCCGAAGTCGTATCCGGTATCCGCAACCGCGGGGTTGGTGCCGGTGGCGACTTCAAGGTTGTCCCGGATGCCGTCGCCGTCGGAATCCAGAAGCAACGGGTTGGACCCATGGGTGTTGAGTTCATCGCCGTCTGACAAGCCGTCGCCATCCGTGTCCTGAAGACGCGGGTTGGATCCGGCCACGAATTCCGCCCCGTCGTTGGCTCCGTCAAGGTCCGTGTCGGCCAAGCTCGGATTGGTACCGGTCACGGCGAACTCCTGGAGGTTCGTCAGGCCGTCAAGGTCCGGATTGCCGAGCGCTCCATTGGGTCCATCCTTGGCTCCGGGCGCGGATTCGCCGATGGTCCCGTTATCGTTCGGATTCAGTCCGTATTGGGTCTCCCAGTAATCCGGCAGGCCGTCACCGTCCGTATCCTCCGAAATCAGCGACTTGATCGAAGCACCGGCACCGTTGTTCCAGATCTCCCCGACTTCCGTCGCGGACAGGGCACGACGCCAAACCGCGACGTCGTCGATCTTGCCGTTCCACCGGCGCCCGGTCGATTGCGGGTTGTTCCCGATCCACAGGCGGGAACCCACGTTACCGAACGCCGAAGTGGCCTCGGTGCCGCGGAGCACCCCGTCCACCCAGAACTCGACCCCTTGGCCGGGCTTGGCGACCAGCACCGCGTGGTGCCAGATCTCCTCGCCCGCGACCATGACCGGTTCCGTGGCAGCGGTGTCCGCCGTTCCTCCGTTCGCCGAAAGCGAGTTGTTATTATTGTTACGGCTGATGCGGAAGTTTCCGGGATTCATGCTATTTCCCTTGGCGATCAGTGTCGCCCAACTGTTATTCCAATCGTTGACCGTGAACCACAGCGAGGCCGTCATGCTTTGGCCATTGAGGAAATCGAACAGGTTCTCATCCCCATTGACTTCGAGATGGCCTGAATTGGTCAAGTCGAGAGCCTCCCCGAATTTGCCGCCACTCCCTGTTGTCAGCGGAGCGGTTCCCATCGGAGTGGCCGTGACGCCATTGGGAGCAACCCAGTTCACGATACTGTTGTAGCCGGCATTCAGGGGCAAATTCATCAACAGTCCGAAATCCAGTCCGGTGTTGACGACGAGTGGATTGGTCAAGGTGGTGTTCACTTCCAGGAAGTCGTTGATCCCGTCACCGTCGGTATCCTTGAGCAGCGGGTTCGTCAACAGGCTGAGGATCTCCTCGCCATCCGTCAGGCCGTCGCCGTCGGTGTCGCTGACCGTCGGATTGGAGCCCGCGGCGAACTCCTGGCCATCGCTGGCTCCGTCGCCGTCGGTATCGGCAACGATGGGGTTCGACGCCCATTGTCCGTTGCTGTTCTGGTATTCCTGAAGGTTGGTCCGGCCGTCCAAGTCGGGATTGCCAAGCGCTCCCTCGGGGCCGTCTTTGGCTCCAGGAGCGGATTCGCCGAGGGTCCCCGCATCGTTCGGATTCAGTCCGAACTTGACTTCCCACCAGTCCGGCAGCCCGTCGCCATCGGTGTCCACGCCCGGGTTTGCCGCGATCACGGCGGCAAGATTTGATCCGGCGATGCCGCTGGTGTGGAGGAGAGTCACCTCGGTTTGGGTCAGGGCCCGGTCCCACATCGCCATGTCGGCGATATCGCCTCCGAATTGACGATTGGTGGCCCCCGGGTTCTCGCCGATCAGCAGTCTCGCCGTGGTGGCATTGTCGACCAGAAGGCCGCTCACAAACGGGTTCTCGGCGACCAGCTGTCCATTCTGATACAAGCGGATGCCGTTGCCATCTTGGGACGAAATCGCGACAATGTGGTGCCACTGCCCGTTGTTCACGGGGAAAGCGCTGCTCCCGACAGCAGAGATGGTACTGCCGTTGCCACCGACGAAATCCAGGTGGTTACCGGAGCCGCTGCGGGCGAGCCGATAGTTGGAGCCGGCATCACCCTGGGCAAAGATGCACTCGTTGTTCACGCTCCAGCTGCTGACGCGGATCCAAACCGAGACGGAGAGGTCCCTCCCTCCCATGTAAATATCGGAAGTCGCCGGGACCGTGATGAAGGTGGGTTGGCTCGCACGATTGAAGTCAGCGTGGCCGGACGCCGGGCCAAACGGTCCCCCAGTCGTGATGATGGAATTGCCTACGCCGGGCGTCCCGACGTCTTGAACGAGGCCAGCCGTGCCGAAGGCCGCCGAGGCCAGGTCGGCGTAGTTCGTCCCGAAGGACCAATAGTTCAGCAAACGGTGGTTGAGGGGAGGCGCTTGGCCGAAGGAGACCGTCACGGAGGCGCCAAGGCCGCAGACCAAGGCACGTAATGAGCTGGATTTTGATGATTTCATTGGATTTGGGTTAGGTTCACCAACCTCCGGCTTGATTGGGTTGCCGGTTTTGGGTTCTGGCAGGAAAAATGGTCGGATTGACAGCTTGCTTCTATCCGCCTCGTGAAGAAGCGGAAGGGAGATTCAATTTACACTGTTAAGTCCCGCGGAATCTTCCGAAATCCCTTGTCCGATACCCCGGATCGGGGCCGGCGGCGCGATGACGGTGGCGGCAAGCGCCGCATGGCGCTTCGGAAAATCCGCCGCGACGGATGTAGCCGTCACCGGCGGGCCGCCGGCTTTGTCAGTCGCCCTGGCGCGCATGGCGGAGCCGATCAAGCAACACCGCGCCGAGGATCACGAGGCCGAGCACCACTTTCTGGGTGTAGCTCTCGACGTTGGTGAGGTTCATGCCGTTCTGGATGACGGCGATGGTGAATGCCCCGGTGAGCGTTCCCAGCATCCTGCCTTCTCCTCCGCTGAGGCTGGTGCCGCCGACGACGACGGCGGCGATGACGTAGAGTTCATACATGTTGCCGTAGGTCGCGGAGCCGCTCTTGAGCTGGGAGGCCATGATCACGCCGCCGAGCCCGGCGAGCAAACCGCTGGCGATGTAGGCAAACAGCAGCACGCGTTTGACGGGCACGCCCGAAAGGCGCGCGGCCTCGCCATTGCCGCCGACGGCATAAAGGTGGCGCCCCAGCTTCATCCGCGACATGAGCACGTGCGCCAGGACGTAGAGAACCAGCATCAGCACGACCGCGTTCGGCAGGCTGAAACAATCCGCACCGCGGCCGAGCCACACGAAGGAGTCCGGGATCTGGTAAATGGATTGGCCCTCGGCAAGAATGTAGGCGAGCCCGCTGCCGACGAGCATCATCGCCAGCGTGACGATGAAGGGCGGGATCGCGAAGCGCGTGATCATCGCCCCGGAGAACGCGCCGATGAGGCCGCAGATCAGGATCGCCGCGAGGCACGCGAGCATCATTCCGCCGAACGACGCGCCCACTCCTCCGGCAAAATCGCGGATGAAGCGCGCCGCGAGCACCGCCGACAGCGCGAGCAGGCTGCCGACGGAAAGATCGATCCCGCCGGTGATGATGACCATCGTCATGCCGATCGCGATGATGGCAATGACGGCGATCTGGTTGGCGATGTTGAGCAGGTTCTCCGACTTCAGGAAATTCGGCCAGCGATAGCCGCGCGGGGTGATCACGCGCGGCCCGCCGAGCCCGGGAAAGTCGCCCTCCAGGTCGGAGAACACGAGCCAGGCCCCGGACGCCTGGGTGCAGGCGATGGCATCCAGCTTCCCGCCCGCCTCGTTGATCCTCACCAAGGCCCCGCGGGCATCGCTCGGCTCGCCTTGAACGGTGGCGAGGACTTGCGCGCCGGAGGCGACGAGCTCGCGTCCGATGCTTGCGGCGAACTCCGTGTCGCCGGGTTGGTCGCTTGCGGCGACGAGCACGCGCGGTGACTTTCCGAACTGCTCCCGGATGGAGCTGGCAACCTGCTTCGCGGCGTCCTCGCCCGTCGGCGATTGGTCGCTGTGGGTGGCGACACTGAAGAACGTGCACAACAGCAGGAGCACGAGAATCATGCCGTAGTCGGTGATCAAGCGGGAGATCTTCATCGGGTCAGGAATGGGCGAGCTCCATGATCTGCTTCTGCGTCGCGTGGCGGGCGTCGGCGACTTCGCCGGTCACGCGGCCTTCGTGCATCACGAGGATGCGGTCGGCCATGCCGAGCACCTCGGGCAGTTCGGAACTGATCATCACGATGGCTTTTCCCGCGGCGACGAGTTCATTCATCAGCAGGTAAATTTCATATTTCGCGCCGACATCGATACCGCGGGTGGGCTCGTCGAAGATCAGCACCTCGCAATTCCGCGCGAGCCATTTGGCCAGCACCACCTTCTGCTGGTTGCCACCGGAAAGGTTGCCGGCGCGGGTCTCCTGGTGAGGCACCCGAATTCCGAGCTGAACCACATATCTGCCGAATTCCCGCCGTTCCAGGTCCCTCCGCACGAAACCGCGGCTCGAAAGCCGGTCGAGATTCGGCAGGCCGAAATTCTCGCGGACCGGGTGGCCGAGCACGAGCCCCTGCAGCTTGCGGTCTTCGGTCAAAAGCCCGATGCCCGCCGCGATCGCGTCACGCGGGGAGCGGATCGCCAGCACCTTGCCATCGAGCCGGATCTCGCCCGCCCCGCGCCGGTCGGCACCGAAGATGAGCCGCACCGTCTCCGTCCGGCCCGCGCCGACGAGACCGGTAAGCGCCAGGATCTCCCCGCGCCGCACGGTGAACGAGACATCGCGCACCGCGCGGCCCCGCGTGAGATGCGACACTTCGAGCCGCGGCTCGCCGATGACGGTGGCGCGCGCGGGGAATTCGTCCTTCAGCTCGCGGCCGACCATCAGCTCGATCATCTCGTTGCGCGTGATCCCGCTGGTGGGCCGTTCGCCCACGTGGATCCCGTCGCGCAGGACCATCACGCGGTCCGTGATGGTGAATACCTCATCGAGGCGATGGCTGATGTAGATGATGCCGATGCCGTGGCCCTTCAGATCGCGGATGATTTCGAACAAGCGGTCCACCTCGTGGGAGGTCAGCGCGGCGCTCGGCTCATCCATGACGATGACGCGGGCGTCGAAAGCGAGCGCTTTCGCGATCTCGACCAGTTGCTGCCGGGCGGTGGTGAGCCGGGCGCATGGAACGTCGAGGTCGATCTCCACGCCGAGTTGCTTGAAGATCGCCGCCGCCCTTGCGCGTTCCTGCTTCCGCGCGACGAGCCCCGCGCGCGTCAGTTCCCGGCCAAGAAAGATGTTTTCCACCGCGGTGAGACCCGGGACGAGGTTGAACTCCTGATAGATCACCGCCACCCCCGCGTCGCGTGAATCCTGCGGCGAATGAAACGGGGACACTCGGCCATCGATCGCGATCGTGCCCTCATCCGCCCGATGGGCGCCACCGAGGACTTTCATCAAGGTGCTCTTGCCCGCGCCGTTCTCGCCGAGCAGCGCGAGCACTTCACCGGCCTGCAGGGTGAGATCCACGCCCCGCAGCGCCTTCACGCCGGGAAACGACTTCACGATGCCGCGCATCGCGAGCAGCGGCACGGTCGCGCTCATAGGCCCATCGCGGACTCAAGCGCCTTGCGCATCACCGCCGCGTCCGGGGTGACGCCGGTCCAGTATCGCACGCCGACGATGCCCTGGTTGACCAGCATGCCGAGTCCGTCGATGGCGCGGCAGCCGCGCGCGGCGGCATCATCGAGGAAGCGGGTGCGCACGGGATTGAACACCACGTCGGCCGCGACCATCCCGGGCTTGAGGGTGCTCAGGTCGAGCGCGAGCCGCGCCTCCGGCGCATAGAGACCGATCGATGTCCCGTTGATCACGATGTCGGTCTCCGCGGGAATGGCGTGGTCGCCGCTCCAGGCAACGAAGGCGGCATCGAGCTCCAGTTTGTCGCGCAGGAGACCGACGAGCTCCGCGCCGCGGGGTTCGGAGCGGTTCACGATGGTGATGCGCTTGACTCCCGCGAGTCCGAGTTCCACGGCGATGGCCCGCGCGGCACCGCCGGCGCCGAAAAGCACGACGGATTTCCCTTTCGGATTGATGACGGATTCCAACGACTTCAGGAAACCCTTGCCATCGGTGTTCTCGCCGATGAATTCCTCGCAGCGACGCACCACGCAATTGACCGCTCCCATCACCGCGGCGGATTCGCCAAGGCCGTCGAGATGCGGGATCACGGCGACCTTGTGCGGCAGGCTGCAATTGAAGCCCCGGAAGCCCATCGCCTTTGCCCCGCGCACGGCGGCAGCGAGGTCCCGGGGAGTGACTTCCATGTTGATATAGCGCCAATGCAGGCCGTGGTGCGCGAACGCAGCCTCGATCATCGCGACGGTGGGATTGCCCGCCGCGCCCTCCGACATCGAGCCGGTGAGTTCGTGGAGAAAGTTACCTTTGCTCATACCGGGGGTGCTTTACTTGAGTTCCGGGTCCTTCATCGCGTCCGCCTTGCGGTAGAGGCGGGTCGGAATGAGGATCTGCGGGGGCAAGGTCTCGCCTTTGGAATGGCGGATGATCGAATCCACGATCTGCGCGCCCATCTTGTCGGGAAACTGGATCGGGTCGGCGTAGATCTTGCCGTCCTTGATCGCCTGCTTGCCCTCCGGTTGACCGTCAAAGCCGACGATCACCACCTGCTGCTCCTTGCCCGCCTTCTCCAACGCGGCACGCGCGCCCAGCGCCGCGGGATCGTTGATGGCAAAGATCCCGCGCAGATCCGAGTGCGCCTGCAGGGCGTCCTCGGCAGCCTTGTAACCCAGATCCTTCGCCCCGCCGCTCTCCAGTTCGGTGACGATGTCGATCTTCGCCAATCCGCTCGCATTGTGCGCGTCGATGACCTCCGTGAATCCCTTCACGCGGAGCTGGCAAGACTCGGCCTGCTTGAAATGCAGCACGGCGATCTTGCCGCCCGCTTCGCCCAGCGCCTCGATCATCGCCTGCGCGCCCTCCTTGCCGCCGCCGTAGTTGTCCGTCGTGATCTGCGTCACGATCTTCACGCCCGGTTCGTTGCACGGGATGTCCACGGTGAAGACCGGGATGCCCGCGGCGTTCGCCTCCTGGATCACCGGGACGATCGACTTCGAATCGCAGGGGCTCAGCACGATGGCGCTGACCTTCTTCACGATGAAGTCCTTGATCTGGTTGCTCTGTTTCGCGACGTCCTTGTCACCGCTGACGACGATGGTTTCGTAGCCGTGCTTCTTGCCTTCGCTGGTGATGTTGTCGCCGATGACCTTGAAGAACGGGTTGTCGAGGGTGAGCAGCGAGACACCGATGGTGCCCTTCGCTCCCGCTCCGGCAGCCGGCGTGCCGGAGCCGCCCGCGGGCTTGTCGCAGCCGGTCAGGAGCGCGGCCGTGCAGGCCAGAAGTGTGGTGAGGAGGTGTTTCATCATGGGTTTTGGAGTTGGAATCAGAGTTTGCCGGTCTTCAGGAATTCATGCCGCACCGGTGCGCTGACACGCTTGCCGGTGGTCGAGATGAAGGTCACCTCCGCCGGAGCGAATTCGAGGGTCTTCACGTTCCCGAAGCCGTCGGGAATCCTCACCACGCCCTGGATGTAGTTCACCGCGGTCGGCTTCCCGGCGCTGAGGGCGACGGCGGTTTCCACGCCTTCACGGGTGAGCGCGTTTTCTTTCGTGGAAGCCGCGAGGCCATCGGCGAAACAGGCGGTGACATCCTCGAGCCCGAGGCAGTTGTTGCGGCCATTCCACGGGTGGCCGTGACGGCCGTGGTACTCCATCCAGAAGACCGTGCTGTTGAGCACCGCGGGATCCTTCAGCGAGAACCACACGTAGCCCGCCTCCGGATACGTCGCCGCGGTCCAAGCGGGGCCATTGGTCTTCTCCCATGGTTCGTTGACGATCTGGATCAGGTCCGCATGGCCGTAGCGACCGGGGAGCCGCGTGAGATCGGCATCCGGCGCACCTTTCCAAGCGACCGGCACCTTGGTGAGATCGGTCCACTTCGCGCCGGGCAGCAGCGCCTGGTATTCGCGCTGCTTCGGATCGCTGAAAAGCGACGGACAGGTCATGCCAAACCGGAACGCGCTGGTGGCGATCCGCACCGCGCCTTCCTCCTCCGGCATCGCGAGCGTCGCATGATGACCGAGGGGCACGCGCCCGGCGAAACCCTCGATGGTGTTGCGCGAATAGACCACGTTGTGCCCGGCGACGAGCGACAATTCCTTCGTCACGCGGCCTTCGCGCACCTTCGTGTCGATGCCGAGCGTGAGCGTCGTCACATCGCCGGTCGTCTTTCTGCCGACGAGCTGCCAGGGCTCGCCGACGATCTCACCATGCGGCGGATGGGTCTCTCCCGCGACCTCCCCGCTGTTCCCACCGAAGGGCATGCAAAAGAAGTCGCCGCGCAGCGTGACGAGTACCGGTGCCGGCATCGCCACCGGCTTTTCATCCTGCCAGGGGCTGATGTGGTAGGGCCGCACCGGATTCCCGCTGTCGCGGAAAAAAGTCACCGGAGCCATGTGCGCGCCGAGTTCGGTCACCGCCACCTCCACCTCTTTCGTCGCGAGCACCATGCTCGGTTGGGAATGGAAAGTCCGGAGTTGCGTGTCACCGCTCGCAGGAGTGACTCCAGCAGCGGCAACGACGGAGAGATGGATCAGGAGCGCTTTCAAAGGGTTGTAAAAATGGGTTTACTTCGAGTGGAGCCCTGGTCGCCCGGGATTGCGAGGCAAGAATCCATAAAATCCATGAACCGCGGTTGGGAACCGGTTTGTCCCAGGCTGATTCTCCCGGCCGCGATGCCAAGTCAGCATCAACTTTCCCTTGTAAGCCCCCCGTTTCCAGATCCCGCGGTTTCGCCCCCCCTCCGATTTCCCTTTGAACTCCTGCTCCGGATTCTCTAATGCCGGTCCATGATCCCAGCGCGTTCCAAGTTCCTGTTCGCTGCCCTGCTTCTCGTCTGGACCGGCCGAACGGTGCTTTCCGCCCAAGCCGGCCCGCCTAACATTCTTTTCATCATGGTCGATGACATGGGCTATGCGGATGCGGGTTGTTACGGGCAGAAAGTCATTCCAACTCCGAATCTCGATCGATTGGCGGCTGAAGGGACGCGCTTCACCCAGGTCTATGCCGGGTCGCCGGTTTGCGCGCCATCTCGCAGCGTGCTGATGACCGGGTTGCACACCGGCCACACGACCGTGCGCGGTAACACCGGGATCGGCGGGGTTCCCGGATTGGACGGCACACAGGGGCGGGTGCCCTTGAAGGCGGAGGATCGGACGGTTGCGGAATATCTCAAGGAACTGGGCTACACCACCGGCATGACCGGCAAGTGGGGGCTTGGCGAACCGGGCACCGAGGGCGAGCCCAACCGGCAGGGCTTCGACGAATGGTTCGGCTTTCTCAACCAGGGCCGGGCGCACCATCATTTTCCCGAATACCTCTGGCATAACACCGATCGCAAGGAAATGGAAGGCAACCGGGGCGGCGAAGGCCCACACTACGCCCACGATTTGTTCACCGGTTTCGCCACGGATTTCATCCGTCGCCATGCGGACGGCGCGCGGCCTTTCTTTCTCTATCTGCCCTACACGCTGCCCCACGACAAATATCAGATTCCATCGACCGAGCCGTTCACGGAAAAGCCGTGGACCGGCGATGAGAAGGTGCACGCCGCCATGATCGCACGAATCGACCGGGACATCGGGAGCCTGATGCGCTTGTTACAGGAACGGGGAGTGGCGGGGAACACCGTGGTGTTCTTTTGTTCCGACAATGGGGCCGCGCGGCGGTGGGAAGGCCGCTTCGACAGCAGCGGTCCCTTGCGGGGCCGCAAGCGCGACCTGTATGAAGGAGGGATCCGGGTGCCGATGATCGTGCGGTGGCCGGGGGTGGCGCCGAAAGGGGCCGTCAGCGAAGCGCCGTGGTATTTCCCCGATGTCCTGCCGACCCTGGTGGCGATCGCGGGTGGCAAGCCACCGGAAGGGATCGATGGGATCAACGTGCTACCGGCTTTGAAAGGAGACGCCCAAGCGGAGTTGAGCGAGCGGCATCTCTACTGGGAGTTCTTCGAGGGCGGCTACAAACAGGCGGCGAGACGCGGGCAATGGAAAGTGGTTCGCCCGGCACTGGAGGCAGCGCTGGAACTCTACCATCTGGACCGGGATCCGTCCGAGCAACGGAACATCGCGGGAGAACATCCCGAGGTGATCGAGCAATTCGAAGCGTATCTGAAAGCGGCGCGGACGCCTTCCGTGCACTGGCCTCTCGGGCGGTGATCGGAGGCCAAGCTCCCTTCAGACATCACACAACTTCGCCGCGTGCCGCAAGGCACGCTTCGGGAGCTTGGACCAGGCCTCGGCGAGAGCGATTCAACCGCGGGCCGAGACCGCTCATCGAGCCCTTGGACCGTTTCCCCCCTTGCGGCGCGGCCTTGGATCTGATGGGTTGCCATCTTATGAGAATGCAACAGCTGCGACCCGTGAGGGTTTCCTGCAGGAGTCACGCTCACACGCCCACCCTGAAAAATCTGCTCACCCTGTCAGCCTGGTGTTTCCTGGGCGCGCCGCTGTCGGCACAACCCGGAGTCTCCACCCGTGCCGAAGCGGTTGCCGGCGCGCCTTGGAAGCGGCACACGATCGACAACACCTCGCAGGGCGCGGACGGCGTGAAGCCGGGGGACTGGAACCAGGACGGGCGGACGGACCTCGTCACCGGCTGGGAGGAAGGCGGCGTGGTGCGGGTTTACACCCATCCAGGAGAGGCGAAGGTCCGTGATCCGTGGCCGCGGATCACCGTCGGCGAAGTGGCGGACGTGGAGGAGGCGATTTTCGCGGATCTCGATGGAGACGGGCGCCTCGAGGTCATCAGCGGCACCGAAGGAAAAACGCGCACGATGTTCTGGCACCGTCAGATCGGCGGAGAATGGCGGACCGACGCGTTCCCGGCGGCCAGGAACAGCCGGATGTGGATGCAGGCCGCCGCGCTGGATCTGGACGGGCTGCATGGCATGGACCTGCTGCTCGCCGCAAAAGGCCCCGACGCCACCGTGGGCTGGCTGCAGGCTCCCGAACAGGCGGAGGACCTCGCCGCATGGTCTTTTCATCCGCTGCGCGAGGCCGGCTGGATCATGTCCCTGATTCCTCATGACATGGACGGCGATGGCGACGCCGACGTGGTCTTCAGCGACCGCAATGGCAAACGTGCCGGTGTCTTCTGGCTCGAGAATCCGGGTGCCGGGGCGGTTCGGAAGCATGGCGCCTGGAAAGAGCACGCCATCGGTGCCCTGGGCCGGGAGGTCATGTTCGCCGACCTCGGCGATGTGAACGGGGACGGACGGACGGACCTGGCGGTGGCGGTGAAGCCCTTCGAGATCTTCATTTGCCTCCGGCAACCGGACGGCGGTTGGCGGGAGCAGGTTCTGGAGCTCGATGCGGCAAACCTGGGAAGAGCCAAGGCCGTGAAGATCGCCGACTTGAACGGCGACGGGCTGGCAGACCTCGTTTTCACCTGTGAAGGCGCGACGAGTCCGCGCGAGGGCGTCGTCTGGCTGGAACAGCAGCGGGAAGGACGCTGGCTTCAGCATTCCCTCGGTGGTCCGGAAGGGGTGAAGTTCGATCTTGTCCAGGTGCTCGACCTGGATGGTGACGGCGATCTGGATGTGATCACCTGCGAGGAACACGACCAGCTTGGCGTCGTGTGGTATGAGAATCCATCGCGCTGAAGCCCCACCCATTTCGTGTCCGGTGCCGTTTCGGCAGGGTCGGGTGTTGCGCGGGGCCTTCAGATGGCAATGCCGGGGATTCCACGCGGCTTAACAGAGTAAGCCAAACCTCTCTTTCCTCCCGCGAAACTGCGACCCTTATTGGAAAGGTTTGCTGGTTGTCCACCCCGGCGACCGCTACAGGACCGGGATACTGCGCGGGAAAAACACCTCCTGCCCGGAACCGCAATCCACACCAAGCCCCGGACGCCCGGCCACCTCCTCCGATGAAGTTGAATCTCCATGCCCCCTGCTTCCTGCTCGCTCTCTCGCTCGTTGCCGCCGGGGAGGAGGGAATCACGGCCGAGCAGCACGAATTCTTTGAATCGAAAATCCGCCCCGTGCTCGCCGAGAATTGCTACTCCTGCCACAATAGCGTGGACAAGAAGAAGGGCGACCTGGCGCTCGATCATCGAGCCGCCATGCTGGAGTCCGGGGTGATCCTCCCCGGCGACCCCGCGCGCAGTCCGCTCATCCTCTCGGTGCGCCACGCGGAGGACTACGAGCCGATGCCATCGAAAGCGCCGAAGCTGTCCGAGCTCAGCATCAAACACCTCGAGGAATGGATCGCGATGGGTGCGCCGGATCCGCGGCTCAAGGCTCCGACCAAGCATGAGCTCGAGGCCGAATCCGATTGGGAAGGCGTCCGCGACCGGCGCGCGGAATGGTGGTCCTTCCAGCCGCTCGTGAAAGCCGGGCCGCCAGCGGCGGCCGACCCCGCATGGAACGGCGGCGCGATCGACCGCTTCCTCTTCGCCGGGCTGGCGGCGGACGGCCTGCAGCCCGCGCCCGAGGCGGATCCGGGCACCCTCGTGCGTCGTCTCCATCTGATCCTCACCGGCTTGCCTCCCGAACCGGAAGTCGTCGAAGCCTTCGTCGCCAACCCCTCCCTGGACGCCTATTCCGCGCTCGTGGACCGCCTGATGGCCTCGCCCCGCTACGGCGAACGCTGGGCCCGCTACTGGATGGATTGGTATCGCTACGCGGAAACCCACGGCAGCGAGGGCGACGCCGCCCTTCCCCACGCCACGCAGTACCGCGACTACCTGATCCGCGCCATCAATGCCGATGTCCCCTACGACCGCCTGATCCGCGAGCATCTCGCCGGCGACCTTTTGAAAGAGCCGCGGATCAACGACGAACTCGGCATCAACGAATCCGCGATCGGCCCCGCACATCTGCGGATGGTCCCGCATGGCTTCGGCGTGACCGATGCCTACGACGAGCAGCTTACCTTCACCGACAACCAGATCGACGTGGTCTCGAAAGCCATGCTCGGCCTGACGGTCTCGTGTGCCCGCTGCCACAACCACAAGTTCGATCCCATCAGCCAGGCGGATTTCTACAAATTCTATGGCATCATGGTGAGCAGCCGTCCGGCGACGGTGAACGTGGACTCGCCGGAGCGGCAGAACCTGCACCGCGCCGCGATCGAGGAGTTGAAGATCGCGATCCGCGGCGGGTTCGCCGCGCAGTGGCTCGGCGAGGTGGACGCGGCGATGGATCGGCTGGAGCAAGCGGACCTCGGAAAGCCCGATGACAAGGATCCGCTCGGGGCGTGGGCGAAATTGCGGGACCTTCCGCCCGCCGAGATCACGCGGGAGTTGGAAAAAACGCGCGCCGCCTTCGAGGCCGGCCGCGAGCACAACGAGCGGGCGAAGAAGAACGCGACCTTCTACGCGGACCTGCGCGATCAGGCGACTTATGACCGCTGGTTTCGGACCGGCAACGGACTCGGGCCAAAAGTCAGCCCGGCGGGGTCCTTCGCGCTGGCGGGCGAGGGCGGGAAGGTCTTCACCGGCATCTATCCCGCGGGCATCTACTCGCACCTCGTTTCGGACAAACATAGCGGCTATCTCCATTCGGTCTTTCACCGGGCCGAGGGCAAGGGGGCGGCGATCCGGGCGTTCGGCGGCCAAGCCGTCGCGCGCTTCACCCTGCGCAGCTACCCGCTGAAGCACGGGCTGCATCCTTCCACCACCCTGGGCCCGGATCCCGGATGGGTGGGGATGGGCAAGTATGATTACTGGAAGGGCGAGAAGGGTTACTTTCAACTCAACACCGCCGCCGATAGCACGGTGAATCCGGGGCCGGAACGCTCGTGGTTCGGCGTGCTCGAAGCCTACGCGGGCAATGACGGGATGCGCGAGCTGGGCACCCCGGTGGTGGCGCTGCCGGACTCCGGGAAGATCGCCGACCGCGCCTCACTCCTCCTTTTCTACCGCGAGTCCCTGCGCGCCGCGGTCGCCGCGTGGCAGTCGGACACGATGAGCGATGCGCAGGCGCGACTGCTCGATGCGTTCGTGAGCCGGGGCCTGCTGGCCAATGACACCGCGGCGCTGCCGGCGGATCTCAAGGCGCTCGTGGAGACCTATCGCAAACTCGAAAGTGAAATCCGGATTCCACGGCGGGCACCGGGGGTCATGGAGGGCGAGGTGTGGGATCAGCCGATGCTGGCACGCGGGGACTACAAAAAGGAGGAGGCTCCGGTCCCGCGCGGGTTCCTGGAAATCTTCCCCGGCAAGCCGTATCCTGAAACCGGGAGCGGCCGGCGCGAGCTGGCCGACGATATCCTCGCCGAGCGCAACCCGCTGACCGCCCGGGTGATCGTGAACCGGCTGTGGCATCACACCTTCGGGCGCGGGATCGTGGCCTCGGCGGATAACTTCGGACGCCTCGGCTCCGAACCCACGCACCCGCAGCTCCTCGATCATCTGGCCGCGGACTTCCGCGAGAACGGATGGTCGATGAAGCGGTTCGTGCGAGAAATGGTCATGAGCCGCGCGTTTCGCTCCGCCAGTTCCCCGCCCGCCACCAATGGCGACAAGGATCCGGAGAACCTGCGCCTGGCTTACTTCACCCCGCGCCGCCTGGACGCCGAGGCCATCCTCGACAGCATCCGCTTTGTCGCCGCCAACGAGACGCCGGAACGCGCCGTCTTCGCGCCGATGCGACGCAACAACCTCGACGGCTTTCTCACCACCTTCAACCTGCCCATCCCGATCTCCACGGTCGGCGCGCGCAATTCCACCAACGTCCCCGCGCAGGCCCTCACCCTGATGAACGGGCGGACGGCCGGCGATGCCGCGCGACAGTGGGCACAACGCGTGCGGGAGAATCGCGGACTGGCCACGCCCGAGGCGAAGATCGACGCCATCTTCATGCAAGCCTACGCCCGCCGGGCCACCCCGGCGGAAGCCGCCGCATGCCTCGCATTCATCGCCGGCGTCCCGGTCACGGAATCCGCCGATCCCGAACGCGGCGGGCCGAAGCAAGCCGCGGTCCCGGTGGACGATCCTTACTTCCGCATCGCCCACGCCATCCTGAACTCGAAGGAACTGATCTATGTCCATTAACCAACACAGCCGCCGGGAATTCCTCAAGCTCACTTCCCGCGGAGTCAGCGCCTTCGCTCTCTCGGGCTTGGTCAATGCCGCCGGAACCGTGTCGTCGGCACCACCACGGTTGCACCACAAGCCACGCGCCAAGTCGGTGATCTTTCTCTACATGTCGGGCGGCGTCTCGCATGTGGACTCCTTCGACCCCAAGCCGCTGCTCAAGCAACGCCACGGCCAACCGATGCCCGTCGCGCTGGAGCGCACCCAGTTCGACAACAACGGGAACATCATGGCGACGCCGTGGGAGATCGGGAAATACGGCCAGTCGGGCATCGAAATGACGAACATGTTTCCCAAGATCGCCGCGCGGGCCGACGACCTCGCGATCATCCGCTCGATGACGGCGAAGTTCAGCGAGCACGCGCAGGGAAACTTTTTCATGCACACCGGCTTCCCCTTTCTCGGCTACCCGAGCGCCGGCGCCTGGGTGAGCCACGGCTGCGGCACGCTCAACCCGAACCTGCCCAGCTACATCGTGCTCCGGTCAAAGCGGGCCGAGATCCCGCACGGCGGCGTGAGCATCTTCGGCAACGCCTTTCTCCCCGCGACCCACCAGGGCTCGATCTTCAACCTGTCGGACAACCAGGCCGTTCCCGACATCTCGCCGGCGATGCTCAAAGCCGAGCAGCGCCGCTCGCTCGACCTCATCGGCAAACTCGACCGCGGCTTTGCCGATCGCGTCGCCGCCAAGGACGCGGTGATGGCGTCGGTCGCGAATGCGGAAACCGCCTTCCTGATGCAAGCAGCGGTGCCCGAACTGACTGACATTTCGTCCGAGAGCGAGGCCACCAGAAAGCTCTACGGCGTGGATAGTACCAACGAACACCAGGCCGAATACGCGCGCCAGTGCCTGATGGCGCGCCGCCTGGTCGAGCGCGGCGTGCGCTTTGTCGAGTTGTCATGCTGCAACCAGGGCATCGGCGGCGGCAACGGTGGCAACCCGTGGGACCAGCATGGCGAACTTCACAAGGGCCACGGCGCCATGGCGGAACAGGTGGACGGGCCGATCGCCGGCCTCATCGCCGATCTCAAGGCGCGCGGGCTGCTCGATGAAACCCTGCTGGTCTTCACCGGGGAATTCGGCCGCACCCCGTTCTCGCAAGGTTCCAACGGCCGCGACCACAACCCGCAAGGTTTCAGCATGTGGCTCGCCGGCGGCGGCATCAAGGGCGGGGTCACGCATGGCGAGACCGACGAGCTCGGATACCGGGCCGTCCGCGACGTGGCCACGGTCTACGATCTGTGGGCCACCGTCCTGCACCAGCTGGGCATCGACCACGAACAGCTCACCTTCCGCTGGAGCGGCCGCGACCTCCGCCTCACCGATGTCCACGGCAACGTGTGGAAGGATCTGATCGCCTGACGGCCGGAGCCGCCCCTTTTCGGCCTTTCCTCCGCGTATTCGGTGTGTTCCGTGGTTCCTCATCTTCCCGTTTAGGATGAAGGGACATGATCCGCGTTCGGGATGGTCCGAAGCGGATTTCTGATTCCCCAACGGGGATCCATCCCACAGCCCAGGGTTGGTGCGGAGCACCTACCCTGGGAAAATGACCCGGACGGATCCAAACCCCAAAGGGGTTTCGTCTCCGGCAGTTCGTCGGGATCCCATGGAAACCGGATGAGTCACCGCTTTCGACCCGCAATCCCACCAATCGACTTACCAGTGTAATTCAATCTCCTCTTTCCCTCCCGCGGAGGAAAGCCACCATGACGATAACCAAACTCGGCGATGCTTGATGCTTGCCGCCAAAATCCAACTCCGGCAACCCAGAACGCCGGGGCGAAGCAAACCAAGCCCAAAGCCCATGAAAACCCCAAAGACCCGCCGGGCGTCATCGCTGTCCGGCTTCGCTCTGGTCATCACGCTTTCGCTGATGGTGCTGCTGACCGTCATCGCGGTCGGCCTCATGACTTTGTCGTCGATTTCCCTGCGCTCGTCCAGCCGGAGTGACGCCATGGCGACCGCGCGGGCGAATGCCCGGCTCGCGCTGGCGCTGGCGATCGGCGAACTCCAGACCTTCGCCGGTCCCGACCAGCGGACCACCGGCACGGCCAACCTCGCGGGCAGCGCCGCCGGCGACGAGCTCGCGCCGGGTGCGGCCCCGCTGAACAACACGACGGTCAACAGCACCCACAAGGGACTGACCGCCGTGCAGCCTGGCACCCGCTACTGGACAGGGGTCTGGCGCAACAGCAATCTCATCAATCCCGGAATTGATATCTACACGAAGACCCCGTCGCCCACCCACCTGCAATGGCTGGTCAGCGGCAACGAGCTGGGCGCGACCCCGCAGTTCACCCCGGCCGCCAGCGCCTTCAGCGTGTCCGCCGACGGCTCGGTCGCCGATCCGGAAAGCACGGTGCTGATGGTCGGTCCCGGCAGCGTCGGCGACTCCTCGTCCGCCGCCGCGGACAATTACGTGGCGGTCCCGCTGGTGGAGATCGCCGCGAACGGCCCCGCCGCCACCGCCGCCCCGGGCCGCTACGCCTGGTGGATCGGCGACGAAGGCGTGAAGGCGAAATTCAACCGCACCCCGTCCGACGCCGCCGCCGGCCAGGCCGCCACGTATCCCGACCTCGTCGCGCCGCGTTCCGGCTGGGAAGTGGTGGAGGGGATGGAGGCCTATCCGACCCCGGACAGCGGAAATCTCGCGCTGCTCGAACGGGTGGTCACCCTGCGCCAGGGCGAGCTGCTCTCGCCGACGCTCGACCCCGCGAATTCCGCCTTCCCCCAGTCGATTTTCCACGCCGCGACCACCGACGGCTTCGGGGTCCTGGCGGACAACCTGCAAGGCGGCCTGCGGATCGACCTGACTGCCACTTTCGCCAAGGGCTTGCCGTCCAGGCCGACTTCGAGCTTTCCCAACGCCCCGGCGCTCAACGTGAACCTCGTCCCGACCACGATTCCCGTTCCCCACAGCAGCCGCTTGTTGAAGGGGCCGAAATGGGATCGTGTCGCGGCCTTCCACAGCCAGGCGAAGAAGACCGCCGCCGACGGCAAGCTGACCGTGAAAGCCGCCTCCTCTTCCGCCATTGATATCACGATCGCTCCGATCATCATCGACCTGCGCCTCCTGATGGGTGTCAAGCTGGTGAAGATGGATGATTCCCAGTACCAGATCCACCCCTGCGGCAAGATCGCCGTGGCGCTGGCCAACCCCTATCCCTTCCCCTTGGCCTGGACCTCGGATCTCGAACTCACGATGCTCGACGAGACGCCGCAAACCAACAATCAATCCAGCCGGGTCGCGGGAGCAGCGGGCACCGCCGCCTACTTCAGCAACAAGGGCCAACCCGCGGTCTTCAACAACGCGAGTTTCGTCATCCCCAGAGGGGAACTCGCGCCCGGCGAAGCCCAGGCCTTCACCGTGGCGAATCAAGTCGTGCGGCCGGCCAACAGCACCGCGGCGGTCAAGGTCGGACTCACGCGCTTCTCGTTCAGTTTCCAGATCAGCCAGCCGGGGATGCGCTACGACACCTTGCTTCCCTCGTCCGACCTCATGGGCACCCGGAGTTCCACCGTGCGGACATTCATGGATTTCAATCTCCAGGCGGTCCGCTTCGGCAAGCTCATCACCTCCTACAACCCGCCCCCCTTCTTCATGGAAAGCAGCGACAGCCTCGCCTCGCTGCCCTTCCTGGCACCCGGCGGCGATACCGGCAGCGCCTTCACCCGAAACCTCGCGATCACCCCCCTCTCGTGGGGCCGCGACGCCATCGGAGGCGTCAAGAAAACCGTGCTCTTCTCCTTCCCTGAAACCTTCGTCTCGCTGGCCCAGCTCCAGCATGCCGACCTGTCCGCGGACGACGAATTGTTCACCGTTTCCCATCAGCCGGGCAATGCCGTCGGGAACTCCTACGCGACCCCCTTCGTAAAGCGGAAGCAGACCATCCAGCGGCGGGAAAACTATATCGTCACGGGCGTCAATGGCGGTGAGTCGGTGTCATCCACCAAGACCCCGGTGACCTACTACGACATGTCTTATCTGCTCAATGCCGCGCTGTGGGACACCTACTTCTTTTCCACGGTCGACGACGGCCGGACCTTGAATCGAAACATCACCGTCAGGAACGCATCGGCCACGGAACAACTGGCCGATCCCTCGAAGGCCTCCAGCCACCTGCTGGTCGACGGCGCGTTCAACATCAACTCCACCAACAAGAACGCGTGGAAGGCGCTGCTGGCCGGCAACCGCTTCCTCCGGCACCCCGCCGACGGCGCGGCCGGTGACAGCGGCGACGCGCTGTTCCCGCGCAGCCTCGAGCAACCCGGTGGTGGCCTGAGCCAACCGACCGGCACCGGCGACGACTCGTTCTCCGGCTTCCGCCGCTTGTCCAACGATCAGATCGACGCGGTGGCCGAGGAGATGGTCCGCCAGGTGCGGCTGCGCGGTCCCTTCGTGTCGCTCTCGCACTTTGTCAACCGCGCCCTGATCGATCTGACCATCCGCCGCGACCCCAACACCCCGCTCTCCTCCAGCGGCGCCCTGCAGAGTGCCCTCGACAACGCCGGGGCCAACATCTCCCCCGACGGCACCAAATCGGCATTCACCAATCTGGATATTGACCGTGACACGCTGGTGCTGAAGCCGGGCAAAGGCAACGCCCCGATGGCCGACCTTTGGGGCACCCAGCCGAACGGCTCCCGCGGTTCCACCTACGGCGGCCAGACCGAAGACCGCCACCCGGTATGGGCGGCCGAATCAAAGGATTTGAACGCCGGCGCGATGGCCAGCATCTACGCGGACCGCTTGATCATCACCGAGCGCGCGCTCCAGCCGCAGCAAGGCTATCGCTCGACCGGGCTTCCCGGCTGGATCACCCAGGCCGATGTCCTCCAGGCCATCGGCCCGGTGATCGCGGCCCGCTCCGACACCTTCCGCGTCCGCGGCTATGGCGAAGCTCTCGCACCCGACGGCAGGTTGGTGCTGGCGAGGGCCTGGTGCGAGGCGGTGGTCCAGCGCATGCCGGACTACGTCGATCCGGCCAACCTCCCTTCCGAGCGGGCCGCGACGCCTGCCGACGCCACTCTTTCGCCGGCCAACAAAGCGTTCGGCCGCCGCTTCAACACCACTTCATTCCGCTGGCTCTCTCAACATGAAATCTAGGATTTCTCCCGCCGCGGCCTCTTACTCCATTGACCATCAGTCGAAATGTTTGCCCATCCCCGGGGTAGAGATGATCTTGGCAATCCAACGAACGAAACGAACTGACTGTGAACCGACTTTTCCACCTCGTCCTATCCTGTCTTTCGTGTGCGGCATCGGCCGCCGCGCCGCGCCCGAACATCGTCTTCATACTTTCCGACGATCTCGGCTGGGCGGACTTCGGGTTCAATGGCGGCACCGCCGGGCTGACGCCGAACATTGACCGGCTCGCCGCGCAGGGCACGCGGCTCACCCGGTTTTACGCGACGCCGGTCTGCGCCACCACGCGCGCGGCGCTGCTCACCGGGCGCTATCCCTTCCGGCAGTGGATGGACTGGCGTTCGGAGGATTTCGGCAAGCCGGACTACCTGGAGCTGCTCGGCATGAAGCTGGCCCGTCTGCCCGATGGCACGCCGACGCGTCGTGTCATGGGGCTCGACCCGAAGGAGCGCACGCTGGCGGAGGCGCTCAAGCAGGCCGGTTACTCCACGGCGATCATGGGCAAGTGGCACCTCGGCGAATGGCTGCCCGAGCATCTGCCCATGAGCCGGGGCTTCGACCACCAGTACGGCTTTTACGGATGGGGCATCGACTACAACAACTACTGCATCCCGCACAACGCGCCCGCCGTCTTCGCCGTGTATGACTGGCACCGCAACCAGCAACCTCTCTTCGAACAGGGATACAGCACGGACCTGATCGCCAACGAAGCCGTGCGCCTGCTCGCCGTGCAACCGAAGGGCAAGCCCTTCTTCCATTACATCGCTTTCAACGCCATCCACGGCCCGCTGGAGGAAATCCCGCGCCACCGCGCCACGCTCGACAAACGCTCCGCCGCCCTCAAATGCCTCGACGAAGCCGTGGGCCGCATCCTCGGCAGCTTGGAGCAGCAGGGTCTCGCGGACAACACTCTCGTCATTTTCTCCAACGACAACGGCGGCCTGACCCCGGAGGTCAACCGCCCGTGGCGCGGCAACAAGAACACCACCTGGGAAGGTGGCATCCGCGTGCCTTGTATCCTGCGCTGGCCGGGCAAGCTTGAAGCCGGCACCACCCGTGACGCGCTGATCAGCGTCGCCGACTTCTACCCCACGCTCGTCACGCTCGCCGGGGGATCGCTGGAGCAAGAACTCCCGCTCGACGGCATGGACATGAACGCGGTGATCTTTCAGAACCAAGCCGGTCCGCGCACCGAACTGGTCATCGAAGTGGCGGGCAGCGTCCGCCTGCCCACGCTCCGGCAGGGCGATTTCAAGCTGGTCGGCAAGGAACTCTACAACCTCGCCGCCGACCCCGGCGAGACGACCGATATCGCGGAGCGGCACCCGCAGGTCGTCGCAAAAATGGAAGCGCGATTGAAGCAACTGGCCGCCGGGCGCCCGCCGCTCGGCGACCTGCCGGTGCTCATGGACCCCGCGCTGCCGTGGGTCTATGGCCGCGACGAGAATGCCAGCGCGGCCGGCTGGATCAAAGACCATGTGAAAGCCGTTCGCGCGACGCAGCCGCAGACCTGGGAACCCGGCACCACGCCGTGGCCGCAGGCACCGAAAGACGGCAAGATCATCTACACCGGCGACGGCCGTTGAATGAGGTTGACCCGGGTGACGGTTGCCGGATGCTGCCAGGCGTGAATGCACCAGAAACGATGGATCACCCTTATACGCGGCGGCGGGCGATGCAGCTGACGGCCGCCACGGCGGCGGGTCTCGCAGCGGCGCGCTGGGCCGGCGAGGCACGGGCGCAGCTGCCGCAGGCATCGGCCGAGCCGGACTACCGCATCCGGCACGGCCGGATCCGGCAGTCGATCATGGGCTGGACCTTCAAACCCATGCCGGTCCCGGATCTGGCGCGGCTCTGCAAGGAGATCGGCTTGGTTGCGATCGAAGGAGTGGACCGGCAACATTATCCGATGATCCGGGAGCTCGGCCTCGAAATTTCGTTGGGGAGCAGCCACGGATTCGCCCAGGGCCCCTTCAACCGGACGAATCACCCCGCCGTGATCACCGCGCTGCGCGAGGGGATCGACGCGGCGGCCGCAGCCGGATGCGGCAAGGTCATCACCTTTACCGGGCTGCGCGAGCCGGGGATCTCGGACGAGCAAGGCGCGAAGAACTGCGTCGACGCCTGGAAGCAGGTGATGGCTTATGCCGAGGAGAAGCAGGTCACCCTGTGTCTGGAACATCTGAACAGCCGCGATGACACCCACCCGATGAAGGGCCACCCGGGTTATTTCGGGGATCATGTGGACTTCTGCGTCGATCTGGTCAAGCAGGTCGGATCCCCGCGGTTCAAGCTTCTGTTCGATATCTACCACGTGGCGATCATGGACGGCGACGTGATCCGGCGTTTGCGGCAACATCGCGAACATATCGCCCATGTCCACACCGCCGGGGTGCCGGGACGGGCCGAACTGGATGAGAACCAGGAAGTGAACTACCCGGCCGTCATGCGGGCGCTTCTCGAAATCGGCTACGAAGGCTTTGTCGCGCACGAGTTCATCCCCACCTGGCCGGACCGGGCACTTGCCTTGCGGCACGCGGCGAAGTTGTGTGATGTCTAAAGGGAGCCGGGCCTCCGATCACCGCCCGAGAGGCCAGTGCCCGGAAGGCGTCCGCGCCGCTTTCAGATACGGCCCGGGTAGGAATGGATGATCTTCCCCTTGTTGACGAAGTCGTGGCAGAGTCCCTTCATTAAAGCCATGCGATCCGGGTAACAGAACCGGGTAACGAGAGAAATCTACGTCGAATCAAGGGAAACAAGCCCTCCTCCGACCCGCCATTCCTGTTACCCGAAAGCCCCGAAACCCAACCCCCTCCAACACAAAATCCCTTGCTACAGCAAGGGATTACAAGGTTTCCGGAGTGGAGCCGCTGGTCGGATTTGAACCGACGACCTGCTCATTACGAATGAGCTGCTCTACCCCGGAACCACAGCGGAATTTCCCTGCGGAGCAAGCGGGAATCGACCAGACGGCGGCATTCCCGGCAAGCGCGGATTTCCCAGAGGGAGCGTCACCCCATTTTCCCCGCCATCCAAGCCTTTGCCAAGACTACGAGCAGCAGGCCAGCTCGACCCAACGACTGTTTCAAGAGCCTCCCACCAAGAGCAAATTCCTAGCGGTTCTCTCCCGAGTTCGTCTGTGAGCACGATTGAGTAGGAGACTGGGGACCTGAGACCCGGGCCAGAGCCATGCAACGCCGGCGAACTCCACCGACAAGAACGTGAGAAGGTTGAATACCCGATTCACTCGTTCAGAATTGCAGGATTTCACCTTCAAAAGGCAGGCGTGACATGCCCCCCCCCGCTCTTGACAGCCACCAACGAGCAAAGCACGTTTCCCTCCCAGATTCCACCTGAGTCCATGAGATTACCGTAAAACCCGATCGCCTCATCAGGTGATCGATGCTGGGCATACGCTCCAGTCAAGGTCATTGCGCCTTTCATACCCGCTCAAAATCTCCCCATATTGCTTCAATCAACTCCATGTCATCGTCACAGAAAACCCCATTTGGTTGGCCTGAACCACAAGGCCTCTGGCACCCATCACGCGAGAAGGATTCCTGTGGTGTCGGGTTCATCGCTCATTTGAAGGGCAAGCGTTCGCACGATATCGTGCTCAAGACGTTGACAATGAACGAGCACATGGATCACCGCCGCGCAAGTGGATCCGACCCGTTGACCGGTGACGGTGCGGGCATGCTCATCCAAATGCCGGACAAATTCCTGCGCCGTGAGATGGCGGCAAAGGGCGTCGTGCTTCCGCCGGAAGGGGAGTATGGCTCCGGTTGCGTGTTCTTCTCGCCAGACGCGGCGGTCCGCCAAGTGGCGATGCAGGTATTCGAGCACGTCATCCACGAACAGGGGCAGAAATTCCTCGGCTGGCGGACCGTGCCGGTGAAGAGCTCGATTCTAGGAAAAACCTCCGGTCGCTACGAGCCTGTCATCAAGCAGGTGTTCGTTGGCAAAAGTGACGATATCACCGACCCGATGGCCTTCGAGCGCAAGCTTTACGTCATCCGCAAGCAAGTGGGCACATGGATCCGCAACAACGAGATGCCCAACCAGTTTCGCGACGTCCATGGAAACAAGGGGAATAACTTCCCAGGCGCGGACTACCACTACGTCACCGGACTTTCGGCGCGTACGATGATTTACAAGGGCATGCTGACGCCTTGTCAGCTTTCCGAGTATTTCCCGGATTTCCTCGACCCTGATTTCGAATCGGCGCTGGCGCTGATGCACACCCGCTTCTCTACAAACACGTTCCCAAGCTGGTCACGCGCGCATCCCAACCGTTTCATCGCCCACAACGGCGAGATCAATACGGTCATGGGCAACGCGAATTTCATGAAGGCCCGTCAGGCGCTTTGCCAATCAGATCTCTTCGGCACGGAAATTGAAAACATTTTCCCCGTGATCAACGAAGATGGCTCGGACTCGGCACG
>CAMCYK010000003.1 GCA_945883695.1 Akkermansia muciniphila | reverse complement strand
TCAAATTCTTCAAAACTTAGGAACGGGTGAGACTCTTCTCGCCGACGTCCCGTCCCCCGGCCCGCGTAAGGGCAGCCTGCTTGTGTCCACCCGCGCCTCCTTGGTCTCGCTTGGCACTGAGAAGATGCTGGTGGATTTCGGCAGGGCCGGATGGCTGGCCAAGGCGCGCTCGCAGCCGGACAAGGTCAAGCAGGTGCTGCAGAAGGTCCGCACCGACGGGGTGTTTCCCACGCTCGACGCGGTGCGTTCGAAGCTCGACCAGCCGATTCCGCTGGGTTACTGCAATGCCGGGGTGGTCGCCGATGCCGGTGGACACGCCGTCTTTGTGGCAGGGGACCGCGTCCTCTCCAACGGTCCACACGCGGAGGTGGTGCTCGTTCCGCAGGCGCTGTGCGCGAAGATTCCGGAGAATGTGACCGATGAGGCGGCAACCTTCACGGTGGTGGGGGCGATCGGGCTGCAGGGGATCCGCCTGCTGGCTCCGACGCTGGGCGAATCGATCGTGGTCACCGGGCTCGGCTTGATCGGGCTGCTCACGGTGCAGATGCTGCGGGCCAACGGCTGCCGGGTGCTGGGCTTGGATTTCGACGCGCGGAAATGCGAGCTGGCCCGCCAGTACGGGGCGGAGGCTTTGGATGTGTCAAGCGGTGCGGACCCGGTGGCCTTTGCCGATGCCTGGACAAAGGGCCGTGGGGTGGATGGCGTGCTCATCACCGCCTCGACTTCCTCCGACGCCCCGGTGTCGCAAGCCGCGCAGATGTGCCGCAAGCGTGGCCGGATCGTGCTGGTGGGGGTGACCGGGCTGAAGCTGAGCCGGGATGAATTTTACAAGAAGGAGATCAGTTTCCAGGTTTCCTGCTCTTACGGCCCCGGGCGCTATGAGGCGGGGTATGAGGACCAGGGGCTCGATTATCCGATCGGGTTCGTGCGCTGGACCGAGCAGCGCAATTTCGAGGCGGTGCTGGAGATGCTGGCGGACGGGCGGATCGATGTCGCGCCGCTGATCAGTCACCGCTTCCGGATCGAAGACGCCCTCGACGCCTACGCGACGGTGGCCGCGGGCAGGGCGATGGGCATTGTGCTCGAATATGGCGACCAGGAGCGCTTGCAGCCTGCGAAGCTGGCCCGCGAGGTGGCCCATGGTTTCGCCGGGCCGGTGCCGGCGGTCGGCGGGCCGGTCCGGCTGTCGGTGGTCGGCGCCGGCAACTTCACCACGCGCACGCTGCTCCCGGCCATGAAGGGGGCGCCGGTGCGCCGGCGGATGATTGCTTCGGCTGGCGGTGTCAGCGCCGCCCACGCGGCGCGGAAGTTTGGCTTCGAAGCCTCATCGACCGACACCGCGGCGCTGCTGGCCGACCCGGAATGCGATGCGGTGCTGATTACGACGCGTCACGACGCGCACGCGCGGCAGGTGTTGGCGGCGCTGGCGGCGGGCAAGCACGTGTTCGTCGAGAAGCCGCTGGCGCTGGCCTTGGACGAGATCGCCGCGATCGAAGCCGCTGCGCGGGCGTCCGGCAAGATCCTGATGGTGGGCTTCAACCGCCGCTTCGCGCCGCTCGCGCTCAAGGTAAAGTCGCTGCTCGCCGGGCTGCCCGGCCCCAAGTCGTTCGTGGCGACCATCAATGCGGGGGCGATTCCTGCGGATCACTGGACGCAGGATCCGGAGATCGGCGGTGGACGGATCGTGGGCGAAGCCTGCCATTTCATCGATTTGTTCCGGGACTGGGCGGGGATGCCGATCGACGAGGCGCGGATCACCTATCTGGGCGGGGCCGCGGGGCGGACCCGCGACACGGCCACGATCAGCCTCGCCTTCGCGGACGGGTCGATCGGGGCGATCCACTATCTGGCCACCGGCGACAAGGGCTTTCCGAAGGAGCGGTTCGAAGTTTTCGGTGGCGGCCGGATCCTGCAGCTCGACAATTTCCGCGTGCTCCGCGGGTGGGGTTGGAAGGGCTTCGCGAAGCAGGGTGGCGGCTTCGGCCAGAACAAGGGGCACGTGGCGTGTCTGCAAGCATTCCTGAAGGCGGTTGCCGGGGCGGGCGCGTCCCCGATCCCGCTCGATCAAGTGGTCGAGTCGTCCAGCTGGGCGGTGAAGCTGCGATGATTCACGGGCTGCCCGCCAGCCGCGCCAATCCCTTGGATGGTTGATGAAGTTTTCCCGCTACATGCGAACGCTCTGGCACTTGCGTGCTGGGCAATGCTATGGGCAGGTCCTGGTGCGGCTCCGCGCCCGTCTGGTTGACCCGGCCACGGCGGGGACGCGACGGCGGGGAACCTGGGACCTGGGGGGCGAGGCGGAGGCACCCGCGCTGCCTGACCCGGTGCCTTTGCAGGATCCCGCGGCGCTGGCACGGGGCACCTTCAGTTTCATCGATCGCACGTCGGCGCTTGGGGCTTCGCCGGACTGGAACGCGCCTGGCCAGCCGCGACTGTGGCGATACAACCTCCATTACTTCGATTGGCTGTGGTCGCTGCTGCCGGACGGGGTGCCGGAGTGGGCGGCGGCGCGGCGGCTGACGCTGGACTGGATCGAACGCCACCCGCCGGCCCGCGGGGCATGCGGGTGGGAGCCTTATCCGACCTCGCTCCGCTTGATGAACTGGGCCTTGCTGTTCGGCCTACGCCACCGCGCGCTGACCGCGGGGGATTCGGAATTCCGGGCGGCCCTGCTCGAATCGATCGGCCGCCAGACAGGGTGGCTGGAACGGAATCTGGAGACGCACATCCAGGCCAACCATCTGCTCGAGAATCTGGCGGCGCTGGCCTGCGTGGCCTCGGTCTTCGGAGGGAGCGACCGTGACGCGCTGCTGGCGCGGACCCTGCCGCGCCTGCGCCGGGAGCTCGCCGAGCAGATACTTGCGGACGGGATGCATTACGAACGCTCGCCGATGTATCATCTGCGGGTGCTGTGGCTGATGGAGGTATTGACCCAGGTGGGCCGGCCCGAGCTTGCCTGCCTGGCGATGGAGCCCGCGCGCCGGATGCGCGCGGCCTTGGTTCACCTGCGCCATCCCGACGGCGCGATCGCCCAGTTCAATGACGCCGCGCCCGGCATCTATGCCGACCGCTGGCCGGGCGGTGAGGTGGCCGGAGCCTGGTCACTGCCTTCCGCCGGCTATTACGGCTATCGCGGCGGCACCGGTAACTACCTGATCGTCGATGCGGGGCCCATCGGCCCGGACCATCAGCCGGGCCACGCCCATGCCGACTTGCTGAGCTTCGAGCTGAGTCTCGGCGGGCGGCGGGTGATCACCGACACCGGGATCGGGAGCTATGAGCCCGGGCCGGGACGGTTGGCGGACCGCTCCACCGCCGCCCATAATACGGTTGAGATCGAGGGACGGGATTCGGTGGAAGTTTGGGGGAGCTTCCGGGTTGGCCGGCGGGTGGTCCCCACGGTTCTTGTTTGGGAACCCGGCGCGGACGGCCTCACGCTGACCGCCGAGCACCGCGGCTTCGAACATCTGGCGTGCCGCGCGGTTCACCGCCGGACTTTTGAATGGCGGGCTGACTCGCTCGTCATCCGGGACGAGGTGGCGGTCGTCAAGGCGGCGCGGCTGTGCAGCCGGATCCACCTTGCGCCCGGCGTCAAGGTGCGGGTTGAGGACCGGGTGGTGCATGGCGAGTTGGAGGGCCGCTCCTTCCGGGTCGAGGTCATGGGAAGCGGTGAACTTGCCATCGAGCGGTCGCTGGCCCACCCGACCTTCGGCGGCGGAGTGGAACGGCCGGTGATCGTGCTGCGCCAGCTCGTCACTCCGCCGGGAGCCGGATGGCAGGTTCAGGTGCGCTGGAGCTGAGCCGCGGTCGGCTCCTGCGGGTCCGGGCGCACCGGGCCGGTGGTTCGATTTTAACTTTATGAATATTGTATTTTTAACCCATTATTATCCGCCCGAGGGCAATGCCCCGGCTTCGCGGGTTGGAGCGCTTGCCCGCCGCTGGGTCACTGCGGGGCACCAGGTCACGGTCATCACCGGGGTTCCCAACGTCCCGGATGGGGTGCCTTATCCCGGCTTCGCCAACGGTCTGTGGCCGCAGGAGTCGGTGGTCGACGGCGTGCGGGTGATCCGCGTCTGGACTTATCTCGCGCCGAACAAGGGAGTGGTCCGGCGGATTCTCAACTACCTTTCGTTCATGGTTTGCGCCCTCCTGCGGCTGATGTTCCTGCCGAAGCCGGACCGCTTGATCGCCACCTCCCCGCAGTTCTTTTGCGGCTGGGCCGGGGTGCTCGGCAAGTGGTGGTTCCGCTGCACGCGTCCGTGGTCGCGAAAGCCCCGCTTCATCCTGGAGATCCGCGACATCTGGCCGGAGTCGCTGGGGGCGGTCGATGCGATCGGCAATCCGGCCATCATGAGATTGCTGGAGTGGCTTGAAATCAGGATGTACGCGGCGGCGGACCAGGTGGTGACGGTCGGCGATGGCTACCGCCGGCGCTTGTTGGAACGAGGCGTGCCGGATGATAAGATATCGATTGTGATGAACGGGGTCGACCGGGACCTGCTGGAGGCCGCGGTGCCGGACCCGGGCGGAGTGCGGCGCGCTTGGGGTCTCGAGGATAAGTTCGTTTGCAGTTACATCGGAACGATCGGGATGGCCAGCGGGCTGAGTGTTTTCCTGCGGGCGGCCCGCCGGTTGAAAGAGCTGGGTCGCGACGACATCCGCTTGCTGGCGGTGGGTGACGGCGCGGTCCGCGAGGAGCTGGAACAACAAGCGCGGCGCGAAGGGCTGGATCATCTCGTGTTCACCGGCCGCCGGCCAAAGTCCGAAATGCCGGCCTTTCTGGCGGCGACGGATCTCTGCTTCGTGCATCTGCAGAAGTCACCGCTGTTCGAGACGGTGATCCCGTCGAAGATCTTCGAGGCACTGGGGATGGCGCGGGCGATTCTGATCGGGGTCGGTGGCGATGCCCGCAAACTGGTGGAGGACAGTGGTGGCGGGATCGCGATGCCTCCCGAAGACGACGAGGCCCTCGTCCGCGCCCTGATCGCCCTCGAGGCGGACCGCCCCTTGCTCAAAAGCATGGGCGAGCGGGGCCGGGTCTTCGTGCAAGCGCGCTTCGACCGCGATCTGCTAGCCACCCGCTATCTGGAGCTACTTGACGCGGAGCCGGTGACCGCGGTGCCCCGGCCCGAACTTGCTCCGCAGGAAGACTCCGCCGTGCGGGGAGTGCTGCCGGCAGTCACGGTTCCGCTTTCCCAAACCTCTTCCAATTATAGCAATGTTAATTGATATTATCGCCGGGGCCCGCCCCAACTTCATGAAGATCGCACCGATCATCGAGGCGCTCGACGCGCGGATCGCCGCCGGATCCGCTCTCTCCTTCCGCCTGATCCACACCGGCCAGCATTACGACCGCAACATGTCCGGCTCGTTTTTCGAGCAATTGGGAATCCCGGAGCCCACGGTGAACTTCAATGTGGGTGGCGGCACCCAGGCGGAACAAACGGCCGGAATCCTGGTCGCTTACGAGAAGCTTCTGGCCGAATCCCGCTCCGACCTGTGTCTGGTGGTGGGAGACGTGACTTCGACCATGGCCTGCGCGATCACGGCGAAAAAAATGCAGGTGCCGGTCGCGCATGTCGAAGCCGGAATTCGATCCGGTGACCTCAGCATGCCTGAAGAGATCAACCGGATGGTGACCGACGCGCTGACGGATTACTTTTTCACCACCAGTGAAACCGCCAACGCGGCGCTCCGGGCAAGCGGCGCAGCGGAGGAGAGGATTTTCTTCGTCGGGAATACGATGATCGACACCCTTCTGAAACAGCGCCCGCGTTTTGTTGCTCCAGCCTGCTGGAATGAACTCGGGCTTGAGGCTGGAAAATATCTCGTGCTGACGCTTCACCGCCCGGCGAATGTGGATCAGGTGGACGGATTGGCGGAGCTCCTGGGGATGATCGTCGAGCACTCGCGTGGATACCCGATCGTTTTCCCGGTGCATCCGCGCACCGCGCGGATTCTTGAAGGCGCGGGAATCGCGGCCTCCAATCTTTATCTTGTGGAACCACTGCCCTACCTTGAATTCAATTTCCTGGTTTCCCATGCGTTCGCGGTCGTCACGGATTCCGGTGGAATCACCGAAGAAACGACGGTGCTGGGGATTCCGTGCTTGACTTTGAGGGATAACACCGAGCGGCCCGAGACCGTTACCATCGGTTCGAACGTGCTGGTGGGCACTGATCCTGGCCGCCTGCCGCCGGTGATGCATGAATTATTCGAGGGGCGGTGGAAATCTTCAGGGATTCCCGCGTTGTGGGACGGCGGGGCCGGCCACAGGATCGTCGAGATTATTGAGAGGATTTTCATGGCTGCTGCCGGGCCGGCGGGTGCTCACGGAAACGCTGATTTTGCCGAGGTGGCGGCTAGCTAGGCTCCGGGTTCCGGGTTCCGGGTTCCGGGTTCCGGTGCGCGGGGTCGGTGCCGCGGGATGCACCGCGAGGTGCAAGGGATGGGTTGATAAATATTACCAGGGTATTGATACGGCTATGAAAGATATTGGGGTGGTTGTGATGCTTTCCGATAATCTGGTGAACCACAGGTTCGTCGAGGAATGCCAGTTCTTGCGGCTTGGGAGTGTCGAAGCCGCGTATCTTTCGACCTGGCGGTTCATGCTGCGGCGGTCGAGTTGTCTTGTTTGTTCGCTGCCCGATGATTGGGAGGGGCTGGCGGATGCGCGGCGGTGGAAGAACCAGGTGCGGTCGGAATGCGCATCGGCGCTGCTGCGGACGGGGCCGTTCCGGCCACAAGATATTCATCTGGTTTTGGTGGCGAGCGCGCAAATCTTCGACGGCTTGGTTCAGGGCGGCCAGCCCCTGAGGGATCGCAGCCCCTTCCATTTCAACCGCATTGTCGGGACCCTGGTGGTGGACCGCGAGCGGATGAGGGTCGCGGAGCTGCCGCCAGAGGCGGGTTCCGCAGCCGGTTGCCTGGCGCAAGTCGCGAACCATTTAAATGGCTGGTGCCGAATGAACCTCAGGTTGAAGCAAGTGCGGGCTTGAAGAGCGTTCGCCGCAGCGAGCCCCCCGCGGGTTGGCGGCGCGCGTCTTGGAACCGGTGGTCAGGCTGGTTCATGGCGAGTGAGCGTCAGCAGGGGGCGGCGGCGGCGGAGAGGGGCGCGAGCGGGCCGCCGCGGATGAAATGGCGACAAGTCGCTTGTTAATATTTGAATTAAAAATGATAATTTTATCGATCGCACTGCTGGTGGGCAGTTATGGTGTCGCTTTGGGCCTCAGCCGCTTCATGATCGCGGCGGGGCCGCGGCTGGGGCTGATGGACCTGCCGGACGAACGGCGGGTTCATTTGAACGCGGTTCCGCGGGCCGGCGGGCTGGCGGTGTGGCTGACGTTCGTGATGGGTGGACTGGCTCTGACCCTGTTCTTCCCCGCGGTCTTGGTCGGCGGGCAGGCCGGGGTGCTCTCCGCCTTCATCGCGGCGTCGGCGCTGCTGGTGGCGGTCGGCGTGACCGATGACCGGGGGGGCATCCGTCCGTGGGTGAAGCTGGCGGGGCAGGTGGCGGCGGCGGTGCTTTACTGGTGGCTCAAGCCGGGCAGCGGGAGCAGCTTGCTGGGATACGAGGTCCCGCTGGTCGTCGATTTGGGAATCTGGGTGGCGTGGATCGTCCTGCTGGTGAACGCGTTCAACCTGATCGACGGGCTCGATGGACTCTGTGCCGGGCTGGCGGCGATCAGCTTGTCGGGAATGGCGGTGATCCAAATGGCACAGGGCCAGCCGGGGGATGCGCTGCTGCTCGGGTTGATGGTCGCCTCGTTGGGCGGGTTCCTGCGCTACAACCGACATCCGGCGCGGATCTTCCTGGGGGATGCCGGCTCGATGATGCTAGGGCTGTTCGTGGCGACCGCGGCCACCGAAGTGGTTGGGAGAAAGGCCATCGGGGCCTCGCTCCTGCTGCCGCTGGCGGTGGCCGGAGTTCCACTGATCGACGTGCTGCTGGCGGTCTGGCGGAGGTCGGTGCGCAAGCTGTTGAGCGACTGGCGGGGCGAGGGCGGCGCGGTCGGTATCTTCGCTCCCGACAAGGATCACCTGCACCACAGGTTGTTGGCTCGCGGCTGGTCACAGTTGAAGGTGACGCGGATCTTACACGGCAGCGCCGTGGTTTTGTCGCTCGTCGCGCTTGCGCCGTTGTTGATTGGAGGGCGAGGGATGGTGATCGCCGCGGTCGCGGGATTTGTGATCGCGCTTTTCGGGTTGAAGCATCTGGCGGGTCTTGAGTTTATCCAGAGCGGGGAGCTGGTTCAATTGGCGCTCAAGCGCCGGGAGGGTGGTCGCGGTCTGAAACCTTGGTATATCTTATGGGACTTGCTGGTGTTGTCGCTGGCTGCATTGACTGCGAATCTGATGGATGCGAACTTCGATCCGGGCCGGATGGAATCTGCGCCAACTTGGAGTTTTATCGGTATTTTTACAGCGACCGGGCTTATGATGCTTCTGCTATTGCGGGTCTATCGACGAATGTGGAGCCGGGCCAGGCTCCGCGAATTCTTGCTGGTGGCGGTTGGGTTGTTTTTGGCCGGCATGGTGACGGCGGCGTTGGTCCAGGTCGCTTCCGGTGATCTGACGTGGCAGGTCACCAGGATCTCAGCCATGGCGTCCATGATGGCCGCCGTCGGCATACTGGTTCCGCGGGCTCTGCCCGAGGTGCTCCGCGAGCTGGCGGTGGATAGCTTGCACCGGCAGGCGCGGGTGCTGCCAGGGGGCCGTTGCCGCATCGTCGTGTATGGCGCCGGCGAGTTGGGAGATCTTTATCTTGACCACTTGACCGCGATTCCCCAAGGGCACTTCGAAACCGTGCAGGTCGTCGGGCTGCTGGATGACAAGCGCTTGTTGAAAGGGCGGTTGATGAGGGGCTTCGAGATTCTGGGGACGGTGGAGGATCTGCCGCGACTTAGCGCCAAACTTGGGTTGGACGGGGTGATGGTCGCAATCCGCGGGTTGGACGAGGTGAAGCGGGCGAAGTTGAGAGCGGTTTTGGAAAAGTCCGGACTGAAGCTATTCGAGTGGGACTTTGTATTGACGGGTGACGAGGTGCCGACCGAGTCGGCAAGCGGCGAGGAAGTGGCCTGAGGGGCGGGGCTTGCGCCGGGGCGCTTCGGCGCCCGCTAGCGGAACGCAGGAAGGAGCGGTCGCGACGTGCCGGAACTGGCGTTAGCCACTGACTGGCATGGCCGTAGGCAAAGCGGGAAGCGGCAGCGTCGTCGTGCGACAATCGATCCAAGTGTCAATGACTCAAGAGACGGGTAATCCCTGGCTTCGTGCGGATCGCGGGAGCGGCGATGGCGGCGAGGGGCCTCCCGCGACGCTGGGAATCGTGGAGGACGACGGGGTTACCGGTCTGATCCTGGTGGAGTATGCCCGGCGGCACGGGTTCCTGCCGGTCTTGATGAGCAATGGTGCGGAAGTCCGCCAGCAGAGCGCCATGGCCCGCGGGAGGCGGCCATGGGATGTCCTGATCCTTGATCTGGGGCTGCCGGACTGTGACGGTCTGGATCTGCTGCGGGAACTCAAACAGGAACATCCGGAGGTCCCTTGCATCGTCCTGACCGCGAGGGACCGGGCGGCTGACGCGGTCAGCGCGATCCGTGCCGGCGCGCTCGAGTATGCGGTGAAACCTGCGGAGCCGGAGGCCTTGTTCCAGCTCGTCAGGGCGGCGCACGAGCGCTCGCGGCTGGAGTCGTCGGTGCCGGGAGTCGCGCCGCCGGCGGGCGGCGGTCTCGGGTTTCCGTGGCGATCGAAGGCGATGATCAACGTGGACGAGCTGTTCCACCATGCGGTCGCCGCCCGGAGCCCGGTGCTGATCGAGGGGGAGGCCGGGGTTGGCAGGTATGCGCTGGCACGCCGGATCCACAGCTCGATGCCAGGTAGCCGGAGGCGCGACCTGGTGGAGATCGAATGTGGCTCGGTCGCGGGAGAGATCCTGAGCATGACGGTCTCCGGCGGGGAAATCGTGACTCCGGGCTTGCAGGAGATTCGGATTCGCAAAAAGGGGCTCTTCACGCGGTCGCTGCCCTCGACCTTGCTGCTGCGGGGAATCGAGAATCTCCCCGCGGACAGCCAGGCCGGTCTTGGCAAAGCGATGGAGGCGGGGACCGGCAACTGCCGGGTGATCGCGGTCTCGGGCCTCCCGTTCCACCAGCAGATCGCGCTGGAGCACTCGTGTCAGGATCTGCTGTATTTGTTGGCCGCGATCAGGATCGAGCTGCCGAGTCTCCGTCGCCGGCACGAGGACCTGCTGCCATTGGTGGAAAAGGTTTTGTCGGAAGTCTGCATCGCGCTGGCAATCCGCCGCCCGACTCTCAGCCGCAGGGCTTGGTCCTGGGTGATGGATCATGACTGGCCGGGGAACATGACCGAGCTCGAGTGGGTGATCCATTCGATTCTCAGCAAGGGACCGGTGGATGAGATCGACTCCGGCGATCTGGAAGAAGGGGCGTCGGCGTGGTTGTCCGGCATGGAGACCGATGGCGGCAGCGGCGAAGGCGGGCGGCTGGGCGATCTGGAGCGGGTCGCATTGATCGACGCGCTGAAATTGAGCGGAGGGAACCGGCGGCGGGTCGCGGCCAAGCTGGGTGTCAGCCTGCGCACGGTTTACAACATGCTGGAGAGGCATAACTTGAAAGGGCGGCTATGAGCGGGTTGCGGAAGGACGGGACGGAGTCCGGGATGAGGGATTGGCCGCCGGAAATGGAGGGGGAGGGACGGGCCGCGGGCGGGCACCGTTGGTTGCCCTGGCTGCTGCTGGTCTTGTGGCTGGTGGCGGCGGGTCCCCGGGAGGGGGTCCTGGGTCTGGGCCTGGTGTTGGCGGGCGGGTGGATGCTGGCGAGCCCGGCGGTCGCCGCCCTGCCGCGCTGGGTATGGATTCTGGCGCTCGTCTGGCTCGGCTGCGCGGTCCTCAACCTGCTGCCCGCCGACTTCGGCCGGGTGGCGGAGTGGCGTGGCGTGCTCGGTGCCGCGGGCCTCCCGACGGGAGATCGAATCACGCCGCAGCTCCCGTTGGCCCTCGAAGGGCTGGCCGGCCAATTCTTGTCTGGTCTGGTCCTGCTGCGGATCCTGAGCCTGCCTGATCCGGGGTCGCGGCGGACCGCCTTCGCGATCGGGGCGCTCGCCGTGGTTCTGGTCTATCTGGTGCTGGCGATGATCGCCTGGGAATCAAAGGGCGGCGCCGACGCGGGCAAACTGTTCGGGTTTTTCACCAACCGCAACCACAACGCGACCTTGCTGGCGATGGGGGCTGCGGTCGCGACCGGACTCCTGTTGCAGGCGGGACGAAGGCGGTCGCTCGGCCTGATCGGCTTCGCCATCGGCGCGGTGACGTCGCTGACGCTGGCGCTGGTGTTCGTCAACCTCAGCCGGGCCGGCATCTTCCTGCTGCTGCTGGGGGTGGCGGGAATCGGGGTGCTTTCGGGACGCGCCTATCTGCGCGGCCACGGGGCGAAGATTCTCGGGCTGCTGGTGCTGGCGGCGGCGGTGGTGCTGCTGGTTCCCGACAGCCGGGTGAAGGAGCGGCTGGCCCGCAAGCTCTGGGATCCGGCCGGGGAGACTGAAGCGGGTGCGGTCGTGAAGCTGGACCACCGGCTGGAGATCTTCAACGACACGCTGGGGATGATCCGCTCGCAGCCGCTGACCGGCTGGGGAACCGGCCAGTTCCGCGTGGTGTTCCCGCAGTACCGGAGCCTTGCGGCGAACGTGAACGGCGGGCTTCATCTGCACCCCGAGAGCAGTTGGCTGTGGATGGCGGCGGAATCCGGAGTTCCGGCGGCCGCCACCGTGCTGATCCTGGGATTGGCGGTGGTCGGCTGCGGGGTGAGGGCCGCCCGGAAGGGGCCCGACCGGGCCTTGCGCTGCGGTCTGGTGGTCGCGGCGTCGCTGCCCCTGGTGCATGGGATCGTCGACGTGCCGCTCCATCGGGAGAGCTTGCTGTGGTTTTCCGGCTATCTGTTGGCCCTCAGCGGGCCGTTCCACGCGCGGGGCCAGGGCGGCACGGGGCGCTGGACCTGGCGCGCCGCGGGGATGGTGGTGCTGGCGGGCGGGGCGGTGCTGCTGCACGGGGCCGTCACCGGGCGGCCGGTGACCCCGGCGGGGCAGGTGGAGGCCCGCTTGAAGGAGGCGCGGCGACTGTATGCGCTCGATCAGGCGGCGGTGGCGGGAGGCGTGGAACCGCCGCTGCCGGGGCCGGTGGATCCGCTGGAGCTGGCGCTCTCGGAGCTGGAATCCGCGCTGAGGATCGCGCCGCTGGATCCGCGGTTGCACGGCTTGCACGGGATGCTGGCCTTGCATTTCGATGACAAGGACTCGCAGGTCGAGGCGGACTTCGCGCGGCAGCGGCTCTTGTCGCCCCGCTGGGTGCGCCTGCCGCTGGTCCAGGCCGAAGGCTGGAAGCGGATCCGTCCGGAGGAAAGCGTGAGGCTGTGGGGGGTGGCGCTGAGCTGGGCGCGGGCCCAGCGGGAGGTGGCGGGCTCCGATCCGGCGATCGTGAGAACGGCGTTTGCCGGCGCGATCCGGGCGGCGCTGGGGAGCGAGGACCTCGAAGCGGATTGTGTCGCGCTCGCTGCGGGTGACCGCGAACTGCTCGAAGAAGCAGTTCTGCGCTTGCCGCGGCCGGCGCTGGCGCGGCTCGAGCCGGCTCTCCGCGGCATGATGCTCGAGCTGGAGGATCATGGTGAACTGATCGCCCTTCTCGAGGGAAGGTCGGGCGGCCGGTGACGGCTGGGGAGGGGATCCAATCGGGTAGTGCAAAACTTGCACGAATCAAATCACGATGGGCATTGAGCCGCGAGGGGTCGCGGACCACTTTGAGCTCGCAATGAAAACAACCTCCAAACTCTGGTTCGCGCTGGCCCTGACCGGTCTGTCAGTCACTCAAGTCGAGGCCGCCCGGCGTCCTCCCTCCTCCACCCCGCCACCGATCGTCGTTACCACGACGGTGGATCGTCCGGTGATCAGCGGTCTTTGACTCGCGGGACGGTTCCCCCGGTAACTCCCTAATCTGCATTTCCCATGAGAATCATTCCTTTACTCGCACTGGCTGCCGTCCACACGGCCCAAGCTGCTGTATTCACGCTGGACCTCTCCGGTCTTCCCAGCCAGTCAGCGCTGGACGGGGTGCGTGGCTGGGTCCAGTCCGAAAGCAATTTCGTCGACGGGGAGGTCTATCCCCGCGCCTTCGTCCACCCGATCGGCGCTACCAGTGGCGTGGCGTTGGGCGGTTACTACGACTCCGAGCCTGCGGCCGCTCCCAGCGGGATCACCATCACCCAGTACCCGGTCCTGCTGGGTTTGTCCGAGTCGAGGATGGAGCTGAATTTCGCCATTCAGGACAGCATCACGACCTATGCGGACTCCTTCCCCGGCGACGTCGACCGCAACCGCTTCTCGATTGGCTATGTGAATAGTGCCGGTTCCGAGCTGTTCAGCCTGGTCTTTGTTCCCAATTCGCAGTCCACTGATCCGAGTGCTGAACTTTCCGCGACCTGGAACATGCACTGGTCGACCGGCGGAGTGATGTCGGCGACCGCGTTCGGGGCTGTTTTCGAGGGTTCCCAAACCCTCGGCGGCCTCTACGCGATGACGGTCGTGACCAAGGCGTCCGCGATTCCGGGGGGGGTCGACTTCCAATTGTCGGTGGCTGGCGGGGGAGCTACGGCAAGCACCTCCGGGCTCTTGGCGGGATCTTCCGCCGACCAGATCGCGGGCATCCAGCTCGGGTGGCGCGAGAGCGGCACGGAGGTCGGCGGCCTGGGCTCCAACTTCCTGGCGGTCGGCGGGATCACTTATGGGGTGCCGGAGCCGTCGGGACTGATGCTGTGCCTGGTGTCGGTGCTGCCGTTCGTCCTGCGCCGGAAGCGTCTCGGCGTGTAACGCGAGGTCGCCACGCTGTCGGGTTTTTCATTGGAAGGCGGCTCTCCATCCGGGGATGCCGCCTTTTTTTTCCGCAAAGTTTTCGGGGACAAGCTCATGAGTCACATCGATCCCAAGCCGCTGCTCTTCGCGTTGCTGCTGCTTCCAGTTGCCGCCGGCCAGGAGCCCGTGTTCGCCGGGCTGCGGCAGACCTACAGCGGGGCGCCCTGGTCGTGGTTGCCGCTCCCGCGCGGCCCGGAGCCCGGGCGGATGAGTTACCGCCCGCTGCGGTATTCGGGTGCGGACATCGCGTTCAACCGCGTTCCCGCCGTGCTCGATCTCTCGTATATCAGCATTGCCGCAGCCGGCCAGGGCACGGCCGGCCTCGGGGACGTCGTGAAATCTCCGGGCACGGGCCGCTACGTGGATCTGGTCGAAGCCGTGCTGGTCACATGGGCCCGGGGAAGTGACTGGCCGGCCCTGCGCGCCGCCAATCCGGCCGGCTATGTCCACCGGGTCAAGGCGTCGTTTTTCAGTCCGGTCGGGGATGCCGGGGGCCCGCAGCAGTTCAGCCCGCTGGGGTCCAGCACGGTTTCCGTCGAAGTCCCGTGGCGGCCGCTCGCGCTGCCGAACGGCAAGCCCTATCCCTACAACGGCTACGCTTTCAAGGTGACCATCCCTTTCCTGGCCGGGGTGGCGCTGCCGCCGAACTACGCGGTCGTGATCTCTTTCAACACCGAGAAGACGGGGGAGGTTCCGCTCGGCGTCAAAGGGCCCTACAACAGCTTGAACTTCGCCCTCTCGGGAGCCACGCCTTCGGTGGGCGAGGATCTGGATCGCGACGCCGTGGTCTGGGTGAAGCCGCCCCAATGGTACTACCCGGCCCGGAATTGGATGTCGATCGGCTCGCCGATGATCAAGGTTGTGACGAGGGATTCACCCGTGCCGGCGGGGCTGACGATGGAAGCGCCGGTGAATGCGGGGGAATATCACGTGGTCGCCGGGGGGGATTCCGCGGTGGCCGGCGAGGCGCATGCGGTGATCGGGCCGGCGGGCGCGGGAGTGGTCCTGGGGGGGCTGGTGACTTCCACGGGCCGTGGCTTCCAGCTGCCGCAAGTGACCACGGTTCCTCCCGGCCTCAAGGTGGTGCTCACCTACAACAACTCGCTTGAATTGCCGGCCACCGCCGGGGGCTATCGCGTGAAAGCCGTGGTGGATGATTCCAACTACCAGGGAGCCGCGGAGGATGATCTGATCGTGACGGATGCGGTCTATCAGGAATGGATCGGCTCGAAGCTTCCTGCCGGCGCGGAGGCGGGCGGCGGGATGGACGCGGACAACGACGGTCTGCTCAATCTGGTCGAATATGCCCTCGGCAGCGACCCGGGGGCGCCTACGGTCAATCCGCTGATCGAGTTGGCTGGCAGCCGGGCACCCGTGGTCATCAAGCGCCAGCGCGCGCTTCCCGGAATTTCGCTCATCATCGAGCATTCGCCTGATCTCACCCGCTGGGAAGAAGTGCCAAGCAAAGTCGTTCCGGTGGACGACGATTGCGAGGAAGTCCGGGTTGCACCGGTCGCGCCGGATCGGGGGAAGGGCTTCTATCGCATCCGGGTCAAGGCGACGGGGCCATGAGATCCGGAGCTGGCGGGCAGGGTCGGCTTGGTGCGGTGGGTCCATCCGGTGGTTCCTCCCCGGGGGAGCGGGGCGCCGCGGAGTGGCTGGAGCCCGGCCAAGGCTGTCCCGCGGGGGCTATCAACCCCGCCACCGTCAAGCCGTGGCTGGGGAAGCCGCGCGATCGCCCGCCCGCCGGAGTGACACCGGGGGACGAGTTGAGGACGCTTGCCTTGGAATCACGATTTATCTCCGAAGGCCCGTTCAAGAGAATCTCCGATCCAGTTGGCAAATCGGGTGCCAAGCGGGGTAAGTGTCAAGTAGATCGAGCGGCGGTCATTCGGAGGAATCTCCCGGACCACCAGGCCTTTCGCCTGAAGTTGGTCGGCAACCCCGGTGATGCCCGCGCCTGAGATTCCGATCGCCGAAGCCAGTTCCTTGAGGCGCTTGCTGCTGGTCGAGAGGTGAAGGTGAACCAGTAAATGCAGCCCTCTGAATCCAAGTTCCATTCCATCGACTTCTCTGAGAAACTGATCCAGTTCCTGAAACGGTCGGATTCGGCGACTTCCGATTGACGGGGCGGTCGGCGTCGATTCTTGGGTAATGAAGTTTGACATTTTGTTCGCCCTTTCGTTCGCGATTCGAAGATGTTAAGCAATGGCTTACTTTTTGAAGTTTAGTGAAAAACATGCAAAAGTTGCATTTCAGGTTGCCGGGTTGAAAAGGTCGATACTCCTGATAGGAACGGGCAGGATCGTCCGGGGGGGGGCTAAGGTCGGGCGAAGCGCTTGAGGAGGCGCGCTCCCTCCGGCGTATTCCATGCGGCCACCTGAAGCAGCAGGTTCGGAAGCTTGGGGCGGAGTGGATAGAGGCGGTGAAACACCCCGGTGGCAGACGCGGAAACCGGCGGCACGATCCAGGACCACTCCGCCTGCACCTCCCGGCCTGCCTCGTGCTCGCGGTCGCAGTGGGTGAGGAACTCCCGGGAAGCCTGGTGGTGATCGACCACCTTCACCCCGTCCCGCTCGAAGGAGTGAAGCACGGCTTCGTTGATGACCAACAGCGCCCGGTCTTTCCACAAGCGGTCCCGAACTTGGTCGAGGCCGAGCTTCTCGGCAATCCGCGGCAGCATGTTGTAGCGACCGGTGTCGCCGAGATTGCGGGCACCGATCTCCGTTCCCATGTACCAGCCGTTGAACGGGGCACAGGGGAATACTTCATCCCGCGTCACCAGCATCATGTCCGAGACCGCCGGTACCGCATGCCAGCGCAACCCGAGCGCCTCAAACCACGGATATTCCGGATGCTCCAGCCGGACCTCCAGCACCGCCTCCCGTGGAAGGTCCCGCACCACGAGTTTCCCGCCCGCCTGGATGACCAGCGGCAGCAGGTCGAAGGATCCGGGATTGGCGGGTGGCGACCATCCGAGCGAGCGGACCAGTCTCGTGAAATCGACGTTTTGCGGATCTCCCAGCACCAAGCCGTCCGGACCGCGGTAGCCGGCATAGCGCAGCAGCTGGTGGTTCCAAATGCGGATTCCCCCTTCCGTCCCCCGCCACGGGGCGAAGACCGTCTGCATCGGCACGATCCGGCCGTCCCGGGTGGCGCGACGCAGGTGCTCGAGACACGCGTCATAGACCGAGTCGGCGTCCTCCAGCGAACGTGCGTCGACCACCTGGAGCGATCGCCAGTGCAGCCGTCCGATGCAGCGGACCGCCTCCCGCCACGCCATGCGCGAAGCGTCCGGCAGGCTGACTTTCGCTGGTCCATCGGGTGGGCGTTCCAACATAGCCAGCGCCGACTCGAGGTCCCATCTGCAGGCGTGATCGAATCCGACCCCGGAGTGGGGGCACCCGGCGGCCCGCGGCTTGTCAGATGGAATGCAAAAAGTCTCGTCGTTCATCTGCGCCAATCCTGAGTGACGGACGATCTCATCCAGCCGGCGTGACCGCGCAATTTCTTTCTGCGACGTGTTTCAAGGCTGAAGGCTGGGGCTGGGTTGGTTCGCCCCTGTCTGGCTTGTTGTGGTTCGGCCGCCGCAGGAACGGGAATTCCCGGTGCTGCTCGCAACCCCGCCGGCTCCGGTGATCCGGGTCTATCCGGCGAAGACGGTGCTCAATGTGGGAGCTTCACAAGGACTGAATCTCGATGTTACTGCTCTCGCTAATCGCACGAATTACACCATCGTAATGGACGTGCGTTCCCCGGCGATCAATGGTTACAACAAGCTCATGTCGCTTGACGATGGTTCATTCTCCGAGGGGCAGGGCGGACCTACCCGGGATTGAGGGTGGTGGATTGAAATTTTGAATTTTGAATGAGGAGAGGGAAAGAAAAGCGAAGCGCGGACGAGCGGTGAATCGCCTTCAGTAATCCGCATCAAGAAGAGGGGGACGGGCAAAGCTTCATCTCGATTGAACTGGCCCCATGGGGAGTGCCATTATCTAACCGGTTTCGGCGGGGTGTGCTGTGCAAAAATTGCATTCAGGCAGTGCGGAAAAGTGGATTTTCCGCCCGAAGAGTCCTCCGGCTGCCTGTTAGGAAACCTCCGATCCTGCCAGCGGGGTGCTGCCTTCCAATCCATCACATGAACCGCCTCTCCCAACGAATCACTCCGCTCGTTTTGACCGGCCTGCTGCTTGCCACCGGCATCGCCGGCGCGTTCCCGCCCGCGCCCTATTACACGCTTTACGGCATGGTCCGCGACCAAGTCGGCCAGACGGTCACTGCCGAGGGCGCGGTGGTCATCCTGCTCAAGGGCGGGGTGGAGGTCGGCCGCACTCCGATCACCTCCAACCGCCTCGACCAGAGCTACGAGCTCAACCTGCGGATCGATCAGAACCGCAGCGGCACGACCTTCTACACGGACAAGGCCGTCGCCGCCGGAGGACTGTTCAGCTTGGTTGTTTCGATGAATGGCGAGTTCTTCTACCCGATCGAAGTTTCTGGGAACCTCACGGCAGGGAAGGGGGGCGAGCGGGTGAAGCTCGATCTCACGCTCGGCGAGGACCGGGACAAGGACGGCTTGCCCGACACCTGGGAAGCCTGGCAGCTCTATCAAGCCGGACTCTATCCGGATGAAAACGGCGAGTGGGATCTCAGCCTCATCAATCCGAATGGCGACTTCGACAAGGACGGCCAAAGCAACCTGTTGGAATACATCGCGGGCACCTTCGCCGGTGACGCGACGGAGACCTTCAACCTGACGATGAAGGAGAAGCTGCCGCAGAGCGTGCGCTTCGAGTTCTACGGCATCACCGGCAAGGTTTACACCCTTGAGAGCACGCTCGACATGAAGACGTGGACGCGGGTGCCCTTTTCCGTGGGCGCTCCCGGCGCTGGCAACGACGCCCACCAGGCCAGCGATGTCGGAATCGTTTCCGCCTTCAGCGCGCCGCGCTCCAGCACCAAGGAATTCTACCGCCTTTCTGTCCGATGAAATCGATCTTCCTTGCCCTCGCCACGCTTTTCCCCGCCGCCACCGCGCACGCGCAATGGCAGACCACCAGCTACGCGTTCAAGAGCGGGTGGAACTCGATTTACCTGCACGGCGATGCCAGTCACGTCACGCCGGATGAGCTTTTTGCGGCGTATCCCACAGTCACCGAGGTCTGGCGCTGGAACCCGAATCCCACCCAGGTCGGCTTCACCAGCACCCCGTTGCTTCCGAGCAATGGCACGCCCGAGTGGAGCAAGTGGGTGCGCGGTGACACCGCTGACTCGCTGATCGGCCTGACCGGCCAGTCGGCCTATCTGGTGAAGTGCTCCGCTGCCGCATCCGTCGGGATCCCCCACCGGCCGCTGCCGCCAAGCAACACGTGGGTGCGCAGCGGCGCGAATTTCCTCGGCTTCCCCAGCAGCAAGGCGACGGGAAATTTTCCGAGTTTCTCGAACTACTTCGCCACCTTCCCCACGGCGATTGCCGCGAATGCCAGGATTTTCAAATATGTCGGCGGCGAGTTGAGCGCGGGCAATCCCTTGCAGATCTTCTCCCCTGCCACGGAGCGGGTGGACCGCGACCAAGCCTACTGGTTCTCCTCCGAAGTGGTGGGAAATTTCTACGCGCCGGTCCAGATCACCCTTTCCAACAACGAGGGTCTGGCCTTTGGCCGGCGTGGTTCGGTGATCACGGCCCGGGTGATGAACCGCACTGCCGCCGTCATGACGCTGCGGATCGAGCCCGTCGCTTCCGACAGCCCGCCCAGCGGCCAGGAGCCTGTCACCGCCGCGGTGCCGCTCACGCGCCGCACTCTTGACGACCAGGCGGAGTGGGAGGAAACCCCGATCGCCGCGGCTTACAGCGAGACCATCGCGCCGAATTCCAGCGTCGAGCTGAGCTTCGGCATCGACCGCAGTGCCATGAGCGCTGCGGAGGCGAACGCGCTTTACGCCTCCCTGCTGCGTTTCACCGACTCGGCCAATACCTTTGACATCCTCATCCCGGCCACCGCCCGCAAGAGCACGCTGGCCGGGCTCTGGATCGGCGACGCCGTGGTCACGGCCGTGGAAAGCAAGCCGCTGGCGGATGCGGTGAAGCCTGCGGGCGGCACGTTCCCGCTGCGCTACCTGATCCATGTGGCCGATGACGGGACCGCCCGCGTGCTTTCCCAAGTCTTCATGGGCCCGATGGCCGCCGCGCCACACGACTTCGGCTTGTGCCTGTCGGAGGCCGGCTTGAAGGCGGACGCCAAAGCCGCGGCCCGCCGCATCGTCGCCACCCACATGCCGCTGGGTCTGGCGCTGGGGGGCTCCGGCAGCTTTGGCATCGGCAGCGAACTGTCCTGCACCATCGCCACGCCTTTCGACGATCCGACCAACCCCTTCGTCCACCAGTATCACCCGGATCACGACAACAAGAGCGGCCAGACCGCGCTCGTGGCCGGCCAGGAAAGCCACAGCGTCACCCGCCAAGTTACCTTCACCTTTACGGACACTCCGCCCGGCGGCGGCAGCGCCACCGCCTGGGGCAGCAGCGTCATCGGTGGCACCTACGGCGAGGTCGTCAGCGGCCTGCACAAGGACAGCGCCGGTGTCGGCACAGGCGACGGCCTCCGGCTCTCCGGCATCTTCGAACTCCGCCGCGCCTCGGAACTCGGCGCCCTCAATCCCTGATCCTTGCCCGATTCAAACCTCAGCACCCGTCCCACGTCACCATCATGAAACTCCATCCTCTGCTCACCGCCTGCGCCGCCCTGCTGGCGCTGGTCGCCGGCCCGGCCACGGCGCAAACCAGCGCCGTGCCGAACTTCATCAGCTACCAAGGGCGCGTGGTGGATGCGGCGGGAAGCAACGTGGGTGCGGGCACCCCGGTCAACCGCACGGTGATCTTCCGCATCTGGGACAGCCCGTCCTCCACCAACACCGCCAACCTCATCTACTCCGAGGCCCAGACGGTCACGGTTTCCGAAGGTGAGTTCAGCGTGCTCGTCGGCCAGGGCGTGGCCAATCCGACCGCGACCTTCGGCTACAGTGAAGCCGACCGGAAACTCGCGGATCTCGGCACGGCGTTCAACGGTAGCGCCCGCTTTCTGGGGGTGACGGTGGCCTCCGCCGCGACCATCACGCTTTCCGACAATGAAATCACTCCGCGCCAGCAGATCGTCTCCACCGCCTTCGCCATGCGGGCCAAGTTCGCGGAGAGCATCGGCAGTTCCTCCGATCTCGCCCTCACCCCGCTCACCGGCACCGCCAGCAACTATGGTCTCGGCTGGTATGGCACCGACCGCCTGTTCGGCGGCACTGCCGTGGACGGTCCGGTGCTCTATGGCAACGCCGGGGGGGCGCTCGGTTCCAATGCCTCCGGCTTGCGGAGCACCGCGCTGCGCTGGGATGCCAACGGCCGCGTCGGCATCGGCGCGACGTCCATCAGCTCCGCCACCAACAAGCTCACGCTGCAGGGCGACATGGCCGCCAGCCCGGCCGACCAGCTCACGATCCGCGGCAACGCGGACAACAACAAGCGCCTGCTGCTCGGCTACGACACCTCCGCCAACAAGGCTTCCCTCCAATCCTACACCGCTCTCTCGACGGCGGGCCAGCTCCTGCTGAATCCCAGCGGCGGCAATGTCGGGGTCAATACTTCCGCTCCCACCGTCGCCCTCGATGTGACGGGCGCGATCAATGCCAGCGGGGCGGTCACGGGGGGATCGATTGTCTCGAACAGTGGCAACGTCGGCATCGGCACCGCCACGCCAATCGCCAGATTGGATCTTATCGATGGAACGACCTCCGGAACCTTCGGCTCCGCGCAGATCAGCCGGCCTGCCACGGGGCACACGGGATCGCACCTGGCCTTTGTGCGCGCGGGTGGCCAGGTCATGGGTTTGGGTTACGCTCAGTCATCCACCACCTTCGGTTTTGGTGGAGGGACATCCGGTGCCTTCAGTCCTGGCATTCTGTCGATCGACGGCAGCGGCAAGATCGGCATCGGCACGGCGGCGCCCGCCAACCTCCTGCAGGTGCTGGCTCCATTAGCCGCGCAGACGACCACCAATGCGGTGACATCGGCAAACGCGGTCGCCGCCATCGGCGCCTCCGATAGCGCCCTCCATCTCGGGACCTATAACAACAACAATGGCTGGGGAAATTGGATCCAATCGAAGAGAACCTGGGATGGCGTCTCATTTCCCCTGGCGATCAACCCGAACGGCGGCAACGTGGGGATCGGCATCTCGAGTCCGCAACATACACTCGATGTGGCTGGCGCGGCTCGCGTGAGTGGACAATTGAATTTGGACGGCGACATCATGATGGGGAATGGACCCTGTATTTTGGGGAAAAACAACGTGGGTGTCGCTGAGCGGGTCTTTTGGCCACGGGCGACAAATGGAACTTTTCTCAATTATGGCACTGCCGGATTGTTTATCCGCAACAACGCCTCGGTGGTGGAAATGTATTTGCAATCAGGGAGATTGGGAGTGGGTACCTTGGATACCAGCCAAGGTGCGATTACCACCACAACCAGCGGATTTGTATCCACGGGGACGGCAGTCAACGGTAATACCAGCTATGTAAAAATGTCTTACCGGCAGGATCGCGGAGGAATCGCCTTTGATGTTTATAATCCCGGTCAAAGCCAGAACAATTGGAGGGGATTTAGTTACGATGGAGATAATAACCTGGATTGGTATTCAGACCGCAGCCTCAAGAAGGATATCGAGGATGCGGAGCCGATGTTGGATCGATTGATGCAAGTGCAGTTTCGTCGCTACCGTTGGAAGGACAACAGCGACCCAGCGATCAAGCCTGAGTTCGGGGTAATTGCGCAAGAGGTGGAGCCGCTCTTCCCTGATCTTGTCGCCACCGGGACCGATGGATTGAAGACTGTGGGTTACACCAGCTTTGCGACGATCACGGCAAAAGCCTTGCAGGAATATAAAGCCAGCAACGATGCCGCTCTAGGCAAACTCAGCACTCAGATCCACGAAAAGGATGCGGAGATTCAGGCCTTGCGGGATGAGACCGCGGCGCTGCGGCTCGAGCTCGCGGCCACGGAGGCAAGTCACGAGGCGCGTCTGATCGCCCTCGAACGGAGGATGTCCAATGGGAACTCAGTCAAGACCGTTTCGCTGAAGACGGCCAAGGCCGCGGAGTAAGCCACGGATGGCTCCGATCACACCTCCGATGAATCACGCCAGCACAAGCATCCAGCACGGCTCCCGCGCCGCGGGCGCGGCGGTGAGCCAGCGCTCTCCAAGCCAGCGCCCGTGGCCCGCCTGGCGGCTGCCTGCGGCGTCCAGGAAGGTGACGGCGGGGCCCTGGCCGTGGCTGTCCCCCTCTTTATCCGCCCGGCCCGACCGGCGCCCGCCCTGCGCGCCGCCGGCCCCTGGCCGGCCGACTGATATTTTTTAACCTACCTCACTTTTCCGTCAGTCATGAACTTCCGAGTCCTCACCTTGATGGCCGCCCTCGCCGCGCTGCTCTGCGCCCCGGCGGCCCACGCCCAGTTTGAACTGAAGGGCGGTGCGACCAACCTCCTCGACAAGCGGCGGGCGGGGGGCTCGCCGACTGTATCGGGTGCCGGGGTGCTCACCGCGATCACGGTGCGCGGTGGCGGCAGTGGCTATGCGAGCGCCCCGGTGGTGAGCATTGCGGCGCCCGCCAGCGGCACGACCGCCACAGCCACCGCGACGATCAGCGGCGGAGTGGTGACGGCGTTCACGATCACCAACGGTGGCAGCGGCTACAGTGCCGCCTTTCCGCCGTTAGTCGTCATCGCGCCGCCCAAGGTGCCCACCGGCACTCCGGTCACCAACGTCCAGTTCGCCGGGCGGGCATCCACCGCAGCCTCGTCGGGTGCCATAGGCGCGGGGAATCAACTCAGCTTTATCAAGGTGACCGATTCCGGGTCGGGATATATCGACCCGCCACAGGTAACATTTTCCGGTGGCGGCGGCAGCGGTGCTACCGGCAAAGCGGTGCTTTTGTCAGGCCGTGTGGTGGAGGTGCAGGTCACGGTCAAAGGAAGTGGTTATACTTCGTTGCCTATGGTTACCCTGGGGCCGCCCAAGCAGGGCAATAATCGGGCCACTGCAGTGGCTTCGATCAGCAGATATCCCGGCGCATTCGCGCTCGAGAATGGCATGCTGGTCGCGCAGTCCCAGCTGAAGCACAGCCTTTTCGGGTATGCTTTCGCCTCCGGAGTCCCGCGCTATTTCATGGGGGATGAAATCCAGCGCCCGTCCGTCAGTTGGGATGGCGCGGCGCTGGCGGACAGCGGTTATTGGCGGGCCCAGCCGGTGCAGCCGGGCGAGGTGTTCAGCTCCGTGCGGCTGACCAATACCGTGGATGGACTGACCGAGCCGCTGCTACCCACCGGAACCGTCGCGGTGACCCGAAGTTCCACCACCAGCCCTGTGGTGGAAGTGTCCAGCGTGCCGACGGGTCTTACAGTCGGTGCCACCCTGCTGGGACGCGAGGTGCAGCTCATCAATGGCGGCACGCTGACGCTGTCCGGGCCGGCCAATGCGAACATTGCCGCCAGCACCTCCAAGACCTATCAGCCCTACCAGTCTTACTACTACAGCCCTCACGCGGACAAGGTCTTTGCCAGCCAGACCGGCCGGGTGGCGGTCACCTGGGTCTCCGCCCTGCCGGATACCTCCGCGCCCGGCGAATCCACGCCGACCTACAAGTTCCGGCGCGAGACCTTCGCGGTGTCATCCGCTTCGCAAGCCGAGCCGCGGGTGATCTACTGGACGGAGAAAACCTTCGATGGCCCGATGGTCCGCATCCCGACCGGCCGCATCGTGCGGGTGAATCCGGTCTTCAACTCCTTCGTGGCGGGCCAGGCCGTGGAATACACCCCGGTCGGTGGTTCGAGCAACCCGGGCGTCGCCGCGCCGGGGGAGCCGCGCACGCTGTGGTTCGACACGCTGTCCGGCCTGCCCGCGCTCCGCGCCTACAATGCGGAGGGCCGCGTCTTCGTCGAATACCTGGGCGGCGAGATCCAGGGCGAGCTCGGCCGCCATGAATTCCTCGGCGCCGACATCGTCGAGATCCGCCGCAGCGCCGATGTGGAGACCCTCGTGACTCCGCTGGGTGAGCAGCTGCGGCCCCGCGAAGGCCCCGAGGAAAACGGCGACGACCAGATGAGCCCCGTGTTGCCCACCTTGGCCACCGGCGTGACCAGCAAGCCGCTCTACGGCACCTTCATCCGCCCGGACGGGATCACCGATTATTTCGCCGAGCGCGAGAACCTGAATCCGGACAACATGGTGCTTTACTGGATGGCGAAATTCGACGCCTCGCTGCATGAGGTTTCGGGCGGTGCGATTACCGGCCTGGACATCTCGTGGCCGGTGGCCAAGCGGAGCTACCTTCACCAGTGGCCCGCCAGCCCGGCCGATTACGAGCCGGTCAACGTCACCCAGACCGGCGCGGACGCCGCTCTCGGGCCGAAGTTTGAAGCCATCAGCCTGCCGAGCCTGGTGTTCCAGGACGATCCGGCGGAGCTGGAGGCGGAGATCGACGGGGCTTCCCAGCGCCTGCTGGTCAAGTTCACGGCCAGCAGCCCGGACCGGCGGAACCGCTCGCTGCTCAAGTTCAGCTCGGTGGCGGGTGCCCAGTATCTGCGCTTGTGGATCGAGTCCGAGGACGTGCTGGGCTCGCCCGCCGTCGCCGACAATCCCGCGACCCTGACGATCGATGAAAGCCGACCCGCCGTTTACACCCTCAACGACCTCAATGGCGACGGCTTGCGCGACTGGTCGCCTGCGACGGCCGTCGGCGCCACCACCGGCGGGCGCACCGCGGCCTCCGTCGGCAGCCGCATCGAGCCCCCCGGGCCGGGTTATGAAATCGCCGGCCATATCTCCAGCGGCGATTGCTATGCCCCAGCTGCTTATGTGAATCCCCTCGGCGACGCCGGTTTCCCCGGTGCCGCGGCCGGAGCCATCATCCCGGTCAACGCCTTGTCCGGCCGCAATCAGCTTTCCGTCTGGTGGTTCAAGAAGGTGTCTTTTCCCGCCGCGACGAAGATCGCGCCGTTCTACGTTCCCGCCATCTCCGCGCGCTATCAGGTGAGCTGGCCGGAAAATCCGCAGCAACTCGTGATCGCCTCGCTCAAGGGGCTGGAGAACCCGGCACTCACCTCCGTCCAGACCTCCGGCAGCATCTATCGCCAGCCGGATCCCGCGCTGCCGGGCTACAACCCCAACGAAGAGCACGGCCTGCTGATCGATGGCAATCTCTTTGCCCTGCGCGATGACTTGAATCTCGCCACCAGTTCCGAGCCGTTCGTCCTGCTGCAATACACCGATGCCGGGGACATGCGTCCGGCGATGCGGGTGGCCAAGGTGGTCCGCGCGACCGCCACCTATCCGCTGCAATATAACAAAATCGCCGGCACTCCGCTCACCCCGCCGCTGCCGCTGGCACTTTTGCCGCTGCCCAAGAATCCGGACCAATCGGTGCGCAACGAAGAAGTGGTGCTCCTCCCGGATACCTTGCCTCCGGTTGAAATCGGCAATGTTCCCACCGCCTTCTTCATGGCTTACAACAAGTTCACCTTTGAGGACCGCAAGGGCACGCATTGGTTGTTCCGCGGTCCACACCGGGGAGAGGTGGGGGTCGGCACGCAGCCGAGCTTCGGCATGAAGTTCTACTACAACCAGCGGGAGGAATTCGATTTCCCCGCCCTTGCTCTGAACGCACAGCCTGCGCTGGGCAGCATCCAGCCTTTCATTGCGAATACCGGCGGCGGCTCTTCGGTCACCCTCACTTATCTGCCGAAGTGGCCGGACGACACGTCCCTGCCGGTGGCGCAGCGCAGCGTGGTTCCCGAACTGGCGATGGCCGAGACCCTGGGCAAAGCCAAGGCCAGCTCCACCAACGGCGGTGGCCTGCCCCAGGTGCTTGGCCAGAGCAGCGCCCAAGTACTCTACCAGCAATCGATGGCCATGACGTTGGATGCTTCGTCGGTGGCCTTGCACGATCCGATCCGCGCGAAAACCTCGGCCATGGACGAGCTGCCCCCGGGGCTGCGCACCAGCGACTACGCCGGCAAGACCTACTTCCAGGGCCTGCCGCCCAACCTCCAGAACCGCTTCTATTACGATGCCCTCCAGAAACGCCTGGAGCTCATCGGCGAGTTTGTGGACGAAGTCGCGACGGAAGATTATTTCAATCTCAACCAGCTCAGCCAGCAGGATGTGGCGGCTCTCAAGGCACTCCTTCCGGCGGCTGCCGACGCGGCGGACAGGACGGCGTGGGATGACGCGATCGACGGGCTCTCGACCACGCTCGAGACCTTCCGCGAGAGCGCCACGGTGCCGGACACGTATGTGGTGAATACCGGGCTGGATCAGACGATTCCGGTCATGGGGCGTTCGGACATCACCGATCCTGACACGGCGGTAGCCGGCTATGCCCTGAGTTCCACGGGGGACGGCACCGGCTATGTGACGCTGGTCTTTGGCAACGGCCGCGCCTTTACGGATCCGGGGGATCCGGTGCAGATGCAGATCATCAAGGTCGTGCCCGACCTCTACCAGGGAGACCTCAAGGTGCTGCTCTCGTCCAACCCACTGGATGAAAAAGTGTCCGTACGTCACAGCGGCGACTACGGTGGCAAGCCGGAGAACTTCGAGTTCCGCTATCGCTATGCTTTCAACGACAGCAGCGGCCAGGCACCGGTTCTGCCGGATGACAACAACTCCCAGGGCTCCGCTTGGATCGATCCCGATAACACTCCCTACAGCCTCGGCGGCTCGATTCTGGTGGGGGCGGACCCGGCTGCGGTTCTCAGCAATCCCGCCGTGCTGATGGGAGATGTCAATTTCACCATGAGCTACCGGCTCAAGGCGCAGGGGAGCGTCCCTGCAGGCAGTTGGTCGGACTGGACCGATGCGATGCTCGTCGAGGGCTGGATCAAGCGCGTGCTCGCCAAGATCACGCCCTTCAACCAGCGGATGTCGGATCTCTACAGCAACTCGATCAACACGGATGTCTCCCTGCTCACCCAGGCGGGCACCCGTTGGGAGGGCGACATCGCCCTCAACATGGAGAACATCAACGACGCCGGGTTGATCGAGATTTACGAGACCGTGCTCAACCGCGGCAAGGGCTTCACGATCAACTCCGACCTCGACACCGCCACCACCAACAACGCGCTCATTCTCGCCGCCGGTTATCTCAACGACCTTTACACCATCCTCGGCAACGAGGCGTACGCGGACGGGGCCAATCCGACGATCTCGATCGACGACAAGGACAGCGTGACCGAGGTCAACACCAGCCGTTTCGCCTTCGAGGGCCAGGTGGCCAGCTCGCTCGATGAGGAGCTCGCCCTGCTGCGCGGCCGGGATGACTTCAATGCCCACGGCACGGCGCGAGGCCCGGCTTACAACCGCCTGTGGTGGAACTACACCCGCGGCATCAACAGCGGCGAGGCCCTCTATGCGGTGAACTACAACATCAGCGAAAAGGCGGGCGCCAGCACCGCCAACGGCAATGTCGATGCGGCGGATGCCCAGCGCATGTTCCCGCAGGGCCATGGCGATGCTTACGGTCACTATCTCACCGCGCTCAAGGGCTACTACAAGCTGCTCACCCACCCGTATTTCACCTGGCGGCCCAGCGCCGAGACGGTGACGGTGCTCGGCGTGCCGGTGTCGGTGGACTACAAGGACGAGCGGAAGTTCGCCGCCGCCGCCGCCAACGTCGGCCGCACCGCCCAGCAGGTGCTCGGGTTGGTCCACCGCCAGAGCTACCAGGACGATCCGGACGCCGGCTGGTCGCAGTTCCGGGATGGCAAGACCAATTCCCGCACTTCCGTCGTCCGGCATCAGGGGCTGGACGAAACCGCCAGCCGCTCGACCCAGGGAGCCTTCTTCCACTGGATCGTCGGCAATGCAATGCTGCCGGATGTGGATAACGATCCGAATCACAGCGGCGTGCAGATTGTGGACCGCACGACGGTGCCGGAACTCAACGAGCTGCCTTCCCTGGCGCTCAGCTTCCAGACGACCATGGACTCCGCCAACGACCGCCTCAACCCGCTGGGCCTGGCCCCGGGGGCGATCGCCTTCGACCTGGATCCGTATTGGAACAACTCGCAAGGCCAGGAGCTTTCAGGCGTTGACGGGGGAGCCAGCCACTATGAGCAGATTTCGGCACGCGCCTTGCGCGCCCTGAACAATGCCGCCGGTTCCTTCAATCAAGCCGCCACCATGACCCGGCTGCTGCGCAACCAGGAGAACCAGATCAGCGACCAGCAGACGGCCATCGAGGACGAGGAATACGCCATGCTTCAGGAACTGAAGGACATTTACGGCAACCCCTATGCCGGTGATGTCGGGCCCGGGAAGATCTATCCGCAGGGATATGAAGATCCGGACTATTTCCGCTGGAACATCATCGACCGTCCGCTCGACTGGATCGACACGGCCACGCCCGTGACCGTGACCTATCGCTACCCGATGCAATATCAGACTTTCACGGGCGGAGCCATCGATGAGATGATCAAGAGTTATAAAGGGGGGGATAAGAATGGTGACGGTGAGCCGGACACCGTGGAGAAGACCTTCCAGGTGACCCCGAACCAGTGGGTTCAGTTCGCCGATGTGGTCGGTCCGGGCGGCGCGCTCGGCAAGCGGCCCTACACCGGAGCCCTGCAGGACGCTCTGGTCGAGGCACAACTCGCCCAGGTCGCCCTGCTGGCGGCCCGGGATGATTTGGATGACCTGGGGACGCGCTTCAATCGGGAGGCTGAAGCGTTCAAAGGCCTGGTGTCCATGCATGCGGGCCAGCAAACGACGACGGCGGTTATTGGCACGGGTCTGGTGGTGAACGCTACCGCTGCTGCGGTGCTCGAGACCATCGGCCAGGTTGCTGAATTTGGCGCGGATTTCGTTGATGATATCGAGGATGGAGCTTCTGAAATGCTGCCCCTGAGCTTTGGATTCTCAAACGACGTCACTTCAGTGGGCCGTGGCGGGATCAAGTTCGCAGGAGCAGCGACGGAGGGTTCTTTGAAAGCCACGGCCGCGACCAATTATGCGGCGTCCCGCATGCTCATGGCCACGGTGGGCGGAGGCTTGGAGCTCATCAAGGAAAACACCCTGATGAGCCTCGGCTTCACCCAGGACGAACTGCAGGCCGCGTACGAATTCGAGCAGACCTACCGCGAGCTCATCGGGATGTACACCCGCTTCACCGAGCTGACCACCGCCTACGCCACCGCCACGCAGAAAATCCAGAACTTGCAGGTGGCCGGAGAGACCATTCGCCTGCGGCGCGAGACCTTGCGCCAGCGTGCCGCCTCGGTGATCAACGGCTATCGCACCAAGGACCTGACCTTCCGCACCTTCCGCAACGAGGCGCTGGTGCAATACCGGACCTTGTTCGACCTCGCGGGCCGCTACAGCTACCTCGCGGCCAAAAGTTACGACTACGAAACCGGCCTGCTCGGCACCCCGCAGGGACAAGCGGTGATCAACCGCCTCGTCGCCTCCCGCTCGCTCGGGGATCTGACCGGCGGCGAGCCGCAAGCCACCACCAGCACGCTCGGCGACGCCGGACTGGCCGGCACCATGGCCCAGCTCAACGCGGACTTCGCCGTCGCGGAAGCCCGTCTCGGGATCAACAATCCGGATCACTACAACACGCTGTTTTCCCTGCGACAGGAGTTGTTCCGAATCCTGCCCCATGTTGAAGAAGAGACGGTCTCCGCAGACGAGGCCTGGCAGCAGACCCTCGAGCAACACATCGTTCCCAATGTCTTGTCGGATCCCCAAGTCGCCGCCTACTGCCGCGGGCTGAAGAAAGCGGACGGCAGCGCGATTCCCGGCTTCATCATTCCCTTCAGCACCACGGTGGAGGATGGCAAGAATTTCTTCGGCCTCGATCTCGCGGCTGGAGACCATTCCTACAGCCAGAGCAACTTCGCCACCAAGATCGCCGCCGTCGGCGTCGCCCTGCCGGGTTACGTTGGCATGAGTTATGGGGAAGCCACGCAGCCAAACGCCCTCAGCGCGACGCCGTATGCCTACCTGATTCCCTGCGGCTCGGATTTCATGCGCACCCCGATGGGGGACACCGGCGACATCCGCAGTTGGCAGGTGGTCGATCAGGCTCTTCCGCTGCCCTACAACCTCGGAGCCAGTGATTTCAACACCACGCAGTTCTTCGGCCCGAACGACACCTTCGCCGAACGGCCGTGGGTAATCCGCAAGCACCAGGCCTTCCGGATGGTGGCGGATCCCGCAATCTACGAAGACGGGTCCCTGCCGACCGTCTTCACCAACGCCCGCCTCATCGGCCGCAGTGTCTGGAACAGCCAATGGAAGATCGTCATTCCGGCCCATACCCTGCTCAAAGACGAGCAAACGGGCATGAACAACTTCGCGGCGAGCGTGAAGGACATCCAACTCTTCCTCCGCACCTACTCGAACTCCGGGAACTGATGAACCCGTCCCGCAAGATGGCTTTGGCCGGTGTCGCAGCGATTTCGGCCGTCACGTGGTTGGCCCTGAGCCGGTGGATTCCGCTGGCGGACACCGTCGCACCCGAAAAGCCGGGCCCAATCGCATGGCGGCAGGGGGCTCCGACGGATACGGTGACGGATTCCGAAAAGATTTTCGAACGGGCATTCTGGCGGCGTCCCGGCAACGATGACCATATCCAGCATGCCGAGCGCCACGAGTGGCGGGACGCCGATGGTCTCGAGCGCTGGCAATGGTTCCTGGTCGTCAGTGCTTCGACCGGGTTGATCCAGTATTTGCGCGATGACAATGCCTTCGGTCTGGTGCCCGCCTCCTCGGCACCGGTGGTTTCCGAGGCTCCCGGCTGGTTCCGCTTCAAGCCGGAGGACTTCACTGTCCTGCGGGCCTCACACGGAGGCATGTGCCTGATGTTCAGCAAATCCGATAACACTCTCTACGCCACCGATTCCGGTCGTGGCTTCACGAAGGGGGCGCCGGAACCGGCACCGGCCGCCCAGGGTGCCCAGTCACCCGGCCGCATTCCAAGCACTCCGCCTCCAAAGCTGAAACCATGACTTTCAAAACACGCGATCTTTTCCAAGTCAGCCTGCTCGCCTTCTTTTCGGCGCTGGGAGTATTGGAGTCCGGTGCCGCAGTGCCTCAGGTGCTCAATCATCAGGGACGCATCGCCGTGGCCGGGGTGAACTTCAATGGCAGCGGCCAGTTCAAGTTCGCATTGGTCAATGGGAGCGGATCGATCAGCTATTGGAGCAACGACGGAACCAGCACCGCGGGTGCGGCGCCAACCTCCCCGGTCATGCTGTCCGTCACCAACGGCCTCTACGCGGTCCTGCTGGGCGATTCCGCGCTGGCCAACATGACCGACCTCCCTGCAAGCGCGCTGGACCACGATGATGTCCGCCTGCGCGTCTGGTTCAATGATGGCAGTCGTGGATTTCAACAGATTTCTCCGGACCAGCGGCTGGCTGCCACTCCCTATGCGTTTCATGCGGAGAACGCTGTTGCCGCTGAGCAGGCTGTGGAGGCCGCCCGTTTTACCGGACTGCTCTCGGGTGATGTGAGTGGCGCCCAGAACGCGACCTCGATTTCCAGCCAGGTCGTGACAGGCAAGTTTCTCACTGGATTCGCATCCAGCACAGGAACGCTTATGGAGGGAGATTCAATTCTCTCTGCTCTTGGTAAGATACATGGGAACGCTGCCTTGTTGGCCCCCTTGGAATCTCCGACCTTCACCGGAACCGTGGGCGGCATCACCGCCGCGATGGTGGGCCTCGGCAACGTGAGCAACACCTCGGATGCGAACAAGCCGGTCTCCACCGCGCAGCAAACGGCGCTTGCTCTCAAGGCGAACCTGGCCAGTCCTACCTTCACCGGAACCGTGCGTGGCATCGACGAGTCGATGGTGGGTCTCGGCAAAGTGGACAACACTTCGGATGCGAACAAGCCGGTCTCCACGGCACAGCAAGCGGCACTCGATCTCAAAGCGAACCGCGCCAATCCGACCTTCACCGGAACCGTGAATGGCATCACCGCCGCGATGGTGGGGCTCGGCAACGTGAGCAACACTTCGGATGCGAACAAACCGGTCTCCACGGCGCAGCAAACGGCGCTTGCCCTCAAGGCGAACCTGGCCAGTCCCACCTTCACGGGAACCGTGGGCGGCATCACTTCCACGATGGTGGGACTCGGCAACGTCACGAACACCGCGGATGCGAACAAGCCGGTCTCCACGGCACAGCAAGCGGCGCTGGAGCTCAAAGCGAACCTGGCCAGTCCCGCATTCACCGGCACGGTGCTTCTCCCCGCGGGAAGCAGTGCATCCGCCCCGCTGCGGCTGGCCGCCGGCACCAGCCTGACGACGCCGGTCTTCGGCTCGGTGGAGTTTGATGGCACCAATCTGTATCTGACCACCAATTCAGCCACCCCTACTCGTAAGGCGGTGGTTCTCTCGGACTCCGGCAGTATCACGCAAGTTCCGCTGGCCAGCGTGGTGGCCGCACCACTCAAGCCAGTGGTCGCCTGGGGCGAAAATACCTACGGTCAAGTCACGGTCCCAAGCCTCTCCAATGTTGCCAACGTCGCGTGCGGAGCTTCCCACAGCCTGGCATTGCTCGACAATGGCACTGTCCTGGCCTGGGGACTCAACAGCAAAGGGCAGACCACCGTTCCAAGCACCGCCACGGGTGTCACGGAGATCACCGCCGGCGCTGAACACAATCTGGTTTGTAAGAGCGACGGCACGCTGATCGCCTGGGGAAACAACGTTTATGGGCAATGCACCATTCCAGCAAACATCAACACCGCCGCCAAGGTCGCGGCAGGTGCCAATCACAGCCTTGCACTTCTGGGAGATGGCTCGCTGCGGGCATGGGGCGACAATTACTGGGGCCAGACGACCCTCCCCTCGAGCCTCGGCGGTGTCGCCGTAACTGCCATCGCTGCAGGTTATGACCACTCACTCGCACTCACTTCCGCGGGTGCGGTGGTCGCGTGGGGACGGGGCGGTGAAGTCGATGGCGTGGGCCAAAACATCGTGCCGGCAGAAGCAGCATCCGGAGTGGTGGCCATCGCCGCCGGAGCTTATCACAGCCTCGCTCTCAAAAGCAATGGCACGGTGGTGGCTTGGGGGTGGGATCTCTCGGGTCAGGTCACGACTCCTGCGAGTTGGAGCGGAATCACCAGAATCGCCGCGGGTTACGGTTTCAGTCTCGGGCTGAAGTCGGATGGCACCTTGATATTCGCTGGTGACACCACCAGCGGGAAGGCCACCTTCCCTGCGGGAGCCACCCAGATCACCGCGATTGCCGCCGGTGCGAATCATGCCGTGGCCCTGCGCTCCGATTCGGTTTCGGCCCAAGTCGCCCGCCTCGATCAGGACAACGTCTTCACCGGGAAGGTCGGCATCCAGCGCTCGCCGGCCACCAACGCCCTGGAAGTGAATGGCAATGCCAGCAAGAGCACCGCCGGAAGCTGGCTCTCGAATTCCGATCGCCGGATCAAGACCGATATCGAGTCGATCTCCGGTGCCTTGGAGAAACTCGATCAGGTCCGTCTCGTGGATTTCCGTTATCATCAGGACTACCTGGCGGCCCACCCTGAGATTGAGGACCGCCGCTATCCGAACGTGATCGCCCAGGAATTCGCGCGGATCTTCCCGGATGATGTGAAAAGCAGCGGCGAGACTATGCCCGACGGCTCGGAGATCCTGCAGGTGGATACCTATCCGCTCACCATTTACACCGCCGCCGCCGTGCAGGAACTGCATCGGGAAAACCAAGCCTTGAAGCAACAAATCTCCGCCCAGGAGCTCCGCCTGCGGAAACTGGAAGCGGCGCTGGGGGAATGAAGATGCAAGGGCCGCGCGGGTTGATTCTCGGGTTCTTTCTCACGCTGCCCGCGGTGGCCGGGACCAGCGCGGACTATCAGCTTGCCCCGGTCTCATGGGATGGCGGCGGCCTGGCTGCCGGCAGTGAGGACTATCAGGTCAATTCCACCACCGCGTCCGGTCAGGCGGGTTCGTCACCCGACTATCGCCTGCGCACGGGATTCTCCGGCCAGCTGCTCGATGCCGTGGAGCTGCTCCTCGATGACGCCGACTCCGGGATCATTCTGCATGAGCGGGCCGGCCGCCAGCTCGGGGCAAGCCTGCGGTACGATGATGGGACGAGCGCGCCACTCGCCGCGGAATGGCTCGCATGGAGCGTGCAAAGCGGGCCCCTGGCCGGCATCAGCAGCGGAGGACTTGTCACCGCCGGATCGGTCTATCAGACAAGCACCGCCGTGGTCCGTGCTGCCTATCAGGCCCTCGCGGGAACCCTCTCCATCCAGGTCGTGAACACCGGCGATGACGACTTCGGGATCTATGCCGCCGACGGCCTGGCCGATCTTTGGCAGGTCGGCCATTTCGGCGATGCAAATCAAAACGGCGGTCCCGCCAGCGACGCGGATTCGGACGGGCTCAACAATTTACAGGAATACGCTTTTGGCCTGAATCCCGTGCAATTTAGCGGCGGAATGCTCCGCTGGAGCGGGGCGAACTTGTTGGAGCGCGGCGTCCCGCTGCCGTTCGCCAGTGGCACCGGCAGCAGCTTCTCCTTTCGTGCGGTGTTCGCCCGCCGCAAGAACCACGCCGCCGTCGGCCTCACCTACACTGTCGAGTTCAGCGGTGATCTGTCCAGCTGGCGGGCCTCCACTTCGACGCCCACCGTGTTGGCGGACGATGGCGAAATCGAGGCGGTTTCCGTGCCCTATCCGTTTTTTGTGAATGGCAGGAAGGCCAGGTATTTTCGAGTGAAAGTGCAATCCGAGTGAACCCATGAAACCATCCTATCCAACGGGGAGTCAGTGGTGGCAGGTCACGCTTTTCGGCTGCGCCACGGCCGTCCCCGCCGGCGCCGCCATCGTTTACAGCGGGGAGCAAAACATCTCGATCACCCGGGATTTCGAGGGGGTGTTCATCGATCTCACCGATTTCCAAAACGGCGGGTCGGCCAGCGGCAATTGGGACCTCAATCCATTTTTCGGCGGTCTCGGGATCGCCAATTCTCCCAGCTTTCAGCCGGTGCGGATCGGGACGGGCAATGAGGACCCGATTCGGGCTCTGGCCTTGGGATCCTCCGTCGGCGCTACTTCGCAGGTTGCCACCGGTTGGGGCGGTTCCGGGGCCGAGGACGACTCCGGCCACCTCGGGCCGGGTGCGGGGCAATTCAGCGCCGGGCAGACCGGCTATCTGGGTTTCACACTGCTGCGCGGTAACGCCGTTAACTACGGTTGGATGCGCGTGAACCTGACCCGCAACGATGTTGGCGGCGTGGTGCTGGATTGGGCCTACGACGATTCGGGGAGCTCGATTCTCTCAGGGGCGGTCGCCGATCTCGGAGCCGCGCCGCAGATCTATCAGGCTGGCAGCGACCAGACTCTCAGCGCCGGCCAGGCCGGGAGCGGGCTGCTGATGGAAGCCGGGGCCAAGGTGACTTTCAACGAAGGCGCCCAAGGAGCCACTTACAGCGGAAAAATCCAAGGAGCAGGGGAGATCGAGGTCGCCGGTGCCGGTGGCCTGCGCCTGGCTGGCAGCAATATCTTTTCCGGGACCGCCTCGGTGCTCGAGGGTAGCCGCCTCACCGTCGGCGAGGCGGGGAACCTTGGCAGCGCGCGGGTGGAAATCGGCTCGGCGGCTTCCGTGGTGTTCGATTCCCTCGCGGCGAACAACGGCACCGCCAACACCTTTGGCAATTCCATCAGCCTCGACGGTCAGGTCGCCACTCTTGAAAACAGCGGCGACGGCAAAGTCATCCTCTCGGGTGCGATCGCCACCAACGGCGGGCAGCTCGGTTTTTCCGGCGGTTCCTTCGAGGTGCAGGGGGGCATCAGCGGGGCTGGCTCGCTGAGCAAGGAGGGTGCGGGCACGCTCACCCTTGCCGCTGCGAACACCTACACCGGCGCGACCACCGTGGCCGGCGGGATGCTCATCATCAACGGCTCCACCTCCGCCAGCTCCGCCGTCGGCGTCTCCAGTGGTGCCATTCTCGCCGGCAGCGGCGCGGTCGGAGGAAACACCACCATTTTCAGCGGTGGCGCACTTGCTCCCGGCAACAGCCCGGGCGTGCTCACCGTCGCCGGCACCACCACCTTCTCCAGCGGGTCGATCTTCAAGTGGGAAATCGATACCGCGCAGGCCGCTCCGGAAACCAACCGCGGCACGGCCTACGACGGCGTCAACACCACGGCAGTCGCCGGCAGCGGGGCGATCTTCAAGATCATGCTCACCGGCACCCAGGATTTCACCGGCGGCTTCTGGGACCAGGACCGCACCTGGACGGACATTTTCAAATCCGCGAATGGCAGCGCCACCCTCTCGGACTGGGCCTCGGTCTTCAGCGGCGGCTTCCAGTATTCCTACAATGGCAAGACCGTGGCACCGAACAACTGGGGCTCCTTCGCGGTGAGCGGTCAATCTCTCAGCTGGTCCGCCGTGTCCGCCGTGCCTGAGCCGGGCGGGCTGGGCGCGACCGCGATTCTCCTTGCCTGCGGTTTGTTGTCCCGCCGGCGTCCGGTCTCATCCTGATGCGGTGGGATCTGGGATTCCGGGCGTAGACCGGTTTTACGCCATTAGCTTCTCCCTCTTCGGCTGGCTCATCCAACCGCACCGGTTCGCCCTCGGCCTTCAACCACGCGGTGGGCGGCAGGTCCGGCAGCTCTTCCAAGCGACACTCCGATCAACGCGACACTCCGATCAACGCGACACTCCGATCAACGCGCTTACCCCCCGACGACGCCAGCGGGTTTTTCGTTTTACGCGTTCGGGAACTCCAGCAGCACCGGCTTGGCCCGGTCTTTCCCGGGAAAAGCATCTCCTTGGAAGTGCGTCCGGTCGTCAAAGCTCGTTTGCGCCGTCTGCTGGGCGGAAGGGCGGAGCTGATTGCAAATCGAGGAGGTTCTTCTATCAGGTGGTTTCCAGCCTTTTCCGCTGCGGCAGATAGGCCAGCGCCATGATGACGAGTTGGGAAACGATGAAGGCGGACAGCCAGAAGAAGGCGGCGTCGGTGAAGCCGTAGGAATGCAGGCCGATGCCGAGCATGTTCGTGCCGAACCATGACCACGAGGTGATCACGTTTCCGAAGACCGCCATGACCATCATGCCGCGCTCCTTCACCATGCCCCCCCAGCGGGCGTGGAGGATGATCGCGTTCCAGATCACGATCAGCAGGGCGCCGTTTTCCTTGGGATCCCAGCCCCAGAACCTGCCCCACGACTGGTCCGCCCAGATGCCGCCGAGCACCGTGCCGACGAAGCTGGCGAGCGTGGCGAAACAGATGACTCCATAGACCATGCCGCGCATCGAGGCGCTGGTCGCGGGCGGAATGCCGCCGAAAGCGCGGCGAAGGATCCAGGCGATGGCGATGCCGCCGGCCAGGAAGCAAGCCGAGTAACCGAGGGTGATGACGACGACGTGGGTGGCGAGCCAGAAATTCGTGTCGAGCACGGCGCGCATCATTTCCAGGGTGTCTCCGGAAAGGGAAAGGTGGTGCGCGACGAGAAGCGTGGCGAAGCCGACCGCGGCGGCGACCGCCGTGCCGATCGCGTTGCGGTGAAATATCTCAAGCACGGCACTGAGGACAATGACGCCCCAGCCGATGAAAATGGCGGAGGAATAGAGGTTCGTGACCGGCGGCCGGCCTTCGAGTGTCATGCGGGTGATGAGCCCTGCGGTGTGCACCACGAAGCCGATCAGCAGGATGCGGAACGCGGCGACGCGCAGGGCGGAACCGGCCCGCAGCCATGAGAACGCGGCGCAAAGGAAGGCCGCAACGTAGAGCGCCATGCTTTGGTAAAACGGCGCGATGCGGTTGAAGAGCGTTTCCGCCGAGCTTTTGGCGAGGGCTTCGGAACGGTTTTCGGAAAGCCATTTGCGGTAATCCGCGACGGCGGAGTTGAAGGCGGCGGTATTCCCCGTGCGGTAGGAATCGCCGAGGCGGGCGTAGGCGAGCGCCGCGGGGTGGAGTTTGCCGGTGTCGGCGGAGTCGATCACGGAATCCGGGAGTTTCCGCCAGCCCGCGTCGCCGGTGCCGGAGGGCGTGGTGAAGACCTCGCTGAAGGGCGCCCACGCGAGCATCTCGCGCATCCGCGCGGAGGCGTCGTCGATGAGCGGCTGGTCCTTCGGCGCGTCCTTGTTGTCGGCGGCGGACAGTGCGGCGGTGACCTTCTCCAGGAAGAGCCCGAATTCCGTCTCGATGTTCTCCTTCCGCGGCAGCGCGAGGGCGTGCTTGAGCTGGTTGTAGGCGAAGAGGTTCCGCGTGAGCCGCATCAGGGCTTTTTCGTAAGCGCTGCGCGCCTGCGCATCGATTTTCTCGATCCGGCCGGCTTCCTTTTGCAGGGTGGGGAAAGAGGGCTGGAGCTGGTCGAAGGAAAAGCTTTTCTCCTCGCCGCGAGTGAGGCCGGTGAGGCCGAGAAGGTCATCGTGGTGGATCAGGAAAATTTTCCGCGTGTCGGCGAGCGCGGGTTTGAAGGCGAGTTCCGCGAGCCATGCGGAGGGAGCGGAGGGAGTGCCTTCGCCCGGCACGCGTTGCTTCGCGTGGATCGCGAGCAGGGTGTTGCGCGCAAGCGAATCGAGCGGTTGCACCCGCCCGTTCGAAACGACAGGCAGGGTGCCGAAGTTCGGGAAATCGAAACCCTCGGACGGACGCGTCGCCCGGAACGCGTTCGCCGCGAGGAAAACGAGGCAGAGCGCGGGGAGGAGCCACGCGAGATGGTTCCGTGAAAAATCGGTCATGACGCGGTGACGGTTTTGCGGCGGGCGACGGCTTTCAGCAGGTGCGCGGAGAACACCCAGAGCAGGCCGGCGGAGACCATCGCGCAGGAGATGTAGGGGAGCGTCCAGACCGGGTTTTTCACGACCTGAAAAATGGTGGTGGTGTCGTCGTTCGCGAAGCCGGATTGGTAAAAGGTGAGTCCCTGGTAGCGCAGGGGATGGTTCATGTAGATCAGATCCTCCCGGTCCTCGCCGGTCGTCGGGTTGAGCAGGCGGATCTTGCTGGAGAAATTCTTCGGGACGTTCGTGCCGAGGTAACGGTCGTGGCTGAAGTCGAGCAGCTTGATGGTGAACGGATGGTAAAGGCGGGCCGGGCGGATCGCCATCTTCCAGCTTTTCCCGCCCGCCTCGAAGGACTGCGCGCCGGCGAGAGCATTGGAAAGCAGCCAGCGGCCCGGCGGCGCGCCACCGTCCGGCAGGACGCTGACGAACGAGGTCGCGAGGTCGCGCCGATCCATCGCCGTCTCGCGCGGCTTCGTCCGCACCGCGTAGCCGATCCCCGCGCCGGTCGTCGCGCGGACCGGATCGAAACCTTCGCCCGCCACCTTTTCCTCGAGGATCTCGCTGTTCTCGAAATGGCGGTCGATCCGCAAGGTGAAGCCGGGGAAAGGAAACGCCGCGCCGTCTTTGAGGCGGCTCTGCGGGATGGCGTGCACCGTTTCCATGCCGTCCCCGGAAACCTCGATCACGGCCAGCTCCACCTCGCGGGGGAAGGTGGAGTAGTTCATCGACTGGCCTTCGTTGACGGTCATCTGCGCCTCCTTTCCGAGGAATCCGGTGCCCAGCTCGCCGATGAGCATCAGCAAAATGCCGGCGTGGATGAGCATGATGCCCGCCTTGCTCCATCGGAGCTTGAAGCGCGTGCCGTGCGCGGCGAGGAGGTTCACGATGAGCAGGCAGCCGATCAGCCCGCCGCCGGGGAGCGGGATCTTGAATACCTTTTCCCCCGGCATCACATCCCACCACGCGATCCACGAGCGGAAATAAAGCTCCACGACCTCGTGGATGCCGAGAGAGACCTGTGAGACCGTGCCGACGAAAATCAGCACCATCGATAAGCCCAGCAGCGTTACCGTAAGGCGCAGGGAACTCAGGAATCTTCCGGCGGACCGCAGCATCATGGGAAGGTCGCGGCGCGTGCGAAGGCTTCGAATTTCTCCCGGTTGGCCTCCACCAGGGTGGCCTCTCCGGTCATCTTGAAAAACCATGTGATCCCTTCCGTCTTCAGGATCGCGGTGGAAATCGCCGCTTTCTTCCCGTCGAGCACCGCCTCCCCGCTGACCATGTGGGTCACGAAAAATGTGCCCGCCACGCCGTCCATTTCCGCGCCGAGCGCGGGCTCATCGGCGGACGGGAGGGGGGGGAGCTGCACCTGGCCGCGCCAGCGGTTCACGTTCTCGAGCACGCTCCCGGAATCGCCGGGCAGGGGGATCACGGAGACATCCGCCGTGGTGCCGTCCGCGCCCTTGATCGCGAAACTCGCGACGCGCATCGAGCTGCCTGCGCTCGGTTCCCAGCCCTCCGGCGCGGTGACTTGGATTTTCGGTATTTCCGGCGCGGCGGGGGCGGAAGGCGTTGGCGGCGCGGCTTGTTCCTCGCCGGCGATGCGGACTTCGGCGAGGAAAGCCAGCAACACCTCGCCGCCGCTTTCGCGCAGCTTCGCGGACGGGCCGGGGAGTTTGAAATACCATGTCTCCGGGCCGAGCGGCAGCACGGCGGCGAAGACGCCCTCCGCGTCGGTTGCCGCGTCGTCCGGGTTGAGGTTGAAAAGCAGCATCTCGCGGTCGCTTCCCGTCACCGGCATCGGCTGGCCGCGCACCTCGCCGTCCGGCAGCGGCTGCATGCCCACCTGCCCGCGCCAGCGGTTCACGTTCGCCGCGAGTCCGCCGCCGTCGCCGCCGAGTTTGGAAACCGTCAAGCGCCCGAGACCCGGCACGGTGTAGGCCGCGGTGAGGAATTTGCCCGCCTCCTCCTCTTGCCAACCCGGCAAGGCGCGCCACGTCACGGACTCGGAAGGCACCGCGTGGTCATTCACTCCCACGCTCCGAGGCGGCTTCGTTGCGGCCTCCGGCTCCGCGGCCACCCGGTAGGTGCGGACCTCATCATCCTTGCAGGAACAGATGGCGAGGCAGAGTACAAGGGCGGGTAGGGCGTGGTTTGGCATGGTGGGAGGTCAGGCAAAACCTCGCCCGCAAACGGGGCACGCGTCGAGAACAAGATGTGCGGACTGGCCTTGTCCAACGCCTGCTATTCCCTTGTCATCCCGACCCGGCTCGGGGATAAGGGACCCAGTCATGGATTGGCGGATCCCCTTGTTCCTCCTCGCTCCGGTTTCGCCGCTTTTCGCGCAGCGAATGGAGATCGGGGAGGTGCGGCAGGTCCTGGCGCAGGCGGTCCAGGAGGCCAAGGCCATCTCACCGGAAGAGAACCGGGTGATCGCGATCACCGACCGCGAGGGGCATGTGCTGGCGGTCTGGGATGTGAATGGTGCGGCGGCACCCAACCCGACACCGTCCGTGGTCGCGGATGTGGTATCGAAAGCGGGCGCGGCGGCTTTCCTCAGCAGCAACCAGCACGCCTTCACCTCACGCACCGCGGCATTCATCGTGCAAAGGCATTTCCCGCCCGCCGTGGCAAACCGACCGAACGGCCCGCTGGTCGGCGTGAATTTTTCAAGCATGGCGTTCTCGGACACGAACAAATACAAGGCGCCCCGCCCCGACGGCACCTTCCCCTTGCCACCCGTGCCCGGTGTGGACGACCTCGAGAGCGCGACGCCCGCCGACCAATTCCGCAGCGTGCCCTTCACTTCGCTGCTCACCCTTCCCGCCGCCGGTTCCAGTCCCGGCGGAGTGCCGCTCTTCAAAGACGGCGTGCTGGTCGGCGGCATCGGCGTGGTGGGCTTCGCGGACACTCCTGTCGAGGATTTCGAGATCTTCTTCGGACCGAACATCAACGAGCGCATCGCGTTGGGCGGCCAGGCGGGCTTCCGGCCGGGTCCGGTTTTCGGCGGCAACAACGTCGCCATCGACGGCGTGCGGCTGGCCTACGTGGCCGGCGCGGGTTCGAACGCCACCGTGGCCGATCCCGCGACCTTCCTCGCCGCGAACGGTCAGGCGGTGGGTTTCGCCGACATCGACGGTATCGCCCCCTCCGCCGACGATGATTCGGTCGATTACGCGCCCAAGGCCTCGCCGCCGTCCGTCGTGTATCCGAACCCCTTCGGCCTCACCGGCCCGGGCGGCGTCCCGGGAGAACTCCGCTCCGCGATCCGCGCCGATCCCGGGCCCGGAACGATCGCCGGAGCCGCGCGGCTCAGCGCCGCCGAGGTGGAAGGCATCCTGAGGTTGGCGGCGGAGCGTTCGCAGATCACCCGCGCCGGGATCCGCCTGCCGCGCGGGCAGATCACCCAGGTCTGGATTTCCGTGGTGAACAATCCCAACGCCAACGGTGTGGAGCCGGTCGTGCTGGGCACCTACCGCACGCCGGATGCGACGATTTTCAGTTGGGACGTGGCGGTTCAGAAGGCGCGGACCGCCCTGTTCTTCTCGCGCGGGTTGGAACGCGGAAGTCCACGGGCGTTTTCCTCCCGTTCGGTCGGTTTCCTTGCCCAGGCATTTTATCCGCCGGGCATCAACAGCACTCCGCGCGGACCCTTGGCCGAGCTTCAAGTGCTCTTCTCCCTCCAGGGCGGCAACATTCCCTCCGCCCCGATCAACCTGAACGTGCCCAACGGCATCACGATTTTCCCGGGCGGCTTTCCGCTCTACCGCAACGGAGTCCTCGTCGGCGCCATCGGCGTGTCCGGCGACGGCATCGAGCAGGACGACATCGTCGGCGCGAGCGGCGCGAAGAACTTCCTGCCACCTCCGGCAAGCCGCGCGGACAACTTCGTCTATGAGCGCGCCCGCCTCCCCTACGCCAGGTTCCCCCGCGCCTCTTCGAGTTTCTGAGTTTCGGAAACCCGGCATTCACCGCGTTGCGAGCGTCGGCAGCTTCCGACGGTGACGCGTGCGGCGGAACCGTCGAAGCCCGCGCTCCGTGGTCCCACCTCAAAACCCCAACATCAGGACGCGGTAGATGCCGGTCTTTTCCTGCGGCATGGGGAAGCTGACGGAGCTTTCCCCGGCGGTGGCCAGGACGGGGGGCGGCGCCGCGTTTTCCCAACCTTGGTTCCCGAGGATCTGGAGCTGGTAAGTGCGGCCGGGGATGCTGTCCCAGGTGAGCCTGAACTGGTCCGCGCCGCCGACGCGTTCGATGGAGGCGCGGAATTTCTCGATGATCAGGCGCACCTCCTGGTTGAAGGTGTCCGACACGAAGACATTGCCGGTGTCGTCGCAGACGGCGGAGTTCGGATGGGACAGCGAGTTTGGCGCGGGGCCGGAATCGGTCTGGCCGGCGAAAAGGGAGACGTGGCCGTCGGCGGCGAGCCGGAAAAGGGCGTTCCCGAAGGATTCGCAGATGATGAAGCCACCGCCGGGATGAGGGGCGATGTCGGTGGGTTCACAGAAGCGCGCTTGAAGGCGCGGCCCCGGCGTGCAGCCGGCTTCGAGCGGATTTCCCGCGAAGGTGGTGACGACCGCCTTCGGGGTCATGCGGCGGATCGCGTGGTTCATGGAATCGGCGATGTAGAGGTCGCCGTCCGCGCCGATGCAAAGCCCCGTCGGCGAGGAGAAGCGCGCTTTCCTGGCGGAGCCGTCGGCGCTTCCCCACTCGCCCGCCTTGCCGGCCACGGTGGAGACGGCGCCTTTGAGCGTGACCTTGCGGATGATCTGGTTGCCGGTATCGCTCACGTAGAGAAATCCGGCGGGGGCGTAGGCGATCCCGCTGGGGCCGTTGAAGCGGGCGGCCGCGCCCTTGCCATCGAGCCGGGCGGGAACCGATTTGTAGGTTTCGCCGTAATCCTTGTTGATATCATCCGCGCTGCCGGGATCACCGGCGAGGGTGGTGACCGCACCGTTCGCGGTGATGACCCGGATGCAATGGTTTCCGCGGTCCGCGACGTAGAGCGTGCCGTTCGGGGCGACGGCGATATCCGCCGGGAAATTGAAACGCGCCGCGGAGCCCGCGCCGTCCACCGCGCCCGGCTCGCCGGGCCGGCCGGCCACCGTGGTGACGACACCGCCCGGGGCGACCTTCCGGATCGCGTGGTTGCGGGCGTCGCAGATGTAAAGGTTGCCCTGCGCGTCGCGAGCCAGCCCCATCGGATCGTTGAAGCGCGCCGCGCCACCGGTGCCGTCCTGGTGACCGGCCTCGCCGCTTGCGCCCGAGACGGGGGCGATGCTCTCCGCTGCGAAGATCGCGGTAGCGGAGAGCAGCAAGGCACCAAATGCGGGATAGGCTTTCATGGTCCGGTTTCCGTGGGGGCCCTTCTTTTCCTCAGTCGGCCGGTGCTTGGAGCGGGCTCGCCGTCCCGCGCCGAGGCGGGGATCGCGAACTCCTCGCCGGGCGCGAGAACGCGGTTGTGCACGTCGGTCAACGAACCGTTTTCACCATGCTTGACGTCGTGGACCCGGTATTCCCCGCCGCCCGGTTTGCGGAAAAAGGCCGCCATTTCCCCGAGGTTGAACGGGCGCGATCCACGCCGTCCGAAGACCACCGTCTGGTTGCCGCTTTCGTCGACCACACGGTCGCGGTCGAGCCCGCGCGAGACGGTGACCGCCGGCCCCTTGGTCGGGTAGGTCGCGATCAGCTTCGGCTCCGGTTTGGGCGAGAAGCCCATGTGGCCGGGAACGTTTTCCGGCGAGATGAGCTGCACGACGCGCAGGCCGTTGCGGCCGTCCGCGACGTGGGCATACATCGAGGCGCTGACCGAGCCGATCTGGACGTCGCGGGCGTCGTTGATGCGTCCTCCAGCGGTGAAGTCGGAGAGCTTGCGCGGCTTGGCGGGATTCTTGATGTCGATGATCGCGAGCCCCTGCGCGCCGTTGGCGACGTAGAGATAGGTCCGCGCGGCGTAGAGCCCGTTGGCTTGGCCCAAAGGCACCGACGCCCCGTCGATCGGCTGCGGTTTGGCGGGGTTGGAAACGTCGAAGACCTTCACGCCGTCCGCATCGGTCACAAAGCAATAGTGCCATTGCAGCGTGGACTGGCGGGCATCGCGGAGGAAGGAGCCGGAGTAACCGCCGGCCATCACCGGCTTCTCGGGATCCTTCACATCGACGACCGCCAGCCCCCGCGCGGTGGTGATGTAGAGCCATTGCCCCGCCATCCAGGAGTGCCGAGCGCCGTCCAGCGCGCCGTCCGGATTGAAGGACGCGGCCTTGCGGATGAAATTGTTCGCCGGGTTTCCATCCAGCAAGGTCGCAACGTCCGCGACGATCAGGCCTTCCTCGAGGTCGGTCACAAATGCGTAGCCGTGGTAATCCGCGATCGGCTGCTCCTCGTTCGCGGGCAGGCGCTTGCGCTTCGGATCGTTGATCAGGGTGCTGGGAAGGGTGATCGAGGTGGCGTGGGGCGATTTCAGAAAGGTTTTCTGGCCCAGCGCGGAGACCGGCGTGGTCACGATGCGCTCGGAAAAGTTCTTGTTGTCCACGTTCGCCACGTCGAACACCCCGAAGCCGCTTTTCCCCAGGGCCGCGTAAAGATATTCTCCGCGCAACTGAAGATCCGCCGCGCCGCCCTTGGCGTGGTGGTGGTGGGAGGTTTTGAGGATCGATTGGTTCGCGAGGTGCTGCTCGTAAAAGTCCGGGTAGGCGTATTTGTGCAGGTGGCTGCCGATCGCCGCCTGGGGCTCCGTACGCTCCGTCCATGCCACCGCGCTGAGACCGTGGTCGTCCGTGCCGACGTAGGCGAACCTTCCGAAAAAGTTCACCGTGCCCGTGCCGAAGCCAAGCAGCTGGGTCATGATCGCGTTGTTGTCGTTGTCCTGCGAAAGGTGGCAGTCCGTGCAGTTCTTCGTGGTGCCCACACCGCTGGTGGTGTGCGCGAAGTGCGGGTTGAACGCCTGGCCCGAATAGCCCTCGGAGGAAACCGTCTGCTGCTGGGTGTAGAACCACTCCCGGTTCGGCCCCTGCGAACCCACGACCACCGCGCTCGACGAACGGAGCACGGCGAGCCGGTGGTCCTTCGCGGTGCTGTCGATGCCCAGCATGAAGACGTCATCGCGAACGACCTGCGGGTTGTAGGAGCTGAAATTCCGCGAGGTGGTGCCCTCGAACTTGTTGGCCGCCATCTTGTAGTTCGCCTCCATCGGGATGTGGCAGCCGAAGCAGCTTGTCGCCCACGAGCTGTGGCAGGTCTGGCAGTCCATGTTCTCGTTGCTGTGGGCGAGTTGTTTCGCGCAACCCGCCTTGTCGGCCGGCACCGCGCCCCATGTCTTGCCGTCGCGCTTCAGCGTTTTCGCATAGGCGCTCATGATGTTGTAGTCGCGGGAATCCGGATCGACCGTGTCGAGGGTCTGCGGGACCTCCCACTTCAGATTCCGGTCCATCGAAGACTGCTGGATGAGGCTTTTGCCGTCCGCGCTCCAGGTGAAGCGCGGGCCGAAGGGCGTGTTGCTTTCCCGCAGATCGACGGGCTCCACCTTGCCGTCCTTCGAGAGGGTGCCACCCTTGCCGGAGGTGACGAGTGACGCGCGGGCGCTGACGGTGCCGTGGCAGTCCACGCACATGATCGCGGTGGCCGCGCGGGGCTCGACATAAAGCAGGCCGTTGCCATGGGCGTCGTTGAGGAAATGGCAATCGACGCACTGCATGCCGAGCGCGAGGTGGATGTCCTTCAGGTGGACCGCCTTCTTGAACTTGTCCTTGTCGGCGTGGTCGATCTTGTCGCCCTCCAGCGTGAGCAGGTTGCCCTCGCGGTCCTTCTTGAACACGGCGCGGAACATCCAGCCGTGGCCGTGGTAATCGGCGAACTGGGTGTCCTTGAGCTTGGGATTGAGCTCGGCGGATTTCTCCAGGAAATTCACGTTCCCCCAAAGCCCGCGGGCGGCGGCGGCCTCGGGGTTGCGGCGCAGCGATTCCGCCATCTCCTCGTCCGTGGGGTTCTTCTGCTTTTTCGGATACATGAACTCCGCGTCGGATTCCTGATCCCACCAAGTGTATCCGAGATAAGGATTCACGAACAGGTTGCCCTGGTGCATGTGGCAGTTCATGCACTGGCTGGAGGGGATGCTCCGGGTGAACTTGTGTTCGATCGGATGGCCCTTTTCCTTCTTGGAGATCATCGGATCCGGGTTGAAGGAAAGTCCCTGGTTGCCGTAGGCGCTGTACCAGCCGGAATTCGACGGCGAGCGGTCGTTGGCGTAGACCACGTGGCAGGCGGTGCAGCCGCTCGAGCGGTAATCGCCGGGCCTGTCGTTCGATCCGAAGAAGTCCAGCAACGGATCGTGAAGGCGGGTCTTGTGCGCGCCGATGATGACGGGATCGACCCGCGACGAGGTGCCGAGGCCCCGCTCGCCGAGGCGGCGGAACGGCCTGCCGGGCGGATCGAAGGGGTCCGGGTTGCCGAGCTCCGCGAGGCGGCTGCCGCCTTTTTCGAAAATGCGGAAGATGTTGCCGGGCTGTGAAATGTTGAAGCGGGGAAGCGGGAAGATCGCGTCCACGATCCCCATGGTTCTCTGCATCTCCGGAGTGACCTTGACCGGGCTTTGCAGCGCGAGCGCCACGCCGTTGGCTCCGTAGGCCTGGCCGAAAATCGAATCCTTCGCGGGATACGCGCCATTGTTGTAGGCCGCCGCGCCCCAGAGCATCGCGCCGTGGCGCATCATGCTGTGGTTCACGTGATCCACGGATTCGGCGTGGCACCCGCCGCAGGTTTCCTTCGCGACGCGGAGATCACCCGGGTTCACGAACTTGATGAATCCGGGCGACTCGTGGTTGAGCAGGACGGTGCTGTCGCTGGGATTCGCGGCGCTCTCGAAGAACACCGGGTTGAGAGGCATCGGGTGCGCCTGCTTCATCGTGAGGCCGGAAGTGGGGTCGCCGCCGTGGCAGTCGGTGCAACCGAGGCGGACGAACTCGCTGCCGTGAGGGTCGTGGGTGTTCTCGTGGCACTCGATGCAGCCTTTGCTTTTCGCCAACATCGCCGCGACAGACTGGTCGATCTTGTTCGGTTTCGGAATCGCGACATCCGGTCTGGGTGTCTCCCGCGCGGCGATGGGTGGCCCGAACAGGCCTCCGCGGACCACTGACGGTGCCGGCTGGTCCTGGGAACGGGCGGGAATGACGCCGGCACAGGCGGCGACCAGCGCGCAGCAGATCCACGAATGATTTCTGGAACTTGTCATCGTCAGAACGTCATGTTTGCCGCGAAGAATCCGCTGTAAAGGACTTCCGATATCTCCTCGGCGTTGGCCGCCGTGAAACCGGCGACGCCGGGCGAGGACACCCGGTAGATGTCCTTGAAGCCCGCGCCGGGGAACAGCATCCCGAGACCCGCGGAGAGGCGGATGTTGTCCGTGAGCAAAGGCCTGTATTCCACGCCGAAGCTGAGATCCCAGCCGATCTCCCGGTCGATCTCATCGGTGACAAGCGCCGTGGAGATCGCGTCGGTCTCCATGAAAAGCATGTAGTTCAGGTTGGCGAACAGCCGCGCCTTGGGTGTGATTTCCCATTCCTCGCCGACACCCGCGATGAAGATGCCGGGGTTCACGAAGCTGGACTGGCCGAGGAACTTGTTGGAGCTGAGGTCGGGGATCAGGCTCAGGCGCTGCTTCAGTGCGACGGCCGTCCCGCCGAGGTTCATGCCCTGCCTCTGCCAGTAGCTGAAGGGGCCGCCGGTGAAGTTCGGATTGTCGACGATGGCGTCCCAGCCGGTCGCGGTGTTGTCGGTAGCGTCGCTGTCCCCCGATCCGTAAAACAAGGTGAACTTGTGACGCATCCAGTCGACGTCCACGGAGATCTCCAACGCCGCCATCCATGCGCTGATGTCAACGGAGCGCCCGGCAATGCCGTTCAGTTCGTCCTCGCCGAAGACATGGTAGAGAGAGTGGCTGATGTTCGCGCGGCCGATGTGGCCCTCTCCGTTCCAACCGAGATAGTAGGCCTCAAGCTGGTGCGGGGCGATGGTGCCGATGGGGGCGGGGCGGACGACGTTACCCGCGCTGTCGTAGGTGAGGCCGCCCCCGCCGTCGTCCCAGTTCGCGAGGAAACTGACCTGCGCGGTGTAGCCCTCGAACATGAAATCCTGGCAATAGAGGTTCGCCACGAACACGCTCTGCTCACGGTCTTCCCACGTGTTCAACTCGGAGAAGGATTCCTTTTCGAAAAGATCGAACAGCGCGATGTTGTACTGCAGGCGGTTCTTGGCAAAGTTACCGAACATGCGGTAACCCCAGTTCGACTCGAAAAAGACGTGGCCGCGGAAATCCGCGTTGAAGATCTGAGTTCCAACCCGCAGCGCGGCGAAGTCGTAGTTTTCCGTGAGATCCAGCAGATGGGTCTCGAAGAAGAACTGCTGCAGGGCCAAGCGGTTCTCGAAGCGGTCGGTCGCCCGCGTGTCGTGGAAGTCGGATCTGGCGGGGAACAGCAACGGATCGAGGAAAAAATCGATCTCTCCGGGGCTGGCGAGGCTGGGGTTGCCACCGAAGGCCGGCGGCGGGTTCGTGCCGACGCCGAGGCCACGGGGATCGGCCGAGAGCACGCCCGCTTCGTAACCGGAAATGTAGTTCGTGTTGAACACGGGCTGGATGCGGAACATCCACTCCACCGGCTTGAACGAAGTTTCCCCGCGGAAGATGTCGAGCGTCAGGCTGGTGTTCGTGACCACGACCTCCTGATCGCCACGCCCGTAAAACTCGGAACTGAACGGCCGCGCGGTGCTGACGCCGGACGGGATCGGGATGTCATGCAACTCGAGTTCGGTGATGTTCTGGAAGGTGAGCGACGCGAAGTATTCCTGGCCGTAGATCGGGATGTCCCCCTTGAGCTTGCTCTGGTAGTAGGGGTGCCACAGGTAGGGGGTTCTCTCCTCGTAGGGCGTTTCCGCGAGCTTGGGATCCTCGTAGCGGTCCCATCTGCCGGGCGGGACGAGGTAGCGGTTCTCGACCGGCTTGGTGTGGTCGGGGTATTCGACGTGATCGTGATGCCCCGCGTGCCAGTGCTCGTAGATGCGCTCCTCGTAGCGGACGTCCTTGCGTGGCAGCAGCAGCGCGCCGGGGATTTCCGGCTCGTAGAGATCCTCCACCTCCTCGACCAACGTGAATTCCAGTTCGCGGCCCGTCACCCCGAGGCGCGGAAGGCTCAAATCGTCCGGGATCTTCGGGCTCTCCGGGAAGTATCTGCGGGATTCCTTCGGCACGCCGGCATCACGGGGGAAAAAGCGGTCGTCGCCGGTGCCCAGGTCGTCCTCGAAGAACCGCCCCGAACCCTCCGCGTCCGCGCCGTCGCCCGGAGGGTTCGGAGCATCGCCCGCCTTCACGGAAGCGGCCGGGTCCGGCGCGCCCGCGCCCCCCGGATCGGGATTGAAATCGGCAGGCCGCAGCGGTGCCTCCTCCGTGACAAGGGTCGCTGCCTTGAGCTCGTGATTGGGTGGCGGCGGCTCGCGGTCGAATGGCACCCCTGCGTCCGGAGAAAACGACTCCGGGCTATCCGGCACGGTCTCGGCGCGGAGTTGATGCGCGGTCAGGCGGTCGGGGCGCTGCTGGCCGGGCTCGGGATCCAACCCCGCTGTCCGCTTGTGCGGCGGATGATAGCAGGTCGTCAGCAGCACGCCCGCGCAGGAAAACGCAAGCCGCCGGCCTGTTTTGAAAAATCCGCCGGTCATTTCCTCGGAACTTCCATGGATTGAGGAACCTGGTGATTATTCGGCACCCGGGTTGGATTTTGCCAGGCCATCGAGCTTCCTGACAAAGTGTTCAGCCACATCCGCGTCAAAGCACTTCGGCGGCTTCGCGGCCTTGAACAGCCCGTCGAGCGCTTCCTCGGCGACCACGGCTTTCTGGCCGGACAAGACGAGGGATTGGTTCAGCCGGTCGATCGCCAGCGCCACGCGCTCCGCGTAGTAGCCGACCGCCCACATGCGGTATTCATCCGCAACCGTTCCGAAGGCGCCGATCTCGAAGGGTTTCCGGTTTCCCATGAGCCGGTCGAGCGCCGAGCGTGCTTGCGCGGAAGTCATCGGCGCGTCGGAAATCCGTCTCGCGAAGTCATCCGCCGCACGGACGAGATCCGCTCCCGCGCCGCCGTCCCAGCCGGTGGCGCTCGCAGACAGCAGCTCCTTGATCGCCTCGATCTCCGCGTTTCTCCGATCGCCGGGCTCGCGGGCCGCCTGCGCCGCGGTCTCGCGCAACGCCACCGCCTGGCCGACGAGCCAGGTCTTCGCGTGGGAGAACTCCTTGTCCTCGCGCCAATGCTTGGGTTGCTCGACCAGCAGACCGTCGAGTTCGAAGATCAGCGGCGGATGGTTCGCTTTCACGAGATCGTCGCTCAGGTTCTGGTGGCAGGCGACGCAGCTGTTCGCCCGCTGGTAGGCGCTTTCCAACGGCCGCATCCCCAGCTTTACCAGAGCCGCCCTCGGATATTCGGGGCGGGTGTGCGAGAGGATCCAGTCCTCGGCGCCGCCATGGCAGTTCGCGCAGGAGAAATCCTCCTGGGCCTGGTCCTTCCCGGAGGGCGCAAACAGCGCAGGCTCCACATTCCGCATCGGCGCGTGGCAAACGGTGCAACTTGCCGATTCCGCGGCACTCGCAATCCCCAGCTTTCGCGCCATCGCCTTGGATTGCCCGTTCGTCAAAGTCGCGGAAGCCTTGAAGTGCGGATCGGCGCGTTTCCAGATATGATAAGCCCCGCGGTTCGGCCCCGCGCCGCCGTGGCAACCGCTCGTGGCGCAGGATCCGGAACCCAGCACCCTCGACGCGCCGGCCGGTTCGGCCGGGGCGGCCTGCGGAAAACAGAGCGAGACCACAGCCGCAATAAATTGAAAGCCTCCCCGCATTTGAGGACTTCCTAACGTTTCAGGCCTCATTCTGGCAAGTCGATTCACCTGAACCGCGGGCCGCGAAGCGGGGCGGGCAGGGCCTCCGGACCTCCTGACAGACAGGGGGTGCCGCCGCCTTGCCGAAGTGGGGGTTGACGGGGCTCCCCCGATTTGATCTTTCTCATAAGGAAAAAGAAGTTAATATTTCTACCCTCAAGGGAGGGCGGTGCCCTCGAAGCAATTGCGAAATCCGGCTCGGACGCCAGTCATCCGCACCTCCAAGAATGTGAACCCCGAGACCCTGCTCCCGTCCCCCGTCTTCTCGGATCCCGCCCTCATCGTCGGTGCGGGCGGGGTGGCGCTCATGTTCGGCTACATCGCCACACAATGGTGGGCGGCCGCCCGTCGCCACGCGTTCGAGTCCCAACGAAGCCGCCTGGAACTCGCCGCGCTGGGGAAGAAAATCGAACTGCTGAACCTGAAGGCCCAGGCCGCGCCCGAGGTGGCGTGGAACGGCTACCGGAAGTTCACCGTCGCCCGGAAAGTGGAGGAATGCGAGGACACCTATTCCTTCTACCTCACGCCCCACAACGGCAGGCGGTTGCCGCCGTTCAAGCCCGGTCAATATCTCACCTTCGAGTTCAAATTCCCGAATGAGCCGAAGCCCCTGGTGCGGTGCTACTCGCTTTCGGACGGTTCGATCAGCGACACCCATTACCGGGTGACCATCAAACGCTACGTCCGCGCCGACGGATCGCCGGGTGCGGTTTCCAACCATTTCGCGGACCAGGTGAAGGAAGGCGACATCGTGGACGTGAAGGCGCCCTCCGGGAAATTCTACCTCGATGTGGAGATGGATCGACCGGTCGTCCTGATCTCGGGCGGCATCGGCATCACCCCCATGCTGGCCATGGCGCGGGTGCTCGCCCACACCAGGGATCCGCGGGAGATCTATTTCTTTTTCGGCTGCCGCAACAGCGCGGACCACATGTTCCGGGACGAGGTGATCGAGTTGCAGAAGAAGAACCCGAACATGCGGCTCCATATCTGCTACAGCCGTCCTTTCGAGGGAGATGCGGCGGGAACGAATTTCAACCACCAGAGCCGGGTCACGGTGGATCTGCTGAAGCAGGTCCTGCCGTCCAGCAATTACGAATACTACCTGTGCGGCCCCGGCCCGTTCATGGACAGCCTCGTGAGCGGGCTTTACGAATGGGGAGTTCCGAAGAAGGACGTGAAGTTCGAGGCGTTCGGCCCCGCGACCGTGAGCACCAAACCGAAAGAGCCCGCGGGCAAACCGGACAAGGAAAGCCAGTCGCTGGTGGAGATCGAGTTCGCCCGCACCGGCAAAAAACTCATGTGGGATCCCACCGTGGCGAATCTGCTGGATTTCGCCGAAGCCAACGGGATCACCACCATCGACGCGGGTTGCCGTTCGGGGGGCTGCGGGAGCTGCAAGGTGGCGATCAAGGATGGCCATGTCGAATACATCGGCGAACCCGGCGATGAGCCGGAGGAAGGCAGCTGCCTTGCCTGTATCTGCCGACCCAATGGGAGAATGGTGCTTGATGCCTGAAACCCCAGCCATGGTGCAATCCGAAACCAACCTCGCGAACCTCGTCAGCCTGGCGGCCCGGCCCCAGCGCTGGGGCGACCCGCTCGATCCCGAAATGGACGAGGCCACGCTGGACATGCTTCTCGCATCGGAGCCGTTCGCCAGCATGGATGCCTCCCGGTTTCCCTCCGGAACCCCGCTCCGCGAAATCCTGAGATACGACTCCGCCGTGCGCGATTTCTCACCGGGCGAGATCGTCATCAGGAAGGGTGACTACGGAACCTCCGCTTACCTCGTGCTTGCCGGCGAGGTGGAGGTCGTCATCCGGCCTGAGATTGATCCCCGCCTCCTCGGCCGTGCGCCGAGCGTCAAGAGAAGTTTCGTCTCCCGCTTCGCGCAGCTTTGGACCAACAACCCGGAGCCGGAAGGCCGGCGGGGGCGCTCGCCCTTCGCAGGTGATGATGGCAAGGATTTCTCCGGCAACGGCCGCAGGTCCGTTTACCTTTATGATTACCCGCGCATTGTTTCCGGCTCACACACCGAAAAGATGGGCGCGGGCAGCATGTTCGGGGAAATCTCCGCGCTGAGCCGCATGCCGCGCACCAGGACAATCGTCGCGGCCTTGCCGGACACCCGCCTGCTCGAGTTCAGTTGGGAAGGTCTGCGCGACATCATGAAATACGATCCCGCGCTGAAGGCGAGGATCGACGAGATCTACCGGGAGAACTCGCTGAAGTCTTTTCTCAGCCACCACCCGCTTTTCAGCCACCTCGACGAGGCGAGTTACGGGGAGCTTTGCACCGAGGCCCAGTTGGAAACCCACGGCGATTACAACTGGTCCGGCATCTACAAGCGGTTGGCCAAGGACGGCGGTTCATCCACGTCCGACAACGAGCCGCTCATCGTCAGGGAAGGCGAATACCTGAATGGCATCCACATGATCCGCGCCGGCTTCTGCCGCGTCAGCCAGAAGTTCGGCAGCGGGGAGCGGACGCTCAACTACATCGGCCCGGGCAGCATGTTCGGCTTCGGGGAAATCGCCAACCATTGGAAGAACTCCGACGAGGGCCTGCAATCCGTCCACACCCTCCGCTCGCTTGGCTACGCCCACCTCATTTTCATACCCACCGCCGCGCTGGAGAAATTCGCGAACCTCGGGTGGGTTGAAAATGTGTTCGGTCCGGCCCGTTTGCCGAAGGTTGGCGACCCGGGGATCAGCGAGGATGGTGAAGCGCCCCCGGCCCGCCTCATGGAATTCATGGCGGAGAACCGTTTCCTCAACGGCACCAAGGCCATGGTGATCGACATGGATCGCTGCACCCGCTGCGACGACTGCGTCCGGGCCTGCGCCGCCACCCACGACGGCAACCCCCGCTTCCTCCGCCACGGGCCGATGATCGGCAACCTGATGATCGCCAACGCGTGCATGCATTGCGTCGATCCGGTCTGCATGATCGGCTGCCCCACCGGCGCGATCCACCGCACCAGCTTCGGCGGCGAGGTGGTCATCAACCCCGCCACCTGCATCGGCTGCACCGCATGTGCGAACAACTGCCCCTATGACTCGATCCGGATGGTCGAGATACGCTCGCAAAAGGGCGAGTTCCTGGTGGACGAGGAGTTCCAACCCATTCTCGCGGCCACCAAGTGCGACTTCTGCGTGGAGCAGAAAAGCGGCCCCGCCTGCGTGAACGCCTGCCCGCACGACGCGCTCAGCCGCACCGACCTTACCCGAATCACCCCGCTCGCCCATTGGCTAAAAAGGAAATAGAACTGGTCCGCCGTCGTCTCGCAGGCACCTTGCTTACCACCTTGGCGGTGGCCGGGCTGGTCGTGGCTTACGTGAAATTCGCGCCGCTCTATCCGCGCCACCCCTTCCTCAGCGGCTGGATTCTGTTCGGGGTGATGCTTTTCCTCACCTTCTTCAACCTCCGTAAAAAGGTCCCCTTTCTCCGCATGGGCGGCGTCAGCACCTGGCTTCAACTCCACGTGTATGCCGGCATCCTCTCCGGATTCCTCTTTCTCATCCACATCGGATTCTCATGGCCGCACGGCCTGCTCAACCAGATCATCGCGGGGTGCTTCGCCATCGTCTTCGTCACCGGCGTGATCGGGCTTTGGATCAGCCGCGCGTTCCCGAAACGCCTCACCGACGCGGGTTTCGAGACGCCGTTCGAGCGGATCCCCCATGCCCGCAACAGGCTCCGCGAGGAGGCGGAGGCGCTGGTGCTGGCGGGTGTGGACGGTCAGACATCGCCGGTGATCGCGGACTTCTACACCGGGAAACTCGGGCTGTTTTTCACGAGGCCCGCCAACTTCGGAGCGCACCTGCGGAGTTCCCGGGCTCCCCAGGCGGCGCACCGCTCCCAGTTCGATGAGATCGGGCGCTACGCCAAGAAGGCCGAAGGCGAGTTGCTGGACAAGCTGAGGGATCTCGCCGAACGGAAGCATCTGCTCGATTACCAGTATTCGCTCCAGTTCACGCTGCGCGTCTGGCTTTTCACCCACATCCCGCTGAGCTACTCGCTGCTCATCCTCAGTGTGGCGCACGTGATCGTCGTCTATTCGTTCTCGGGATCCGCGCCATGAAAAACGACTCGAAATCCCCGGAGTTCGCCTCCAACGAGTATGTCCGCCCCAACATGGATTGGGAATGCGGCCATGCCTGCGAGGGCTGTCCCTGCAGGATCGGCCCCTCGCCGAAGGGCAGGTGCCGCGCCACCTGCGAGTGCTCGCCGAAGCTGGTCGTCAAAGCGGGCGAGTCGAAAGGCCACTGGACCTGCACCCGCCCGAAGTCCGGCGGAGGCAAGTGCGAAAAAGGTCCGCTTCCCGACGGCACCTGCTGCAACGCGATCCCGAAGTGCCAGCCGCGCCGGACACTCCGTGCGGTGCGGAAGCGCGCCATCGTCTTCACCTGCATCGCCACCGTCCTGCTGCTTCTCATCGGCACCAGCCGCCACATCCGCGACGGTTTCATCAATCCCGGCCCCATCTCCAGCGTCCACGCCAGCGAGCATTTCGGGAAGGTCCACCGGGAAATGTCCGGCGACTCCAGCAATTGCGCCGCCTGCCACGATGGGGCGAAGGACGGAGCCCACTCCTGGCACACGAAAGCCCTCGGAGCCTTCAAGGATGGCCTTGCCCCCGCCGACCTGATCAAGCGCGGCCCGATCGAATCCTCCGCGATGGACAAGAGTTGCCTCGCCTGCCACCAGGGCAAGGATTTCCACCAGCCGAACATGCCGGCCGATTTCGCCTGCCACGAATGCCACAAGGAGCACGGCACCAGCGGCTTCATGCCCCCGGTCGACAACGCCTACTGCACCGCCTGCCACGGCTCCGCCGATCTCATGGCGAAGTCGATGGAACTCGGCGCGGGGATCAACCCCCATGCGTTCCCGAAACCCGCGTCGGGCGGCGAGGGGAGGGTCCCGCCCCGCGAGCGACCGCCAGGCGGCTATACCGGTGTCATCACCGCTTTCCACACCGACCATCCCGAGTTCCGCCAGATCAAGGACAGCCTTGCAGGCAAGGTGCAGGACACCAACACCCTCAAGTTCAACCACGCCGTCCACATGGGCCAGGGCAACATTCCGCGCGAGCTCAACTGCGCCGATTGCCACGAAAAGGATGGCCGCGGCGAATACCAGCTTCCGATCACCTACGGGAAGCACTGCATCGAATGCCACACCCTCCAGTTCGACGAGGAAACCCCCGGCCTCACCCTGCCTCACGGCGACCCCTACCACGTCCGCGCCTTTCTCCGCAGCCTCAATATCCAGTACGAGGAGTTCGGCCGCGATGTCGAGGGCATCACCAGCCGCGAGACGCTCGCCCGATACATCAGGGAAAAACGCGACGGCATCGAAGAACAATACAAGACCGGCGAGGATCTCGAGCACATGGTCTTCTTCTCCGACAAGGGCACCAAGTTCGCCGATGGCCAGCGCGCCGCCTTCACCGGCTGCGCCGTCTGTCATGACGTGAAGGAGGCCGAGGGCGACAACGCCACGCCGAAGATCGAGAAGGTCGGCGTCCCTGTCCGCTGGATGACCCTCGGGAAATTCGACCATTCCCTCCACGAGAAAGGCCTCACCTGCCTCGATTGCCACGACGTGATGAAGAGCGGGCTCACCAGCGACCTCAACCTCCCCTCCATCAAGTCCTGCGTCGATTGCCACAGCCCGCAGGGCGGCATCGACCAGCGCTGCACGAGCTGCCATACCTACCACAACAGCAGCCCGTTCGCGCCGCTCGGCGGGACGCCCGCGGAGCCGGCCAAGGCCGGTGAGTGAGCCGCCTCCCATGAAGCCCGTCCTCGTCGCCATCCTTTCCCTGGCGCTGCTTTGCTGCTCCAAGGAAAAGGAAATCCCCAGCTTCCGCATCGCCACCCCCGATCCGGGAACAAGCGAAGCCGCGTCCGAAAACAGGCCGCCGCGCCCCCTCCGCTGGATCCCGCCGGAGACATGGGAAGAGGAGACGCCCGGCCAATTCCAGATCGCCCGTTACCGCATCGCCCCCGGCATCACCGCCGCCGTTTCGAAGTTCCCCGGCGACGCCGGAGGCATCGGCGCCAACGTGAACCGTTGGCGGGAACAGGTCGGCCTCGAGCCATCCCTGGAGACCGGCGGCACGGCCATCGCGCTGGCGGAAGGCGACGCGCAGGCGCGTTGGTTCGAGCTGAAAGGCGCCGAGCGCGGCATTCTCGCCGCCATCATCCCCGTGGATGGCGAGACCTGGTTCTTCAAGCTCGACTCCTCCAGCCCCGCCCTCGAGACCGCCCGGCCCGGCTTCATGGAACTCCTCAAAAGCGTGGAAATCGGATCAGCCGCCGGAGTGGAGACGCCTGCGATCGACCTCCACCCGCCCGCCGGATGGGAAAAACAGGAAGGCAACGCGATGCGCTTCGCCAGCTACCGCATCCCCGCCCCCGGACCCGATGGCATCGCTGGCGACGTCTCCGTCGTCTCACTCCCCGGCGAGGGCGGCAGCAACCTGGAGAACGTCAACCTCTGGCGCGCCCAGCTCCGCCTTTCCCCTTTGGAAAAGGAAGACGACCCCGCCGTCGGCGAAACCCTGCAGAGCCCGGCCGGCTCCATCACGCTCACGCACATGGTCAGTGCCGAGCCCCTCTTCAGCGGCAAGCGCCATGGCGCGATCACCGCCGCCATCCTCCGCACCGGCGAAGTCACCTGGTTCTTCAAGATCGCCGGCGAAGCCGAAATGGTCGCGGCCCACCGCGCGAGGTTCGTGGATTTTGTCCGCAATGCCGGAGTCCGGTAAGCGCCCGCATCCCAGCCCGTACCGCGGCCTCTTTCACGTCCGGGGTCGCAGCCCGTGGGAACGGTCACCCTGAAAAACCGAGTTGAGTGTCTATGATTGATTGTTGATAGTTCAGAATATGAAAACACTCTCAACGATTAACTTCCCTTACAGGGTCACCGATCCTTCCTCAAATGCTCGGCGGGCAGTTCAATGGCATTTTCGTTCCTGGCCAGCAGGGGCACCAGCGAGCTTCGCTGCCCGGCGGAGAGTTCCCCGCGCCCCCGGTCCGGCGGAAGGCCCCGCCACCTCACACCTCCTCCTCCAGCAACTGCCCGTGCTCCTTCAACCACGCCTTGGCCTTTTCCGAGGTCGGTGCTTTCGCCCGGACGATATTCCAGAAGCGGGCCGTGTGGTTGGTCTCCAACAGGTGCGCCAGCTCATGGACGATCACATAATCGATCACGAACATCGGGGCCTTGATCAGCCGCCAGTTGAAATTCACGTGGTCTTTCACGGTGCAGGAACCCCATCGGTAACGGTTGTCCACGATGGACGCCTTGGCGACCACAACGCCGAGTTCGACGGCGTGGCGTTGCACCCGGGGCAGGATCGTTTGCCGAGCCCGTTCGAGATACCACTGCTTCAGGACCTCACGACCAGCGGTCTTCAACGCGGCCGGAATCAGGAAGCGCCGCGAAAACTCCACCCCGCCACTCGGGGTGTCCGCGATCTCGATCCGGTAGTCTCGCCCGAGGTAGGGAGCGGACTCGCCGTTCACCAACTCCTTGCCCGGGGGATGCGGACGGTCCTGGTACTTCTGGGCATGATTGACCTTGTCGAAAAGCCACTGCCGCTTGGAGTCCAGCACCCGTTGGATTGCTTCGTCCGTCGCCGCCGTGGGCGCATGCACCACGACCGACCGATCCCGCTCCACGGTGATCGTCAGCTTTTTGCGCCGGTCGGATCGGACGATGCGGTAGTCCAGCTTCATCAGTCGGCGTGCAGGATGGTGTCGTGGTTCCGCTCGGCGATCTCCATCAGGCGGCTGATGATCTGCTTCCGCTTCAGCACAATCCCGGGGAGTCTTTCAAACTCCCGCTGCAACAGCACTTTCTGAAGGTCCGCGACCAGCTTGTTGCGCGCCGGGATGCTCTCCCAGTAGCCGGCCAACTTCAGCTCCCGCTCGATCTCCCCGTACAAGTGCTGGGTCAGGGCGACCAGATGGCTGACTCGCTCCTCTTCCTTCATGCCGTAGGGAGCCTCATCCTCCGCGAGCGAGGTCGCGGAGTGGATGACCACCCGCTCCCCGAAGATCTCGGCCCGCAGCATTCGGAAGAGCGGCATCTCCTTCTTCGGGTGCAGTCCGTACGTCGGCTCCTTGCTCACGTCCAGGATGCGCTGCCGCAGCCTCTCCAGCTCCTCGTAAATCTTCCGCCAGTTGTTCGCGAATTCCTCCAGGATCTTCTTCAGCACCTCCGCGAACGAGGCCTGGAGTTCGGGGTCGTCGACCAGATCGACATCGAGGTGGTGGCGGATCGCGTGCTCGATCTCCGCCGCCTTGTTCTTGGTGCGGTCGTGCTTCTTCACTTCCTTCTGGAAGTCCTCGTCCAGGATGGAGATCGGTTGCACCTTCACGTCGATCCCACGGGATTCGAGGAACTTGTCGGTGATGCTCCGCAGCTTGGGCGGGATCCCCTTCATGCTCAGCCGCTCGTCCCGGAAATGCTTCGCCGCGAGCACGTTGATCTCCACCAGCGCCTGGTAGTCCCCCATGTAATCGAGCGCCTCCTTGGCCGGGAAGACGAGGTTCAGGTGCTTGGTGAACTGCTTGAAGCGGCTCATGAACTCGAAGCGCAGGTCTTCGTCGTAAAACACATCGTAGAACGCGTCGTGATCGCTCAGGTCCGTCAGCCGATGCCGCTGGAGCAGTTCCAGGATCGCGGCGTGGCTGGCCTTCAGCTCGCGCAGCTCCTGCTCGGGGAAGCTCAGCACGTCCAACACCTCGTTCTGCTCCCGCTCGTCATAGTTATCGAGCGCCTTCTTCAGGTGGTGGCCGATGCCGACGTAGTCCACCACGAAGCCCTTCTCCTTCGAGTCGCCGCCGACGCGGTTCACCCGCGCGATCGCCTGGAGCAGGCCGTGGGCGACGATGATCTTGTCCAAGTACATCACCTGCTCCACCGGCGCGTCGAAGCCCGTCAGCAGCATGTTGTTGACGATCACGATCCCCGTGTCGCCGCTCACGCCGTGGTCCTCCTTCCCGAAGGCCAGCTTGAAGCTCTTGATCGTCGTCTCGTCCTTGGAGGAATCGGTGAAGGCCTTCAGATGCAGCTCGTCGTTGTGGTTGCCAGAGATCACCACATCGCTCTTCATCCGTTTCAGCGCGGCCACATCGATCTGCCTTGGATTGGACTTCTCCAGCTCCGCGATGGCCTCCTTCACCGCGTCATCCACGTGCTTCTTGTAGCGCACCGCGGCCTCGCGCGAGGTCGCGACGATCTGCGCCTTGTAGCCGTTGGGAAAGACATGGGTCAGATAATGCGCAACCATGTCCCGGGCCTTCGCCGCGATGGTCGTGTCGGCTTCCAGGTAGGCCCGCCGTCCGCCCGCCCCCATGATCTGAAGGTGCTCCGGCAAGGTGTAATCGTGGAAGACATCCTTGAACATGGCGTCCATCCCCGCCTTGTCCGGCACCTCGGCGTTGTGGGTGCGGCCTTCATAAATGATCTCCAGCGTCACCCCGTCGGCGATGGCCTGCCGCATCGTGTATTTGTCGATGTAGTCGCCGAAGACCCGCTCGGTCTTGTCGATCGGCGTGCCGGTGTAGCCGATCTTCGTCGCCTTCGGGATCGCCTTGTCGAGGTTGGCACCCAGCAGCGCGTACTGGGAACGATGCGCCTCGTCGGTCATCACCAGGATGTAGGGGCTGGCGTTCAGCTCGGGAAAGGTTTCCGCCAGATCGGTCTCGCGGAACTTGTGGATCATCGCCATCACCAGATCGGAGGCATCGCTCGCCAGCAGTTCTTTCAGCTTCTTGATGCTGTCGGCCGGCTTGACGGTGAAGCCGATGCTCTGGCTGGTCTCGCCGAGCTGCTGTTCCAGTTGCGTCCGGTCGGTGACGAAGACGACCTTCCATTTCGATAGTGACGGATGCCGGTACATCTCCCGCACCATGAACATCATCGTCAGCGACTTTCCTGAGCCCTGGGTGTGCCAGATGATCCCGCTGCGCTCCCGCGGATTCTTGCCGGCCAGCAGGCGCTTCACCGCCAGCTTCACGGCGCGGAACTGCTGGTAGCGCCCCACCACCTTGATCAGCTCTCCCTTGTCGTTGGTGCTGAAAATCGTGAAGGTCCGGATGATATCCAGCAGGTTGAGGTGATCCAACATCCCCGCGACTAGCCGCTGCTGGTCGTTCGGGCTGCTGCCGCCGTGGGCGAGGTCGTTGAGCGTCTTGGGAAAAGGATCCGACCAGCGGTAGAAATGCTTCCCGCTGTGGGTCGTGATCGTGCCGAACTTCGCTTCCTGCCGGCAGGTCGTGACGAGAAACTGGTTGTAGTAGAACAACGGCGCGCTCCCCTCGCCCTTCGCGCCCCGCTGCTCGCTGTAGCGCAACAGTTGGTCGATCGCCTCCGGGATCGGGTCCTTCGCCTTGGGGGACTTGCACTCGACCACCACGACCGGCAGGCCGTTGATGAACAGCACGATGTCCGGGATGATATGGTGGGCGGTCCCGAGGATCCGCACCTTGAACTGGCAGACGGCGATGAAGCGGTTGTGCTCCTTCCGGTTGAAGTCGATGAACCTCACCGTCGGGCTCTTCTCGCCGGTCTTGCGGTTCTCGGCGACGCTGGTCCCCTCTTGCAGCGGGCGGAACAAGTGCTGGTTGTTCTGGAGCAGGTTGCTGCCGTTGAAGCCGGCGGTCAGCTGCTTGACCACGTCCTCCACCTGATCGTCCTCCAGCCAGGGCTGGATCAGCTTCAGTTGCTCCCGCAGCACCGGCAGCATCACCACCTCGCTGAAACTCGTCCGATGGCTGGCTCCCGGGTGCTGCTTGGCATCCAAGTCGAGGATCTCCCAGCCCAGCCCGGCGAGCTGATCCAGCATCGGCTTCTCGACGTGGTTGCGTTCGTCGAGCCGGATCTGTTCGGCGCTGTCTTTCATGGCGATGATGGGTCGATGACTTCCCAGTAGCCAGCCTTGGTCGGACCGTGGTGCTGGATCCTTCCGGCTGCCTTGAGCTTGGCCAAATGGTATTTGATGCCATCGGCGGTGATGCCGATGGCCTGGGCCAAGTCCACCCCGGTCATCGCCGGGGTGACTCGCAGGTGGGCCAGAATCTTTTCTTGGGTAGTTTCTTGGGTAGTCTTCTGGCCACTTTCTTGGGTAGTCGCCCCCGACGTCCGATCCCCGACGCCAACCGTGGCCAGGGCAGGCGTCTCATCATCCGCCCCCTCCTCGCCCAGCACCACCCAGTGTCCACCTTTGGCGGCACCCTCACGACGAATACGCTCTAAATCCCTAAGCTTTAATAGCTGCTTCTCGACGGCACGGGTGGAAATCCCCAGCGCCATCGCCATCTCGCCGGCGGTCACCGCAGGGTTCCGGCGGAGCTGCTCCACGATCCTTCCGGCCGTATCCCCCGCCGTTTTCACCGAACTTTTCTCCGAACCTGAGCCGGTTTTCTCCGAACTTTTCCCCGAACCGGATTCCCGCTCAAGTTCGGTGGAAACCCCGGCCTTTTCGTGGACCGGCAGCCGGATCAGGAAGTAGCTGCGGTCCTCGTCCGTCTCGAACTCAGGCGGTGGCGACCCGTTGGCGGCCATCGAGGAGATGATCTTGGAGATGCCGGTGCAGCGGCCTTCCGTCAGGTCCAGCTCCTTCAGGAATTCGCCGATCCTCCGGTTGCGGTAGCGGCGGGAAACCGCCCGACCCCGCTTCAGGTCCTCCAGCCGGATCGAGCGGTCCGGGCCGGGGAAGCTCAGCACCACGATGTCCTCCGGCGTGATCCGCACCTCGATCGGCTCGCGGATCTCGTACGAACGGTGGAACACGGCATTCACCAGCGCTTCCTCCAGCGCGGCGTAGGGCACGTTCCAGAAGCGTTCCGCTTCGGCCCGCTGCGGGTGCTTGAGCACCGTCTGCTTGAGATACTGGCTCTGGATGAAGCCCAGCGCATCCCGGGTGATCCGGCCCAGCGGCCCTTGGAACACCTTTTCCTCGAAGCGATCCCCTCCCGCGCCTTCCGGGAACCACACGACGTCGATCTGCGTGACCGGGAAAAAGCGTTCCGGATGTTCGTTGAAGAACAGCAGCCCGACGTTCTGCGGCAGCGGGGCCTCACTCGGGCCTGTCACCACCTTCATCTGCCGGCCCAGCGCCTCGACCGGTAGCGTGGCCGCGTCCTCAGCCAGATCGCTGCCCACCTCGCGCAGGAACTCCGCCATCAAGCGCGGCGACAGGTCGGCCGGCGTGGCGCTCTGATTCACCCGGTCGTCAAAGGGCACCTGAGCCGTCAGGCTGATTAGCTCCCGCTCGTCCTCCCCTTTCGCCTCGATGGTGCTGGAGTAGCGGCGGATGTAGTAGCGGTATTCCTTCGTCTTGGCCGTCACCGCCTTGGGAACCTTGTAGGGCCGGCTCAGGCCGCCCGGTGCCCACAGGACCAGCAGATTCCGCTCCTCGAAGCGCTCCACGCTCAGCAGCGGGAAATACGGCGGCTGGATCAGGTTGCAGTAGCCGAGCAGCTCCTGCTGGATCTTGTCGAGCTGGCTCTCCGGCACACCCACCGGCGGAAACACCGGCCGCCCGTCGGCATCGCAATCCTGTCCGATCACCACGTAGCCTCCGCCCAGGTTCTCGAAGTCATTGGCGAAGGCACACAGCGTCCGCAGGATCGCGTCCGGGTTCCAGCCGGCCTTATACTCGATGCGCTCCCCTTCCACCTGCCGTTGCCGGAGGAGATTTTCGAGATTGATGGGGAGCTTGGATGCCATGGGATCAGAATCAAAAATCATCGTCTTCTCCCGCGTCTGCGTCCGCATTGCGTGCATCATTCCAAGCATCGAATGCACCATCGTGAGACTCGGGAGTGGGGTCAGCGGTCGGAGCCTTTACGACGGTCGGCATCGCGAAACTACCACCCAAGAGCATCGCATGCTGCCTCGGGAGCCCGGAGATCCTGCGCACGTCGCGAGCATCAGCCCATTCGCAGGAGTTTGCCACTACCCGCTGGTCCTGTTCTGAATTCAGCTTGAACACCACCCAGTTGTTGCACTGGGACAATACCGTTGATGAAACTTCGGAGGGGCGTTGCGTGCTCAGCCATAAGGACAGACCGAACTTCCGCCCCTCCTTCGCAAGCCGTTCGTAGGCCAGCGCAGAGCCACGATCTTCTTCAGACCCGCTGGGGGACCGCAAGTAGTGGTGCGCCTCTTCCAAGACGAGCAGTGTCGCTGGGCTTCCCCCTTGCCCACGTGAGAACAGGACTTGGGCGTAGAGTTCAAGCAACGAGCCCAAAATGAGCGGCATCAAGTCCTGGGGCACCTGCTTGAGGTTGACGACCTGCACCTGCCACGTGCTGTCGTGACTGCCAAAAATCTCGTCGATCAAGTGTTCCGACTCCGCCTTCCAATCCAAGTGGCCGTTACCCTGACACGGATTGCCTCCGTCCACGTCAACAACGGCCTTGAACATCTCATCCTCGACAAGGCGATGCAGGCGGGTGACCAGAGGTGAGACATTCCCGTAATTGAAAGCATTCCGCTCCCGTCCGCCATTCCGCGCCGAAACAATCGCGTGGCTTTCCCACATCTCATGGGAGGAAAGTTCCCTGAAATCCATGCCGGACTCCTTTCTCCAAGTGAGAGACCCGTGCAGCTTCACCAGGTAGCAATCATTGCACCCGAACCGGGCTTCGCCGCTCGCAGAGGCGTGCCTGAATCCGAGATCGAAGCTCTGGGGAGAAAAGAGGCGGTTGTGGATCCCAAGAAACCCCGTGTTGACTTGGATCCCGACCGATTCAGCGGACCACTCGATGGCCAGATCGTAGTTGGTGGTGAAGATCCACGGGCTGGCCTGACCAGGCTGCCGTGCCCCAACCATTTTTTGCAGAAGGGCCTTGTGATGCTTGAGTCGCTCAGAGCTCGCGTTGGAGGTAGTCCAGAGAGCTTGATCGAGAACCGCTGCTTTCACCACGCATCGCTT
>CAMCYK010000002.1 GCA_945883695.1 Akkermansia muciniphila | reverse complement strand
GAATGAAGGGTGGAGCGGGCGCTTGGGGCGGGACGCTGCGACCCCGGAAGGTCGCTTCAGTCCGCCGGGGCGGCGGTTTTCACCCTGCACTCGAAAGCTGCGAATCATCGCAGCAGTCCGAGGGCGGCTGCGCCGCGGTGATCGTGCGGACTGTTCCCTGATTCGCGGAGCCTCCGGAGGGCAGGCCTTGGTGTTGCGGGGCGCGCCCTCGCGACGTGGCGGGCGGCCCCGGGCTCGCGTTCCCGCCGGGCTTGGGCTGCCGGAGCAGGTGGCAGGTGGCCGAGGGCGATCCGGATCAATCGCCGGTCGCCTCCAGGTGACCGCCGACGGCCTTCACCTTCAGATCGCTCAGGGCGAGGCTCGGCAGGACCTCGCTGTAGCCGGGATAGGTGACCGCGTAGGCAAAACCCTTGCCGGTGCCGGCGGCACCCCAGCGGCCCTGCTTGTCGATCGCGATGAAGTTGATGCTCAGGTCGATGCCTTTCGGATCCTGCCGCGCCGTGCGCAGGATCGCCTCGGCGCAGGCTTCCCCGGGTGTCGCGCCCCGCCGCATCAATTCCACGATGAGGAACGAAGCGCAGTAACGCATCACGTTCTCGCCCAACCCGGTCGCGCCGGCCGCCCCCACCTCGTTGTCGACGTAGAGCCCGCTGCCGATGATCGGCGAATCGCCGACGCGTCCCGGCAGTTTGAATGCCAGCCCGCTGGTCGAACAGCCGCCGTAGAGATTGCCGTCGGGCATCAGGACCAGCAGCGCGATCGTGTCGTGGCCCGGGTCGCCGTCCCGGGTTGCCTGCCACTCGCGCCATTTTGCAGTGGCTTCGGGGGTCCGGAGATCCACTTCGGGAAAGCCGTTTTCGAGCGCGAACTTCTTCGCCCCCGCACCGGCCAGCATCACGTGCGGGGTGCTTTCCATCACCTTGCGGGCGACGGCGACCGGGTGCCCGATGCCTTCGAGCGCGGCGACGCTGCCGGCCCGGTGGCCGGGGCCCGCCATGATGCAGGCGTCGAGCTGGACCACGCCCTCCGCGTTCGGCAGGCCGCCGGCACCGACCGAGCTGTTCGAGAGATCCGCCTCCGCCACGCCGATGCCCGCGACGACGGCATCCAGTCCGGAGCCGCCGGCCCGCACGGTGGCGAGCGCCTGCTCGTTGGCGGGTTTGCCGAAGGGCCAGGTGGATACGATCAGCGGGCGTTGCGAGGTCGGGGTGCTCATGGATTCGGTCGGCTGCTCGCGTTGGCACCCCGCGCCGGCCAGAGCCAGCGCGAGCGGCGAGCGGGCGAGAAAGTGGCGGCGGGTGATCATGGGGCGAACCCTGAATCACCGTGGATCGCGCCGCAAGCGATCTCAAAAAAACCCCTGCCGACAGTCGCCGGCAGGGGCGAGGAGGGGCGCGCTTATTGCCGCGGTTGACTTACTTCGCGGGGCTGAAGGGCAGGGAGGACTTGTGGACGATGAGCCTCAGCTTGCCATCCTCGCCCTTCTTGAAGACGAAAGTCTTGTCGACCATCGTCTCCTTGCCGTCCTTGTCGGTGACCCAGACGTTGCCCATGGTGATCGCGATGTCGCCGTGGATCTGGATGCCGTCGTCGCCGTCGCCCAGGTTGTCATAGCGGGCCTTGACCCACGGCGTCAGGGCGAAGCCCTTGTCTTCCGGGAAGTCCGGGTCGCCGCCGACGAAGTAGGCGAGGGCGCCCTTCTTTGTCGGGCGGAAGGTGTTCGGGCCGTAGGCGAGCGTCGGCTTGAAGAACACCTTGCCCGTGTCCTAGGCGTAGGCCGCGGTGAGAACTTTCTCGGCGTGCGCCTTCGCGTCGCCACCATCCGTGTGGGTCTTGCCGATGGCGACCAGCGCGTCGCACCACGCCTGCTGCGCGGCGTTGACTTCCGCCTTGGTGATGGCCGCTGCCGGTTACGCCGGGTTGGCGTGGGCGGCCGCGAGGGTCAGGCCTGCGACCAGCAGGGCTCCGAAAGTCCTTGTTTTCATGTTGGTTGGTTTCGATGGAGGTTGGTAGGGAAAATGGGGGAAGCTTAAGATCCTCCACGCATTGTTTTAGTGGCCTATTTGGCGAATTTCGCGATTGGGAAATTCCGGCCGGATTCCACTCGCGGAAGACGTCCCTGCGGGCGGCCGGGATCAGGGTGCAAGAGGCTCGTCGCCAACGCCTCAGCATGGCACGCGGCCGCGGCGCGGCACGAGGGGGCGACTGGCAGAGGAAGTGATTCAGCGGCCTGGGTCCGCGCTTGTCCGATGGGCAAAGTTGAATCGCCCTGTCTTTCCTCTTCCCCCGGCGAGGGTTATCCCTAACCATCGTTTACTTTCCCTCCCGCATGCCCGCCCGCAAGTCCACCGCTCCCAAGCCCGAGAAGAACAAATCCCTCGAACAATGGATCTGGGATGCCGCCTGCTCGATCCGCGGGGCCAAGGATGCGCCGAAATACAAGGACTTCATCCTCCCGCTGATCTTCACCAAGCGCCTTTGCGACGTCTTCGACGACGAGATCAACCGCATCGCCGCCGAGGTGGGTTTCCGGCAGAAGGCTTTCCAACTGGCCATGCTGGACTGGAAGCGGGCCGGGCTGGGGAAGGGGATGGTCCGCTTCTTCCTGCCGCTGGTCCCGGAGGACCCCGAGCAGCCGGTCTGGTCCGTCATCCGGAAACTCTCCGACAAGATCGGCGAGGGCGTGACCACCCACATGCGGGCCATCGCCAAGGAAAACCCGCCCTTGCAGGGCATCATCGACCGCGTCGATTTCAATGCCACCACCCACGGCCAGCGGGACATCGATGACGACCGCCTTTCCAATCTGATTGAAAAAATCAGCGAGAAGCGCCTCGGGCTGGAGGATGTGGAGGCGGACATCATCGGCAAGAGTTACGAATACCTCATCCGCAAGTTCGCCGAGGGTGGGGGACAGAGCGCGGGCGAGTTCTACACGCCGCCGGCGGTCGGCACCATCAGGTCCAAGGTGCTCCAGCCGGAGCCCGGCATGGAGATCTACGATCCCACCTGCGGTTCCGGCGGCCTGCTCATCAAGTGCGAGATCGCCATGGAGGAAGCTGCCAAGGGCAAGAAGCGCAGCATCGCCCCGCTCAAGCTCTACGGCCAGGAATACGTCGCCGATACCTGGGCCATGGCCAGCATGAACATGATCATCCACGACATGGAGGGCACCATCGAGATCGGCGCTACCTTCAAGAACCCGAAGTTCCGGGACAAGCGCGGCAAGCTCCGCACCTTCGACCGCGTCGTCGCCAATCCGATGTGGAACCAGGACTGGTTCACCGAGGCGGATTATGATGCTGACGAACTCGACCGCTTCCCCGCCGGGGCCGGCTTCCCCGGGAAATCCTCCGCCGACTGGGGCTGGACCCAGCACATCTTCGCCTCCCTCAAGGCCGATGGCCGCGCCGCCGTGGTCTGGGACACCGGGGCCGTCTCCCGCGGCTCGGGAAATGCCGGGGACAACAAGGAAAAGACCGTCCGCCAGTGGTTCGTCGATCGCGACCTCGTCGAGAGCGTGCTCTACCTGCCGGAGAATCTCTTCTACAACACCAGCGCCCCCGGCATCGTCCTGTTCCTGCACGCCGCCAAGCCGAAGGCGCGCCAGGGCAAGGTATTCCTCGTCAATGCCAGCCAGATCTTCGAGAAGGGAAATCCCAAGAACTTCATCCCGGACGACGGCATCCTGCGCATCGCCGACCTCCTCATCGGCTGGCAGGAGGAGGACAAACTCAGCCGCATCGTCGATCACGCGGAGCTGAAGAAGAACGACTACAACATCTCCCCCAGCCGCTACATCCACACCAGCGACGCCGAAACCTACCGGCCCATCGCCGAGATCGTCGCCGAGCTGGACGCCATCGAAGCCGAAGCCAGGGAGACCGACATGGCCCTCAGGAAAATCCTCAAGCAGCTTGGAGTTTAACCACGAATCACACGGATGCGCACGGATCAAACATACATGCTGAACAGAAGCGATTTCCCGCACATCTGTGCCCAGAATGCTCATAATAATCCCGTCGAATTCGACGGGATTAAAAAGCGGTCCACTCTGATCAGCTACACCCCCAATTTTAATTCCGGCAAATTCGCCACAATTAGAAGTCAGACCGGAGGGAATCGCCACAAGCTCAGTTTCAAGGAGGTCGAGGCATGAAAAAGAAGCCAGCGTCATCCACGATTCACGTCCGGGGGGCGGAGATCACCGTGCTGCATCGGGAATCTGAGGACTATATTTCCCTGACCGACATGGTGCGGAACTTCGATGGTGGCCCCGCGTTGATCGAGCAGTGGCTCAAAAACAAGGACACGGTCCTCTTTCTCGGCGTCTGGGAGCAGCTCAACAACCCGGATTTTAAAACCCCCGAATTCGAGGGAATTAAAAACGAGGCCGGACGAAACAGCTTCTACCTCTCTGCAAGAAAATGGTCGGACGCCACGGCTGCCATCGGCCTGATTGCCAAGGCAGGCCGCTACGGCGGCACTTTCGCCCACCGCGATATTGCCTTTGAATTCGGCTCTTGGCTCAGTCCGGAGTTCAAGCTTTACCTCATCAAGGAGTTCCAGCGGCTCAAAGAGGACGAGAACCGCCGCCTCTCGCTCGCTTGGAATCTCAACCGCACCCTCGCCAAGATCAACTACCGGCTCCACACCGACGCCATCCAAGCCCATCTGATTCCTGCTCAAGTCACGCCGCAACAAGCCGCCTACACCTACGCCAGCGAGGCCGACCTCCTCAACGTCGCCCTCTTCGGCCAGACCGCCCGCCAGTGGCGGGACGCCAACCCCGGCAAAGACGGCAACATGCGCGACCACGCCAGCCTCGAACAACTCCTCGTCCTCGCCAACCTCGAGAACATGAACGCCGAGTTCATTCACATGGCCCTGCCGCAGAGCGACCGCATCAAGCGCCTCAACGCCATCGCCATCCGCCGGATGCGCACCCTCACCGCGAGGAATCTGAAACAACTGGAAGGAGGAAGGGAGTGATTGCTTCCCTAAGCCGTTCGCGCCGCGCAGGTGTCAAGGATTCCTTGACACCTCGAATTCAGCCTCGCGCTACCTCCAAAGCCCCAACGGGGCGGCAACATACCAGCCCAGGGCATCGCCCTGGTTCCAACGGCCCCAAAGAATCCGGAGCCCTGAATGGGCGAAACATGGGAGGTGCGGCATGAAAACCCAAACGACCGGGGACATTCCTGTCCCCCATGCCGGAACTGATTCCTCACCGGATTCGAATCTCGTGCTCAATCCTCTTCCGAACGGATGGAAGAACTGCCACCTAGGAGACATCGCGCTGCGGGTGAAAGACACCCATTCACCATCCGACATCGGGGAAGGACTTTATTTGGGACTCGAACACCTCGCTCAAGGTTTCCCTTCGCTTGTTGGCCAAGGCACCGAAAGCGATGTCCGATCCTCCAAGACTGCATTCAAAGCGGGTGATGTTCTCTTTGGCAAACTACGGCCCTATTTGAGAAAAGGAGCGCGGCCTGATTTTGATGGGATCTGTTCGACAGACATTATCGTCATGCGTGGCAAGGATGTCTGTGAGCCAGACTTCCTCAAATACTTAATTCACACTGATCCGTTCATAGAATACGCGAAGGCAACCACCACGGGCGTTCAGCATCCGCGGACATCATGGCCATCGCTCAACCGCTTTCGCCTGAGTCTCCCCCCACTCCCCGAGCAAAAGAAGATCGCCCACATTCTTTCGACGGTGCAGCGGGCGATCGAAGAGCAGGAGCGGATCATTCAGACCACCACCGAGCTGAAAAAGGCCCTCATGCACAAGCTCTTCACCGAAGGACTCCGCAATGAATGCCAAAAACAAACCGAGATCGGCAGCATTCCCAAAAGTTGGAGTGTCTTGCCTTTTGATCAATTTGTGACGCTTCAACGTGGCCACGATCTACGGAAGCAGGATTTCAGGCAGGGATCGGTTCCTGTCATCGGAGCGACACAGGTGATCGGCTTTCACGATACGGCAAACGTCAAAGCTCCAGGCGTGACCGTCGTTCGGAGCGGTTCATCCGCAGGCAAGCCGTTGTTTATTGCCGAGGATTTCTGGGCGCACAACGTCTTGCTCTACGTGAAAGATTTTCGGGGGAATCACCCGAAGTTTGTCTATTACAAGGTCATTGATCTGGATCTGACCCAGTACCGGCAGGGAGTCGCCGTCCCAACACTGAACCGAAATACATTCAGCTCAGTCGATCTGGCTCTCCCATCACCAAGCGAGCAGCAAGACATCGCCGACGCGTTGGATGCCGTTGGCAACAGAACCGAAATAGCGTCGAGGAAGAAAGCGCAGCTTCAAGACCTATTTCGCACACTCCTTCATGACCTGATGACAGCGAAGACTCGCGCAGCCTAAATTCTCAATCCCCAAATCTACCAATGGCAACATTCAAAGATATCGATGCAATTGAGAACGGAGCTCGGTTCGTTAATGTGGATCTACACATTCACTCATATGGAGCATCGGCCGATGTTTCGGATACCGCAATGACACCCAAGGCGATTGTTGATTCAGCGGTAAAACAGGGACTCAGCGTCATTGCAATCACCGATCATAACTCTGATGTAAACGTCGCGGAGGCTGTTGCATACGCCAAGGGGTTTGGTGGGTCGATAGTTGTGATTCCGGGGGTAGAGGTAACCACGGCACACGGACATCTTCTTGCATACTTCGATCCCGAAAAAATCGATGATCTTTCGCGGTTTCTGGTGAAGCTTGATCTCGTTGGTGTCAAGGGGGCTGAAAACACGCATACTGCTAAATCAATGTCAGATGTGATCGCGGAAGCCTACAAACTGGGGGGGATCTGCATCGCTGCACATATCGATCGTGAAAAAACCGGGTTCGACAAGTTTGCCCCTGGATTTCAGAATTGGAAGCGAGACATCCTTCTCAATCCTGGGCTATTTGGTTTAGAGTGCGACGCTATCGAGACATTGGATTGGTATTCGGAGGAAGAGTCCGGAAGTTCTGATGCGAGCGTGCGGCGTGATATTTTCATGGCGAGGCTCGATGTGCCAGAACTCAAGGGGCGGCACCATCTCGCTCATCTGCAAGGTTCGGATGCCCACAGTTTAGCTCGCTTCGAAGCATCGATCCCCTCCAAACCGTGGACCCGAATGAAACTGACGGATTTGACTTGGGATGCATTTCGAACAGCTCTCACCGATCCCACAGCTCGAGTGAAGGCCAAAGCAACCCTTCCGAAAGCGATCCCGAAAGTTGTCGGAATCTCAATGACCGGAGGGTTCTTGGATGGAGAACTCATTCAATTCAGTGACAATCTCAATTGCTTCATCGGTGGACGAGGAACAGGCAAGTCAACAGCCATCCGTGCACTCGCTTACGCATTTGGGTTGAACAACGAATTAGAGGAGTTCGATAACTGTCCGGATTTAGTGCAGGTGTTTTGTGAAAGTGGGGACGGTAATCTCTATCGCTATGAACGTTCGAGATCGGGCGATATTTTCGTCAAGGCGAAAGCCGATGGTTCGGTTGCTGACGCTCCTTTAGATTCTTTTGCTGTCGAGTACCTTGGGCAGGGAGATCTGGCAGAGATCGCGAAAGATCCAATGAATTCACCGGGTCTTTTCCAGTCGTTCTTAGACAGGTACACAAACCTGAGAGACTTGATTGAAGAGGAGGATGCGTTGATTGCCCAATTGCGTGAGAATGGCGCTTCACTGCTTGCTCTTGAGACAACCTTTGGTCAGTTAAAGCAAAAAAAGTTGAGCCACGGGGAAATTGATAAAAAGCTGCAAATTGCAGAAGAAGGCAAGCTCAAGGAAATTGTCGGACTTCAAAGTAAAATTAGTTCAGAGCGCACAGTGAAGGAAGCTGTTGAAGGCGTAGTTAGAGATTACGGAGAAGGAGTCGATCTGTCGGGATTTGAGCGAGACCTCGACGTTTTCATTGAATCGGCGGGAGAAATTACAAGCGACCCTGCCTCGGCCACAGCCATCGATCAGATCAGAGGCGAATTTAGTGCTGCAAAGCTCCTACTTACGCGAAAGACGCAGGAGATTAACGATGGGTTGAAAACGATCGCGGCTAATCTAGAAGTTCAATGTGCTGCCCTCAAGGCAAATCATGTCAGGCTGAATGAAGAGCTTGCTCCAAAAATCGCAGAGCTAAAATCAAAGGGCCTAGCGGGCAATATTGCCGAGATTGAAAAGTGGATACGCGAGAAGGGTGTTCTTGGTGGGCAGATAGCGAATATTGAGAAGCGGAGACCCGAATTGCTTGGGTCAAGAACTACACGTTCAGAACTGCGCGCTGAACTGGCCCGAGTTCGAGGCGAGATGACCAAGCGCCGCAAGGCACAGCTTGCGTATATCAATAAAATGCTTGGGAGTACGCTTCAGGACTATCTTGTTTTTGTTAAATACGATGAAGGTGGGATTATTGATGATTTTGTCGAATTCATTCAGACGGCAATGACAGGGAGCCATTTTCCAGAGAAGACTGCGCGAGCAATGTGTTCAAAAATCACACCAGACGAACTTTCTGGTTGGATCTACGATAATAATCCGCAAAGCATCGCAGATAGTTCTGGAGTCTCCAAAGAATGGGCTGAAGAAATTATTCAAAAAATGAGGAAGTGGAGAATAATTTTTGATCTTCAGGAAATAGGCAAACCCGCCAAACCCGTTATTACGGTCCGGACAAAAGGAGAGCACCCAAAAGAAATTCCAGTCATCCAGCTGTCAGATGGACAGCGACACACCATTCTACTCACGATTGCCATGCTGTCCGAGTCAAGTGTGCCACTAATAATTGATCAGCCAGAGGATGATTTGGATAATGCGTTTATTGCGGCAACTATTGTTGTTACCCTTCGTGCTGTAAAAGAAAGACGTCAGATTATTGTCGTCACCCACAACGCGAATATCGCCGTTCTGGGAGACGCGGAGTTAATCTTGCCAATGCAGCGAGAGAATGACTGCGGAACAGTGATTGAGCGCGGATCGATTGATCGGCTTCAGACTAAGGATTGGGTGCAGAAAATTCTAGAGGGAGGGGCAACTGCCTTCGAGCGCCGACGTGCGATGTATGGGCATTGAGTTCTCCGCTATCTTAATTTCACATGAAACCCAATATTTCCGAGTTTAGTTACGGCTATGCATTGACCGATGAATTGATTCACTGGCATGGCATGACGCTGAAAGCTGCGCCTGTTTTTCCTTCCCTCTATGCGGAAGGTCAGAAAGGGGGCGGGTACGATGTTCGTCTGGATGGGCCTGGAATTCCACTCTTTTTGCAGTTCAAGTTAGCGCATAAGATGACGAGAAAAAGCGCAATGGAGTACAAGAGAGGGCTTCTTCAGATTCCATTTTACCGCATGCATATACGAGCTTCGCGTCATTCTGATCAGCATGAGATGTTGTTGGATCTCGAGAATGTTGGGCAAGAAGTATATTATACGGCTCCTGCTTTCCATGCTCCTCAGGAATTAAATGAAGCTTACCTCAATCATAAAGTGAAAGACAGATCGGTATGGATTAAGCCGTCGACTATCGGCGTGATTCAGGATGATCTGGATCACCACGTAGCTTTCCGTCTGAATGAAGCTCCTCATTTTTGCTCAAAGCCGCGACTGCTGAAATCAATGGGGACTCTAGAAGAGTTTCAGGGGAATATTCTCAGGGCTTTTCAGGAGACGTCACATTATGGATTGAAGAATGAAAACCTCGTACGGATTGCCTCGGCTCTGTCTGGGATTGCCGAGAAGCATCGTCACATTTCAATTTTATCCAGAAATTTGTCGCGTGAAAGCCTAGATGATAGGCATCCGCTAGAGCGGATTGCCTTCTATGCTCACGTGTTTCTTGACTGCCAGCTCTTCATTATCCGCAAAAAGCGAGTCATTCGGAAGTTGGTAGGAAAGACGCGATCGAGATGAGCAAGCCCACCGAACACAAAACCGTCCAAGCCCGGATCCTCGAATACGCCGAGGCCATCGGTTGGACGTTTGTGTCGCAAAAGGAAGCCGAGCAGCGGCGCGGGTTTGATGCGTCTTCGCCAAAGAGCTACGCCGACACAAGTTCGGAGATGCCGATCAAGGATCGGGCGAAGGGGCGGACGTTTTTTTTCGAGGATTTGCTGGGTGCCAAGGTGCGGGAGTTCAACCCGCGCTGCGCGGAGGCGGAGGGGGGCTTGCCCGGGAAGTTCCCCCCTTCGCCATTCGGCTTCGGAGGGGCGGGCCGGCATTTTTCGGCTGACATTTACGGCAACCGGGAATTCGTGGAGCACCTGCGGAATCCTCCTTTGCCCAAGGGCTACGGCAGGACAGGCCGGGGGAAGTTCTTCGACCACGAGGAGAAGCGCGAGCGGAAGAGTGTCCGGACGGCGGGTCATTCCCAGATATTTACGTTCCCGAAATGAGACCTGGAAGCTATTTTTGACGTAACGAATACACCGGAAGAGTGGCATGAGAATCGACCGAATCGAGATCCAGAACTTCAAGCGCTTCGAGCAGCAAACGCTGGAACTGCACCCGCGGTTCACCCTGTTGGTGGGCGACAATGGCGCGGGCAAAACCACCCTGCTCGACGCGCTTGCGGTGGCCGCGGGTGTGTGGCTGGTGAAGCCACCGGATACGACGTTGGTGGACAGCGGTCGAAACATCATGTCGGCGGAGATCCGGCTCGTGTCGGAACAGGTCGGCGACCGGGTCCAGTTCAAGGAGCTGAAGCCTGTTTCCATACAAGCGGAGGGTGTGATCGCGGGGCAATCGGTGGCGTGGTGCCGGCAGATTCGGAAGGACGGGGCGCGGACCACGAGTGCTGATGCCAAGGCAGCGCTGGATGTGGTGGCCGGAGTCTATGCGAGGGACGAAGCGGGTGAGGACGTGCTTTGCCCGGTGATCGGATACTACGGGGCGGGGCGGGCCTGGTTGCCCTCGCGTGCGAGGGGTCAGAAGGCAAAAGCGAATGGGCCGGCGCGGCGCTGGGATGCCTTTTACGATTGCTTCGAAGAGAGGATCCGTTTGGGCGACCTGCAGACGTGGTTCCAGCGGGAAGCGATCGCGTTTGCCAATCGCAAGGGATCGTGGAGACCGGGCTATGAAGCAGTGAAGCGGGCGGTTCTCCGATGCATCCCCGATTGCGAAAACCTGTGGTACGACGGAGACCGCGCGGAGATCGTGCTTCTGATCGAAGGCGCGGCGCAGCCCTTCTCCCTGCTGAGCGCGGGACAAAGGATGATGGTCGCCTTGATCGCCGACATCGCCATCAAGGCGGTGACGCAGAACGCCTTTCTTCTCCCCGCCGATCAACTGGGCCCCGAGGATGAGCCTTGGCCACGGGTGCTGAGGGATGCGCCGGGCCTGATCTTGATCGACGAGGTGGACGTGCATCTGCATCCGAAATGGCAGCGGCGGGTGGTGGGGGATTTGAAGGAGACGTTCCCGGCGATGCAATTTGTCGCAACCACGCATTCCCCGCAGGTGATAGGCGAGGTTCCTGCCGACGAGATCCGCCTGATGTCCCAAGCCGGAGAGATCACCCAACCGCGGATTTCCTTGGGTGTGGATTCGAACTGGATCCTGGACCACGTCATGCCGGATGCGGAGTCGCGGGACACCGAGACACGCAAGCTGCTGGACGACATTGAGGAGGCGCTGGAGGAGGATGATCTCACTGCCGCCGAAAGGAAACTTCGGGAAGCGCATGAACGGATTCAGGGTTCGGATGGGGAGCTGACCCGGCTCGAGAGCAGTTTCGAAAGCCTCAAGATGCTGGCCCATGAGGACAATTAAGAAGCGCCCTCCTCCCAACGAGCTTGTTGAATGGCGGCAGGCAAGAAATGCAGCGGCGGACGATGCAACGTGGCCGTTCAACTACGATGCAATGCGCCGTGCTCCGGCAGTGATCGCCGCCGTCAACCACCGGCTCTTTGAAGAGCAAGGCGGAATTTGTGCCTACACCGGCATCCGGTTGACGTTCTTGGGTGACGGTGAACCTTGGTTTCACATCGAACATCTCAAGGCCCAGGACCACTGCGAGCGAGGTGAGGACACTGACCATGGGAATATGGTGGCATGTTGGCCCGAGCCCAATCGCAAGATCGGCGTGGAGTATGGTGCGGTCAAAAAGGGCAAATGGCCATTGCCGGCCGACGTCGCAAAATTCGTTTCGCCATTGCGGGAAGATTGCTCGGTGCGATTTGCCTATAAGAGGAAGGGCGAAATTGAGGCTGTTAGGGCGGACGACGCTGCAGCCGTTGACACAATCAAGGAACTGGGGCTGGATCACAAGGAATTGAGGGCGCTACGCCGGGAAGCAATCCGTGGCGCATTGGAGCCAAAGAGAAGACAGTGGCTCAAACTTGCAGAGGCACGGAAGATCAAAGCGGAGATGGAGCGAGCCGAGGCGGAATTGAACAGCGGCGGCAATGTCTCATTGAGAGCCTTTTGTTTTGTGATCAAACCGGTCATCGATCGGGAGTTTAGGAAACTGGAAGGCATCCGAAACAGCCGATCTAGCAACTGATGTCCGGACCCACCGAACACCAGACCGTCCAAGCCCGGATTCTCGCCTACGCCGAGGCCATCGGTTGGTCGTTGGTGTCGCAGAAGGAAGCGGAGCAGCGGCGCGGGTTTGATGCGTCTTCGCCAAAGAGCTACGCCGTCACAAGTCCGGAGACGCCGATCAAAGACCGGGCGAAGGGGCGCACCTTGTTTTTCGAGGATTTGCTGGATGCCAACCCGTCTCCGCCTATCGGCTACGCCGCGGCAAGGGTGTGGAACTTGATCCTGAAACGAAAAAGGCGGCTCCGAGGATTCCCAGACACCGCCTTCCGACCAAGAATTCCCAGTCCGCAAAGATTCATCGCACGACCCAAACCCTTATCCAATCTCAAATTCCCATGAACTTTGACGTGTATTGTGATGAATCCGGGCCGGAACTGCTGCATTCGGAAAAGCCGAAGGCGCGCTACATGGTCATCGGAAGTCTATGGTTACCCGAGGAACTGCGTGTCGAGAGCAAGGCGGCGCTGCATGAATTGAGACACCGGCATGGGATCGGCAGCGAATTCAAGTGGCGGAAGGTTTCGCCGTCGAAGGCGGCGTTTTACCGGGAAGCGGTGGACTGGTTTCTCGAGCGCGGGAATGACGTGCGGTTCCGCGCCATCGTGGTGGACAGGACGAAGATCGATCTGGTGAAATTCCACGACGGCGACGGTGAACTGGGGTTTTACAAGTTCTACTATCAACTGCTGCTGCACTGGACGCGGGAGTGCAACCGCTACCGGATCTTCTGCGATCACAAGAAGAACCGCTTACCCAGCCGGTTGAAGACGCTGCAAACCTGTCTGAACCATGCCAATCTCGCCAGCGAGATCATGGTGCAGGCGACTCCTTCCGACGAATCCGTTTTGATCCAACTCTGCGACGTGCTGACCGGGCTGACGCAGGCGAGATACAATGATCCTGAAACGCTGGGTTCCGCAAAACGTTCCCTGCTGTCGCATCTGGAGGACAAGCTCGGGCATCCGGTGCGAGCGACGGCGCTCGGCGAGCAGAAGTTCAATGTGTTCGAGATTCAACCGGGAGGAGGCTGGTAGATGGCGGTGTATCCGCCATTGCTGAGTCTCGCCGATGAAGCCGCCTACCGGTTTCATTTTGAGAACCTGTATTGCCGTGGAGCGGTCATGACTCACGACGGGATGACGGTGCGATTCCGGAAGACTGACTTTGATCATTGTTTTTTTGAGAGCACGCGCCGCGACCTGGTGAAAGACAAGTTTTCAGATATACGTGCGGAGCGGATGGAATGGATCGCCGTGGCCTTGCAGGACACGGCGGTGCAGCGATTTCAGGGCTGGGATCGGGACACACGGAAATATGACAAGAACCGCCGGGTGACACTGGTGTGTGGCAATTACGTGGTGGTAATCGGGATATCGAGTCCGACGTCGGCCAGATTCATCACCGCCTATGTGGCTGACACACCGAGTACGCTGGCCAAGCTCAAAACCTCACCGAAATGGACGCCATGAGGGCAAAAAAATACCGCAGATTTGACCAGGCTGGCTCTGCGGGGGCCTTTGTTGGTTCTACTGCCACTGGCGGAGAACGAGGCGACCATCCGTCCGGACGAGCCTTTATGCAAGCCAGAATTTTCTAATGAGCAAGCCCACCGAACACAAAACCGTCCAAGCCAGGATTCTCGCGTATGCGCAGGAGATCGGGTGGAGCTTGGTTTCGAGGGAGGAAGCGGAATTGCGGCGTGGGAAGACGAAAGGCGGACAAGAGTGTCCGCCCTCCTTATTTTTTGAAGACCTGCTGCACACCCAAGTGCTGAAGTTCAACCCGCGCTACGCGGAGGCGGAGGGGGCCTTGCCCGGGAAGTTCCGGCATTTGCACTCGGACATTTACGGCAACCGGGAATTCGTGGAGCACCTGCGGAACCGGGGGAAGTTCTTCGACCACGAGGAGAAGCGCGAGCGGGACTTGATCCTGATCGATTACGAGCATCCGGCGCGGAACATTTACGAAGTGACCGAGGAGTGGGCCTATCACAACGGCCACTACGGGACTCGGCAGGATGTGGTGTTTCTCATCAACGGCATCCCGGTGCTGGTGACCGAGTGCAAGAACGCGACGAAGGATGAAGGGATCGCGCTGGGGATCGACCAGATCCGGCGCTACCACGAGGAGACGCCGGAGGTTTTCGTGCCGCTCCAGCTTTTCACCGCCACGGATGCGATCGGGTTTTCCTACGGGGTGACCTGGAACACGGTGCGGCGGAATATTTTTGCGTGGAAAAATGAAGAAGTCGAACCACGGAACACCCGGAATACACGGAAGGGATTTGGAGGTGGGATTTCTGATTCCGTGTGTTCCGTGAATTCCGTGGTTGAAGCTTCTTTGCTGGGGAATCTGGAGTGGAAGGTGAAGAGCTTCTGCACCATCCCGCGGGTGCTGGCCTTCCTGAAGGACTACATCCTCTTCGCGGAGAAGGACGAGGAGCTGAACAAATACATCCTGCGCCAGCACCAGACGGAAGCCGTGGAATGCGTGGTGGACCGGGCGCTCGATCCGCTGCGGACGCGCGGGCTGGTGTGGAACACGCAGGGCAGCGGCAAGACTTTCACGATGATCGTGGCGGCGCAGATGCTTTTCCGCGCCGCGGCAGCGGACAAGCCGACGGTCCTGCTGATGATCGACCGCAACGAGCTGGAAGACCAGATGCTCAAGAACCTGGCGGCGCTGGGGCTGGGGAATCTGGAACACGCCGGCAGCATCCGGCGGCTGAACGAGCTGCTGAGGAACGATTACCGGGGCATCATCGTGACGATGATCCACAAGTTCCGCGACATGCCGGCGGACCTGAACCTGCGGAAGAACATCTATGTGCTGATCGACGAGGCGCACCGGACGACCGGCGGCGATCTCGGGAACTTCCTGATGGCCGGTCTGCCGAACGCGACCTTCATCGGCTTCACCGGCACCCCGGTGGACAAGACGGCCTTCGGCAAGGGGACCTTCAAGACCTTCGGCGTGGATGACGATGAGGGCTACCTGCACAAGTATTCCATCGCGGACAGCATCGGCGACGGGACCACGCTGCCGCTCTACTACCAGCTCGCGCCGAACGAGATGCTGGTGCCGCACGAGACGCTGGATCAGGAATTCCTCTCGCTGGCGGAAGCCGAGGGCGTGGCGGACATCGAGGAGCTCAACAAGATCCTGGAGCGGGCGGTGAACCTCAAAAACTTCCTGAAGGGGAAGCAGCGGATCCAGCAGGTGGCGAAGTTCGTGGCGAAGCACTACCGGGAGAACGTGGAGCCGCTGGGCTACAAGGCATTCCTCGTCGGCGTGGATCGCGAGGCCTGCGCGCACTACAAGAAGGCGCTCGATCAATTCCTGCCGCCGGAGTATTCGGAGGTCGTTTACACCGGCAGCAACAACGACTCGAAGCTGCTGAAGGAATTCCACCTCGACCCGAAGAAGGAACGGCAGATCCGCAAGAGCTTCGGCAAGCTGGACCAGATGCCGAAAATCCTGATCGTGACGGAAAAGCTGCTTACCGGCTTCGACGCGCCGGTGCTCTACGCGATGTATCTGGACAAGCCGATGCGCGATCACACGCTGCTGCAAGCCATCGCCCGGGTGAACCGGCCCTACGAGAACGAAGCGCAGGAGATGGTGGGGCTTCGCGCTGCTATGCCCGCACGAGTGAAGCCACACGGCTTCGTCCTCGATTTCGTCGGCATCTTCGACAAGTTGGAAAAGGCGCTGGCCTTCGACAGCGCGGAGATCAACGCGATCGTGAAGGACATCGGCCTGCTGAAGGCCCTGTTCAAGGCGAAGATGGAAGACCGGGTGCCGGGCTGGCTGAAGCTCATCGTCCACGGCTTCACCGACTCGAAGCATCCCGGCTGGAAGGAGAGCGATGCCGAGCTGCGGGAGCTGCGCAAGTCGGTGACGTTCGCGGTGTTTTCCGAGGAGGAGGATCTGGAGAAGGTGACGGCAACGGTGGAGTCGCTGTTCAGTCTGCTGGAGAAGGCGGGGAGAAGTGCCAAGTGATCAGTCATCAGTGAGCAGTGGAAAATCAGCGACGGGGTGGAGGGGTAGGGACGAGTTCAAGGAACGCGTTCTGGTATGGGCGCGGAAGCTGAACGTGGATGCTCATTCGATTTACATCCGGCCGATGAGCCGGAAGTGGGCGTCATGCTCGACGGCGGGAACCCTGAGCTTCAATGACGAGCTGCTGGACCTGCCGCGGGAGCTGGGAGACTACGTGATCGTCCACGAGCTGCTGCATTTCTCCGTGCCAAACCACGGCAAGCTGTGGAAGAGCCTGATGCGGGCGCACCTCGGCGATTGGGAGGCGCTGGCGTCCCGGCTGCCGGGGATCCGGCAAGCCGTCCCGCCGCGGCTCAGGTCAGCACGAAGTTCTTCGACTGGCTGAGGAAACGCTTCGGGTTTCCGAAGGTCCGCGTCTGCTGGGAACGGGAATTCCTTTGGGGGGGCGGTCAAAGCTCGTCTTCCGAAACGGGGATGATTTTCATGAGCGCCCGTTGAAGGCCGATCTTCAGGGTCGTGTTTCCATGGATTGGGATGACGACCCGCTCGACCCGCCCTTCTTTGGTATAGACATGGTGACTGCCACTGACCCGGGCAAGTTGCCACCCCTTCTGCTCCGCGAGCTTTGCGAGGCGCTTGCCGCTGACCGCTTTCATACGGCCACTTCCAGCAATCGACCCGAGGGTCCCGGGTCTGCGGGATCGGCGGCAAGCAACCAGGCCTCGATCGCCTCGTGGAGGTTCTGTTCCAACTCAGGGAGAGTTTCACCCTGGGTGACGCAGCCGGGAAGGGCCGGCACTTCGGCCCAGTATCCGCCTTCCTCGGCCTCGTGGATGATCGCGTTCAGTTTCATGGGCGGAAACTACATTCTCTGGGTGTAACTGCAATCATTCGTGACGCGCCTCACGGCAGCACGAAATTCTTCGACTGGCTGAGGAAGCGCTTCGGGTTTTCGTAGAGGATGGTGTCGATCTCCGCGGCCGTGTGCTTGCGGCGCTTCATCTCGAAGCCGCATTTCACCACGGCGAGGGGGTCGGAGACGCCCCAGTCGCAGGCGGAGTTCAGCCACAGGCGGCTGGCGTCGCAGGTTTCGAGCATGTCGATCGCCCGGTTCGGGGTGCACTTGCTTTCCGGATAGAGCGTCATGCCCGCCCAGTAGCCCTGTTCCTGGACGAGATTCACCGTATGTTCCTCGACGTGGTCGATGATCACCTTGCCGCGGTCGAGCTTCGAAAAGGAGGCGAGCGAGTCGAGGATCAGCCGGGTGCCCTTGAGCTTGTCCTCGAGGTGCGGGGTGTGGATCAGGATCGGCAGGTCGCGGTCGAGGGCGAGCTGGACGTGTTCCTCGAAGATCGCGAGTTCGCTTTTCGTGTTCTTGTTGAGGCCGATCTCGCCGATGCCGAGCACGGTCGGCTGGTCGAGGAATTCGGGGATGATGGCCATCACCTCGCGGGCGAAGCCGGCGTCCTCGGCCTCCTTCGGATTGATGCAGAGCCAGCAGAAATGCGGGATTCCGTATTTCGCGGCGCGCTTCGGCTCGTAGTCGGTGAGCTGGCGGTAGTAGTCGTAAAAGCCGGCCGGCGAGGAGCGGTCGAAGCCGGCCCAGAAGGCGGGTTCGCACAGCGCGGCGCATCCGGCGAGGGCGAGTTTTTCATAGTCGTCCGTGGTGCGGCTGACCATGTGGGCGTGGGGCTCGATGTATTTCATGGGGAAGACGGAAGACTTGAAGACGCAAGACTCAAGACTGGAAGGCACCGGGCGCGCCGAAGGCACCTTGGAAGGTGGCTTTGTCGGCGGGTGCGGTGGAATGGTCGGAGAGGGATTCGAGGACGGCCTTGGCGCGGCCGGGTTGGTCGGAGAGCAGGATCGGCAGGGCCTTTTTGAAGCCTTCGAAGCGGAAATCGGCCTCGCCGGGGTGGCGTTCGAGGCGGTCGAGGAACGCCGCGAGGTCGATCAGCTTGCAGCGCGCGTCCATGAAATGGAGGTCGAGGAGTTCCTTCTTGCTGGGCATGGTGGGATTTTACGCGGGGAATCGGCGATTCCCAGCGGGAAAGCGCGTCACCGGGGGAGGAGGTGAAGCCGGGACCCTCACGGCGCCGGCGTCCTCCGCGCTCCAGGGGGGGGCAGGGATCAAACTGCTTCGCCCGCTGGCCCAGTTTTTGTGAAAGAAATTCTCGCGTCCGGTCTTTCATCTGCTTGGATCTTCCGGCCCGTGGAATGGAACCTCGAACCATTGCTCCTTTTGCCTTCCGCCTGCAGGCCCACGAACCCCGACTTCGTAAATACCACTCCCCATGAAACCACGCCTTCTGTCCGCCGCCCGCCTCTCCCTGCCCCTCGCCATGGCCCTCGCGGCGCTGCTTGCCGCGCATTCCGTCCATGCCGCCAACGGCAACTGGAACGTCGACGCCGCTGGCAACTGGAGCTCTGCCGCCAGTTGGTCCTCCAACCCCACGGTGCCCGGTACGGTCGCGGGTGATGTCATCGGCCTCCATAATAACATCAGCGCCGCCCGTGCCGTCACCATCGACACCACAGGCCGCACGGCGGGCACTCTTAACATCGGCGACTCCAACAACACCCACGTGTTCACCCTTGCTGCCAGCGGAGGTGGCACCCTGACCTTCAACAACAGTGGCAGCGGAGCCCAGATCAATGAAACCGGCACCCAGATCGACGTCATTTCCGCCCCGATTATTTTGGCCGATAACCTTGCCGTTTCCGCCGCTGGCGCAATCACTCTTTCTACCGGTGGCGTGAGCGAAACGGGAGGTGCCCGCACCCTCACCAAGAGCGGTGCCGGCGTTCTCAACCTCTCCGGCGCCAACTCCTACGACGGCCTCACCACCATCAGCACGGGGGTGGTCAACATCCAGAACGCCACCGCCCTGGGCGGGGTGGCAGGCGGAACCACCGTCGCCTCCGGCGCGGTGCTGCAAATCCAGAACAACATCACCGTTGGCGCCGAGGCGCTTGCGCTGAGCGGCGAGGGCATTTCAACAACCACCAGCTCCCTGAGCGGCAGCGGCTTCACCCCCTCCGGTGCCCTGCGCAACATCAGCGGCAACAACACGTTCGGGGGTGCCATCACCCTCGGCACGGCCAGCCGTATCAATTCCGATACCTTCAACACCACCCTGACCCTCACCGGCGGCATCACGGGCACGGACCTGAATCTCACCATCGGCGGCTTGGGCAACACCACCATCTCCACCACTGGCATCACCACCGGCAGCGGCACCCTGACCAAGGACAACATCGGCACCCTCACCCTTTCCGCTGCCAACACCTACAGTGGCGCGACGACCGTGCTGGGCGGCACGCTGGTGTTTGCCACGGAAGCTTCGCTCTACAATGGCAGCACCGGGAGCTGGACGGCCGCCAACATCAATGTGAAAGGCGGCACCACGCTCGCCCTCGGCGTGGATCCCCTGGGAGCCAGTGGCTTCAGCGGGACCAACCTGAACACCGTGCTCACCAACCTCTCGGTGGCCAACACCGCTGCCCAAGGTTTGCAGGCGGGTGCCTTCGTCGGCATCGACACGACCAATGCCGGCGGCAGTTTCACTCCAACCGCCGCGTTCGCCAACTCCACCGGTGCCTTTGGCGGCGTGACCGGCCTGACCAAGCTCGGCAGCGGCACTCTGGTGCTCGATCTGGCCAACACCTACACCGGCCCGACCACCGTCAGCGCCGGCACGCTCCAGCTCGGCGGCGGCGGCACGGGCGGCACGCTCAGCATCAGCAGCCCCATCACCGTGGCGTCGGGGGCGACCTTCGTCATCGACCGAAGCAACACCGTCACCCAGGGCACGGACTTCAACGCCGCACCCATCACGGGAGCGGGCGGTTTCACCCAGGCGGGAGGCGGCACCACCGTGCTGACCGCCGCCAACACCTTCACCGGCATCACCACCGTCAGCAGCGGCGTGCTGCAACTGGACAATGCCCTCGCGCTCCAGAACAGCGGCCTCTCCACCAGCGGCACGGGCACGGTCACGCTTGGCGCGGGGGTCACCTTGCCGACCTTCGGCGGCGTCAGCGGCACCACGGATCTCGCCACGGTCCTCCCCGGTTACAACACCGTCACCAACCTGACCCTCAACCCGCAGTCGGGCAGCACCTTTTCCTTCGCGGGCATCATCGCGGATGGCGCGGCCGGCATGACCCTCACCAAATCCGGTGCCGGCACCCAGGTCTTCTCCGGGGTCAGTGCCTACACCGGCGCCACCATCATCAACGGGGGCGTCCTGAACCTCTCCACCACAGGCTCCATCGCCACAAGCAGCGGCCTGACCCTGAACAATGGCACCCTCACCCTGACCAACATCGATGCGACGGAAGGGGCCATCAACCGTGTTTCCGACACGGCCCCCGTCACGTCCAATGGCGGCGTGATCAACTACACCAATACGTCGGGTGCCGCCGTGGGTTACGCGGAGACCCTCGGTGCCGTCGATCTGGTCCGCGGCCAGCTCACGTTCAACCACACGAACACGCAATTGGGTAGTCAGATCCTGACGCTCGCCGACCTGACGCGTACGGCCAGCAGCACCGCCACCGTCAGCCTGACTGGCGGACCCAACACGACGACGAGCCAGCTTGCGGTCACTTCGAAGGTGGGCGGCGCGACACCGGAAGGACAGATCATCGGCCCCTGGTTCAACACGAACGGCACGGGAGCCGGGTCCGCGGATTACGCCGTGTACAACGCAGCCGGCCAGGTCGTCGGGAGCGGCACGACCCCCTCGACGGAAAGCACATGGACGGACGCCGCCAATGCCTACACCGTTCGCACGGCAACAGGCGGAACTTCGGGGGCAGCCGCCGCCGAGCGTCTTGCCTCGACCCGCAATATGGCGGGTCTGAGAATCGACACGTTGTCCAGTGGTGCGGCTGCCACGCTGGCCGGCCATTTCTTCACGCGGGTTGGCAATACCCTGGCCAATGGTGACCCGATCACCTTTGCGGGTATTCCTACCGGGTTCACGGCCAACCTCCCCTATTACGTCATCAATGTGGGTGGAAATGGTGCCAATACGTTCCAAGTCTCGACCACGCCGGGCGGCAGTGCCGCCACCTTCACGGCGGTTGGAACCCCGACCATCGTCCCGGGCATTCTTTTGGGGCCCGGCGCGAACCTTGGCACGACTGGCATCCTTCACCAGTCGGGCGTCACGTCGGTCATCGCCCCCGGCACGGGTGGCGTGGTCACGCTGCCCGGCACCACCTCGGGCAACCTTTACATCAATACCGGCGGGAGCATTCTCACCACCGGCAATTTGAACGTGGTCGCACCGCTCGCCGACAACGGTGCCGGTGTCCTGACCCTGGTGAAGTCCGGTCTGGGCACGCTCACCCTTTCCGGCACCAATACCTACACGGGTGGAACGGTTCTCAATGCCGGTACCGTGGCGATCAACAATGCCTCCAGTTTCGGCGCGATCACGGGTGCGGTTACTGTCAACGGCGATTCGCGGATCAATGCGAGGGGCGGCGTCACCTACGAGAACGCCATCGTGGTCAACAGCGGCAGGACGCTGACCCTGCAAGCCCCCACCACCGCCAATAATGTCAACACCACGGCGACATTCACCGGCGTGCTGTCCGGGTCCGGCAACCTGTTCCTCCCGAACAGCGGGAACAACGCCGCCCAGGGAATTCTCGATTTCACCAACACGGCGAACACCTTCACCGGCAACGTCGTGCTTTCAGCGTCCGGCTCCGGTGATGAGCACTTCAAGTTCAACAGCATCGGCGACGGTGGCAACTTCACCTTCGCCAAGAATGGCAACCGCCAGTTGATCACCCATACGGGAGATACCGACATCACCTTCAACACCCGCCAGATCGTCGTCGCCGCCACCATGTTCGGGACGACGGACCGCCAGGGAATGGACGGCGGCGGTGCCAACCCGGTGAATATCTTCCTGAACGACGGCAGCGGCACGGTCACCTTCACGAAGGACGTGGTGGTGAACAATCTCACCAGTCACTATGGCGTGTTGTACTTCGGTGGTTCCAACTCGGGAGACAACACCCTCAGCGGGAACATCAGCGACACGAGCGGATCCTCCAAATTTGCGATCGGCAAGTTCGGCGGCGGCAGATGGATCCTTTCGGGAACCAACACCTTCGAGGGCAACATCCTGATTGCCGGGGGCATTTTGTCGGTGGGCACCATCGCGAACTCCTCGACCCCCCAGCCTCTCGGGATTGGCCCGGCGATCCAACTGGGTGTGGGTGGCAGCGGTTCGAATGGCACGCTCCTCTACACCGGCGGCTCCGCCAGCACGGACAAACAAGTCCAGATTGGTGCCACCACCGCTCCCAATTCGGTCGGCGGCGGCAGTATTTTGAACGACGGATCCGGCGGGCTGACCTTTGCGAATCCGACCTTCAATCCGACGACCTTTGGTGTGAACGTCTCACGGACGGTGACGATCGGCGGAGACTACACCGGTGCCACCAACGAGATTCAGGGTGTCATCCAGAACAACTCCACGGCAGGTGTCGTCGCGCTTGCCAAGACCGGCGAGGGCACTTGGAAGCTCACCGGTGCCAACACCTACACCGGTGCGACAACCCTCACTGGAGGAACGCTGATCCTCTCCGGGAGCAACAGTTCGACCGGCGCCACCACCATTGGCGGCAGCGTCGGCACCCTGCAACTCGACAGCAATGCAAATGGCGGCCTTGCCAGCGGCAACCTCAACCTCAACTCAGCCGCGGCCGTCATCCAGGCGCTCAACGAGAACCGTTCGATCAGCAACAGTGTGATCATGAGTGGCGATTTCGGTGCCGCCCCCACGTTCTCGGGCGCGAACAGCATCACGTTGACCGGCAACCTCCGCGTCAACAACGGGGATGTGATCCTCACCAACAACATCGACTCCGGGAAGTCCCTCGCGATCAACACCATCGACCGCGACGGTGCCAGCAACCGCAACCTTACGGTGGACGGCACGGGGGAAACGACCGTTGGCGGGGTCATTGCCCTCGGTGCCGGCGCGCTGACCAAGAACGGCGCGGGTGCCATCACCCTTTCCGGCGCGAACACCTACACGGGAGATACCGTAGTCAACGCGGGTTCCCTCGCGCTGGCCGACAATGCCCAGCTCAAGTTCGTCCTCGGTGCCTCCGGCATCAACAACAGCATCAGCGGCGCGGGAACGGTCACGCTCGCGGGCGATTTCGTCATCGACACCACCGCCGCTGACTCGCTGCAAAGCGGCACTTGGATTCTGGAAAACGTGCCGTCGCTTGGCGGTGCCTACAGTGCCAGTTTCACCGTCAGCGGCTTCACCGACGCCGGCGGCGACAAATGGGTGAAGACCGGAAGTTCGAAGATCTACACCTTCGATGAAGCCACAGGCACCCTCACCTTGGTCTCAATTGATCCTTTCCCGGCCTGGGCGACTGCCAAAGGTCTGACCGGCGCCGCGGGCTTCGAAAACGGCAAGGGCGACGATCCGGATGGCGACGGCCTCACCAACCTCGACGAGTTCGCTTTCGATGGCAACCCGCTCTCGGGTGCCAACGACGGCAAGATCGTCGGCAAGATCGGAACGGTCGGAGGCAATCCGGTCATGACCCTGACCCTTCCGGTCCGCAGCGGAGCCACCTTTGCGAATGATGACGGCGACCAGCTTTCCGTGCTGATCGACGGCATCTACTACCGCGTCGAGGGGAGTCTGGATCTTGGCACCTTCGCCAACGTCATCGGGGAAGTCACCGGTCCGGATGCGACCGCCATCCAGGCCGGCCTGCCGGCGCTGTCCGACATCAACGGAGATACTTTCGCGGATTGGACCTACCGGACCTTCCGGGCACCGGACACGGTGACGACCGTTCCCAGAACCTTCCTTCGCGCCAAGGCGAGCGAAACACCGTAAGACCGGTGTCCCGGTCGCGGCTTCGCGCCCGGTGGCCGCCGTTGGTCATCCCTGGCCAGCGGCTTCGCCAGAGATGAATGGGTCGCCGGCGCTCCTGGTGCGTCCGGTGAAACCGTCAAACCTGAACGGCAACAACAACCTGACGACCGCTTTCACCTTCAACGGGGCGATCGTGGTGAACGGCAACAGCTTCTCCGCCAACCTCAACGGACCGCTGACCCTGACGGGCACTTTCAAACTGCTTCGCCCGCTGGCCCAGTTGTTCCGAAAGTAATTCTCGCGTCCGGCCTTCCACCTGCTTGCATCATCCGGGCTGTACGATGGAACCGGCAATGATTGTTCCCTTCGTCGTCAACCTGCAGGCCCACGAACCCCGACCTGGAACGTACCACTCCCCATGAAACCACGCATTCTGTCCGCCGCCCGCCTCTCCCTGCCCCTCGCCATGGCCCTCGCCGCGCTGCTAGCCGCGACGTCCGCGAAGGCGGTCAACCTGTGGTGGGATATCAACGGAGCGACGGCCACACCGGCCGTGGCGGGTACCGGCACCTGGACTGCCGGTTCAGCGGCGAACTGGACAACGGTCCTTGCAGGCAACCTTGCCACCGCCGAAGTAACGACGACCAATGCCGATGATCTCACATTCAGTTCCACCGGCATGTCAGCGGGTACGATCACCGTTTCCGGCACGCAATTGGCCCGCACCATTACTTTTAACACGGCAACCACGCTTTCGGGTGGTGTCGCCATCGATCTTGGCAATGCCACGGCGGGCTCCGGCTTGTTCCATGGCAATGTGGTGAATACCATCAACACCCCGATCATCCTCAACAGCGCGGCCACCGCCATCGGCATCACCAACATCGGGAACCAGACCCAGACTTTCAACGCCACCGCCACTATCAGCGGCGCGGCGACCTCGGGTAGCCAGACGCTCACCGTCAGCACGATGGGCGCCGCGGTCAATCTGGGTGGTATCATCGGCGACGGCGGAGCGGGTGGGACCGTCGCCCTCGCCGTCAACGCCAACGGCCCCGGCGTCACCACGCTCTCCGCCGCCAACACCTACACCGGAGCGACCCGCGTGATCGCCGGCACGCTCCAGATCAGCAACGCGGGCACCTTCACCAGCACCAGCGGCATCAACCTCTTCAGCACCGGCCGCCTGACGGTGAACATCGCCGATCAAAGCCTCGCCAAACTGGCCTCGGGTGGCGGCGTGGTCGCGGGCAGCTTCCTGCGTTACTCGCAGCCGCAGACCGCGGGCGGGACCGGCCCGGGCACCATCTTCGGCACGGTCGAGTTGAACAATGCCGGCGTCAACCCGGACTACACCCTCGACCTTGGTTCCGGCTCGATGCTGACCAACCTGGTCGCGTCCACCTACACCTCGGCGTTGACCCTGTCGGGCAATGCCTCCATCGATGCCAGCGCGCAGGTGGCCACCTACGCCACCGGCGGGATCACCGCCTCGACCGCCGGCACCAAGACCCTCACCCTCACCGGCTCGAACACCGGCTCGAACACGATTTCCAGCGACATCGCCAATGGCGGCGTCGGCACGCTGGCGGTCACCAAGGGCGGCGCCGGCACGTGGATCCTCGGCGGCACCAACACCTACACCGGCAACACGCTGGTGAGCGGGGGAACCCTGCTCTTCATCAGTCCCGTCTCGCTTTACAACGATGGAGCCGCCGCGCCCTGGACCAACGCGAATATCAACGTGAGCACCGGTGCCACCCTGGCCCTCGGCGTCGGGGGTGTCGGGGAGTTTGAAAAAGCGGATATCATCAGCCTTCTGGGATTGTCGAATTCGCCGACCAACGGGTTCAGTTCCGGATCGAGACTCGGACTCGATACGACCGGCGGCGAGTTCCTTTACGACAGCGTCATCGCCGACACCAATGGCGGGGCCAATGTCCTCGGCCTGGCCAAGCTCGGCTCGAACACCCTCATCCTCGATAAGAACAACACCTACACCGGCCGCACGGTCATCAGCGGCGGGACCTTGCAGCTCGGCAATGGCGGCGCCACCGGCGCGCTCTCCGCGGACAGCGTGATCCAGAACAACGGCGACCTGACGATCAACCGCAACAACGCGGTGACGCAAGGCACGGACTTCAGCAGCGCTCCGATCATCGGGACCGGGTCCTTCACGCAAGCCGGTACCGGCACCACCACGCTCAGTGCCCCCAACACCTTCACCGGCACCACCACCGTCAGCGCGGGCGTGCTCAGGCTGACGAATGAACGCGCTCTCCAGAACAGCGCGCTCGTCACCACCGGCGCGGGCACCGTGGTCTTGAGCGGCTTCACCACTCCGATCCTCGGGGGACTGAGCGGCCCGGTCGACCTCGCCAGCGTCATCCCCGGCTTCAATGGCAGCTCCGTCACCCTCAATCCGCAGACCGGATCCACCTTCACCTACGGCGGCGTGATTCCCGACGGCGTGCCGGGCATGACGCTCACCAAGAATGGCGGCGGCACCCAGGTGCTCAACAGCGCGGCGGTTCACACCTTCACCGGAGGACTCATCCTCAATGGTGGCACGATCCTCGGGGATTTCGCCAACCTCGCCCCGCCGACCGATCTCTTTAACCCCGCCAACGTACTCACGCTTGGCGGCGGCACCCTGAGTCTCACGGCAAAGTTTGACGTGACCAGCTCGCAGACCTTCGCCTCGACGACCCTGACCGCGGGCACGTCATCGAAGATCACCCTCACGAGCAGCGGAGCCGGCACGATGACGCTGGATCTGAAAGCGATCAACCGCGGTGCCGGCAGCATCCTGAATTTCACAGCCATCCCGGACACGGCCAGCCGCTTCGCCCTCACCACGGAGGCCAACACCAATGGCATTCTGGGAACCTGGGCCACGGTTGGATCGACCACGACCTTGCAATACGCGGCCAACAACGGCTCGGGGCAAATCGTCGGGCTGGGAGCCACCGGAACCACCGCGGCCACCGCCGCGACGGCGGGCACCCTCGCCAACGTGACGTCCGACACGACGAACTACAGCTACGCCGCCGCCGCCACGGTCGGCGGCAGCCTGACGGGGAACACCCTCCGTTACACCGGTGCCGCCAGCACCACGGCGCTGGGAACCAACGGTTTGACTCTGAACGGCTTGATGCATGCGGGAACGGGCGCCCTGACCCTTTCGGGCACGGCCGCGAATCCCGGTCTGGTGATCGGTGCGAGCGGCGAACTCGACATCGTCAGCAATGCCCAGACGCTCAACCTCAACTCGGTCATCTCGGGCACGGGCACGGTGGTCTTCAACAGCGCCGGCACCATCAGCCTCGGGGTCACCAATTTCACCAACACCTACGTCGGCAGCACGGTCATCAATGGCGGCTCGGTCTCCTTCCTGGCGGCCGCCACCCCGACGACTTTCTTCGGGATCGGGCCGGTGACGGTCAACGCCGGGGCCACGCTCGCCCTCGGCCGGACCACCTTGGCCAACCCGATCACCTTGAACAGCGCGACGGTCACGGCGGGCAATTCCTTCACCTCGATTCTGAACGGTCCGCTCACCTTGGGCGGGATTTCGACGGTCAACGTCACGGGGAACCTCACCATCAACGGCGACATCGACGGAACGGGTGGCCTGATCAAGCTCGGTGGCGCCACCGTGCCGGTCACGGGCGTCAACAACAGCTACACCGGCACCACGACCATCCTCGGCGGTGCCCTGAGGTTCAAATCCTCGCTTTACAGCAATAACGAGGCGTTGTGGACCCCCGCGAACATCACGGTCGGCAGCGGTGCCGCGCTGGTTCTCAACGTCGGCGGCGGGGGCGAGTTCACCATCGAGCAGGTCGACACCCTGTTCAGCAGTCTCGCGACCGGAGTGAACAACAACGGCCTGCTCGCCGGATCATTGAGAGGCGTGGACACCAGCGGCGGCGGGGCGGGGTCCATCAGCGAATACGCCTCGGTCCTCGCCGACTCGACCGGCCCCGGCGGCGGTCCGGTGGGCATCAAGCACTTCGGCGTCGGGACGCTGCTCCTCAGCGGGAACAACACCTACACCGGCCAGACCATCACCGACAACAACGGCATCCTGAGCGTGTCATCCCTGAACAGCGTGTTCACGAACCCGAGCCTGGGCACCGTTCACGCCGCCAGCAGCAGCCTGGGCGCGCCGACGACCGTCGCCAACGGCACGATCCTGCTCGGGCAGACCACCTTCCAAGGCGGCGGCCTGAAATACACCGGCACGGGCGAGACCACGGACCGCGTGATCAACCTGGGCGGCGCGAACGGCACGACCTACACGTTCGACCAATCCGGGACCGGCCTGTTGAAGTTCATCAGTCCCTTCACCATTACCGATAACCGGGGTGCCAAGACCATCGTGCTCCAAGGCTCCACCGACGGGACGGGGGAGATCGCCAGCGTGATCCTCAATGGCGACGTCGCCAACCCGAACCGGCTCACCAAGTCCGGCACCGGCATCTGGACGCTCTCCGGCGCCAACCTCTACCGCGGGGTGACCACCGTGAGCGGCGGAGTCTTGATGCTGGCCCACCCGAACGCGCTCAACGGCGGCATCGGAGCCACCGGCGGCCTGGGGAACCTCACCTTCAACGGCGGGGTGATCGGCTTGCCGCTGGGTGACTTCACCCGCCCCTTGAATACGGCCGCCACCGCCGGTGCCACGACTTTCACCGGCGCCGGCGGCTGGGCAGCCTACGGCGCGGACCGCCTGGTGAATCTCGGCGGCGCCTCGGCCTCGATCCCCTGGGCGACGGCGAACACCGGCTTCAACGGCAGGACGATCATTCTGGGCAACGCCACGGCGAACCACATGGTGACCTTGCAGAACCCGCTCGACCTGGGCACGGCCGCCCGGACCGTCCAGGTTGATGACGGTGCCGCCCCGATCGATGGCACGTTGAGCGGAGTCCTGTCCTCCGGCACCGGCGGGGGATTGACCAAGACGGGTGCCGGCACCCTGGCCCTCACCGCCGCCAACGACTACACCGGCGGCACCACGGTAGCGGCCGGCACGCTGGTCGTCAGCGCGACGGGCTCGATCGCCACCAGTTCCAGCATCAGCCTGGGGACCACCGCGGTGCTCGACATCACCTCGCAGCCATTGACCTTGCCGGCGACCGTCGCCTTCAGCCTCGATCCGGTGGACGCGGGCAGCTCCGGCCGGATCAATGCCGCCGCGCTGGACATCACCAATGCCGTGGTGACCCTCACCGCGACCGCCCCGCTCGACGACGCGGTTTACATCCTGGCGAACTACAGCTCGCTCACCGGGACCCGCTTCGCCTCGGTCAGTCCGCTGACCGGCCCGCTGGCCGGTTACAGCATCAACTACGCCTACAACGGAGGGACCCAGATCGCCCTCGTGCCGGCCACGGGCTATGAACTCTGGGCCGGGTTCAACGCCGGCGGAGAAGGCTTCGATCTGGACTTTGACAAAGATGGTGTCCCGAACGGCGTCGAATACTTCATGGGCCAGACCGGTTCCACCTTCACTCCGAATCCCTCGATCGTGGACGGCAAGGTCACCTGGCCCTATGACGCCACCGCCACCGGCATCACGTACCGGGTCGTCTCGTCCACCGGCCTCGGCACCTGGGATCCGGTCGTCCCGCAGCCCGTTCCCTCGGGCGGCACGCTGGAATACACCCTGCCTACCGGTGAACCCCGGCTGTTCATCCGGCTGGAAGTGTCGAAGGTTCCCTGAAGCGTCAAGGATCCCCTCGATATCCGCCCATGGGGCTGCCGGCCTCCCGCCGGCGGCACCCTCCTGATTCATCAATCCGCAATGCCGGGAGCGAGACTCCCGGCATTGCCGCGTCTGCCACCACGACCCGCAAACCGCCGCGTCGATTTGCGGGTTTGCGAGTCTCAAGGGAATTGCGGCATCCCGGGACGGGGGGGTCGTTTTCCCTGCTGGAACCCCTCCATTGCGACCACCCGCCACCACCTACCCGTGAAAGAACCCAGCGACCCCGGCGAGAACGCCCGCCATCTCCCTCGCTTGCTTGCCGCCGCCCTCGCCGCACTGTTCGCGTGCGCCCCCGGCGCGGTATCCGCGGCCACCATCACCAAGGTCGCGACCGGCACCGATCTCGCGGCCGGCGCGAGCTGGGGCGGCGCCGCTCCGGGGTCCGGCGATGTCGCCACCTGGGCCGCCACCTCGCTGGGCGCGGGCCTCACGCTCGGGACCGCCGGTTCGTGGAGCGGCATCCGCGTGGCCGGCGCCTTGTCGGCCATCGAGGTTACCGGAGCGGGCCCCCTGACGCTCGGCCCGGCCGGCATCGACCTGTCGGCCTCCGCCGTCAATCTGACCTGGGGCACCCCGCTCGCGCTGGCTGCCAGCCAGACCTGGACGGTGAATTCGGGCAGGAATCTCACCGCCTCGGGAATCATCAGCGGCAGTTCGATGGTGTTGACCAAAGCCGGTTCCGGCACGCTGACGATCAAGAACGCGGCCAACACGTTTTCCGGCGGCACCATCATCAACGCGGGCCAGCTCACGGTGGATTTGCAGGCGGACGCCGCGCTGGGCAGCGGCCCGGTCACGCTCAATGGCGGCCGCCTTTTGCTGCAACGCGTCAGCGTCGCGAACGCCCTGACCGTCAACGGCGGCGATCTCTATCCCGAGAACGGGTTCGGCGACAATTGGAACGGCCCCGTCACCCTGAATGCCAACCTCGTCATCCAGGGTCCGAACTATGCCAGGATGACCTTCAACGGCGGCATCAGCGGCACCGGCGGCCTCACCTTGAACGGCCAGGGGCCGGTGGTGCTGGCGGTGGCGAACAGCTACGCGGGGCCGACCAGCGTCACCGCGTCCACCTTGGAGTGCAAACACAAGGACGCTCTCGGCAGCGGCGCGTTGAGCATCAGCGCCACGGCCAACTCGAAGGTGAATCTGAACTACACCGGCACCCGCAACATCGCGGCGCTGACCCTCGGCGGGATCCCGCAGGCCGGTGGCACCCACGGCTCGACGGCCTCGCCCGCGACGAATCAAAACGACACCTACTTTTCCGGCAGCGGCACCGTCACGGTCCCGCTCAGCCCGGCCAAGGACATCCTCACCTTCAGCTTCGGCGCGCTGGGTGCCGCCGCGATCGGGGCCGACACGGTCCTGCTCGACGTGCCGGTCGGCACCGACCGGATGGCCCTCGCTCCCACCTTCACGCTCTCTCCGGGTGCCACCGCTTCGCCGGTTTCGGGCACTTCCCGGAACTTCACCGCCGCGCAGACCTACACCGTCACCGCCCAGGACGGATCGACGAAAGCCTACACCGTCACGGTCACCGAGGCGATCCTGCCCAACCTTTTCACGTGGACCAATGCCGCGGGCGGCAACTGGAGCGTCGCGGCCCACTGGACCAACGAGGAGTCCATCGTGGTGGCCCCGCAAGCCGGGGGGCGGGCGACTTACACGCTCAATTTCACCAGCGCCGGCACTTACACCGCCACCCACAACCTGAACGCCGGCTTCCTGGTCAACCGGATCAATCTGGGAAGCGCGGTGACCCTCGCCGGCAACAACTCGCTGGCCTTCGTGAGCAACGGCGCGACCCTGCCGCAGATCCAACAGAACGGCGGCAGCGCGGTCACCATCAGCGCGCCGTTGAGCCTGGCGGCCAATCTGGCGCTCGGCGGGACCGGAGCAGGCAACGTGACGATCTCCGGCGGGATCTCCGGCACGGGCAGCCTCACCAAAAACCACGCGGGAACCCTCACGCTAAGCGGCGCGGGCGGCTACAGCGGCGGCACCACCGTCAACACGGGATCCCTTTCCCTGGGCACCACCGCGAACAACCTGCTGGGCACGGGGCCGGTGGTCGTGAACTCGCCGGCCACCCTCAACCTGAACGGCAACAACAACCTGACGAACGCCTTCACCTTCAACGGGGCGACCGTGGTGAACGGCAACAGCTTCTCCGCCAACCTCAACGGACCGGTGACCCTGACGGGCACTTCAACCTTCAACCTGGGAACGACCGGGAACATGAGCATCGGCGGCAACGTGGGCGGCGAGGGAGGACTGACGAAAACCGGAACCGGTGCCGGCCCCCTGGTCCTCCGCGGCGCGAACCACTTCACGGGGCCGGTGGCGGTGCAGGGCGGCACCTTGTCGGTGGCATCGCTCAACCGGGTCACCGGCGGCACCGCGACCAGCAACCTGGGAGCCCCGGCGACCGAAATCAACGGCACGATTTCCCTCGGCAGCACCGCCAGCGCCGGCACCCTGCTCTATTCCGGCCCCGGCGAAACCACCGACCGCGTGATCCGGCTGGCGGGCACCACCGGCGGCGCGGTCCTCAGCCAAACCGGCACTTCCGCCGGCATTCCCAGCACCCGCGGGGACAGCGGCCTGCTGAAATTCACCCGTGCCGTTTCGATTCCCGGCAGCGCCGGTGTCGACAACCGCAAGACCCTGACCCTGACCCATGCGGAAACCAGCCTCACCGGCACCCACCCGGGCCGCGGCGAAATCAGCGGTAGCATCGGCGACAGCCTGACCGGCAACGCCGGCCAGCGGGCCACCAGCATCACCAAGGCGGGCTCCGGAATCTGGACGCTAGCGGGTGCCAACACCTACAGCGGCACCACCCGGGTCCAGGCCGGCACGCTGGCCGTCACCCGCTCCGACGCCCTCGGCGGCGGAGCTCTGGAGCTCACCACTGGCGCCCGGCTGCGGCTCGACTTCATCGGCACCCGCCCGGTTTCCTCGCTCACCTTCAACGCCGGGGCCGCCCTGCCGAACGGCACCTATGGATCGTCCGCTTCCCCGGCGACCATCCAGGACGACACCCGTTTCAGCGGTCCCGGCACGCTGACCGTCGGCCCGGCCGGCTCGCCCACGACCACCACCCTGGCCCGGACCGCCGGCACCGAGCCCACCAATGGCGGCGTGGCGGTGACCTTCACCGCCACCGTGGCGGGCGCCGCGCCCACCGGCAGCGTGACGTTTCACGACGGGCTAACGCTCATCGGCAGCAGCCCGCTCGATGCTTCCCTGCAGGCCAGCTTCACCACCACCGCCCTTGGCGGCGGAACCCATGCCATCACCGCCTCCTACGCGGGCGGCGCGGGCAGCGCGCCGAGCACCTCCGCCGCGCTCGTCCAGACCGTGGTGGAGACCCGGACACCGACCACCATCACCCTCGCCAGCGGTGCCAACCCGTCCAAGCAGTGGCGACCCGTCACCTTCACCGCCACCGTGACCGGCGGGGGCGCCACCGGCAGCGTGACCTTCTCCAACGGCGACACGGTGCTGGGCAGCGCCCCCTTGAACGGCACCGCGCAGGCATCCCTCACCACCGCGAGCCTCCCCGTCGGCTGGAGCGCCATCACCGCCCGCTATGCGGGGGATTCCTCCCGTGCGCCCGCCGCGACCACCGCGCCCTTGTTCCAATCCGTCGATCCCCCTGCCGGCAACGGCAAGCTGAAGGTCTTCATTTTGGCCGGCCAATCCAACATGCAGGGCAAGGGACGTGTCGAAACCGGCCGCGATCCGAACAATCCGGCCAACACCAGTTTCGCGGGCGGGCTCGGCAGCCTGCGCAACATGCTCAACCGGAACCCCTCCCGCTACGGCTACCTGGCGGATCCCGCGAACCCCGTCGCCGGTGGCAACCCCGGCTGGATCACCCGCGCCGATGTGGGCGTGACCTATTGGAGCGACCCCGGCACCGGCGAGAACCGCCGTGGCAATCTGGACGCCAATTTCGGCGACACCGGCGGCCAGGGACGCGTCGGGCCGGAATATGCCTTCGGCCTCCAGGTCGGCAGCCAGCTGGGCGACCGCGTGCTGCTCATCAAATATGCCTTCGGCGGCAAATCGCTGAAGGTGGATTTTCGTCCGCCCAGCTCCGGCGGCACGGTGGGTCCCTACTACACCGGCATGGTCGCGCGGGTCAACCAGGTGCTCGCCAGCCTGTCCACCTATTACCCCGCCTACACCGGCGGCGGCTACGAGATCGCCGGCTTTGCCTGGCACCAGGGATGGAACGACCTCGGTCAAACCACCGCGGAATACGAAACCAACCTCGCCAACCTGATCAAGGATCTCCGCACCCAGTTCGGGGTGCCCCATCTGCCGGTGGTCATCGGCAACACGGGGATGGCCAACGGCAGCGGCGGCACCGTATTGGTGGCGCAAGGCAACGTGGCCAACCCCGCGCTCCATCCCGAGTTCGCCGGCACCGTGACCACCGTGGATACCCGGCCCTTCGACTTCGGCGAGGTGATCGGCATGAGCAGCGAGGGCTATCACTGGAACTGGAACGCCGAAAGCTACTTCAACATCGGCGAAAGCATGGGCAAGGCGATGGTGGCGCTGTTGCCGGCGGTCGCCTCGACGCCGTTCAGCGCCTGGGCCGCCGATCCCGCGCAAGGGCTCGCCGCCGGCGGCAACGATGGACCCGACGACGATCCCGACCTGGACGGCATCACCAATCTGCTGGAGTCCGTGCTCCACGGCAATCCGGTGGTCGCCTCGCAGGCCGTCCTGCCCGTGCTCGGCAAGTCCACCGGCTCCTGGGTCTTTGCCTACGACCGCAGCGTGGCGTCGCGCCCACCCGGCACCACCCAGATCGTCGAATACGGCGACAATCTCTCCGGCTGGACCCGGGTGACCATTCCGGCGGGCAACGCCACCCACGTGACGGTCACTCCCCAAGGGTCAACCGATCGGGTGGAAGTGATTCTTCCCGCCCTCGGGGCTCGCGGCTTCGCCCGCCTCAAGGTCACGCAGCAGCCATAGCCGCCGCCACCTATCCGTTGGTTGATCCCGCGCCAAGGTCGCCGCCGGATTCCCCCGCGCGGGTGGTCGGCGGTCTCCTCAGGCAAGGATGTCCGCAGGATCGGACGAACGCGCTAACCTGTTCTCTGAATGGAGTAGTTGTCGGGAGATTATTCCTTCCCTTCCCGTCGTTTGGGGACTTTATGGCTCTCCCCGTGCTAGATTGTCTCAATCTCGCCCGTTCCTATTCCATCAAATCTCATTCCGCTGAAGCGAATTCACAGCAACTCGTCAAAGTGTGTTCACCGATCGCCCGTCTGCATGGCTTGAATCCACTCCACGCCGACACATGAAATTCCACCCACCGCGCCACAAGTCCGCGTTCGGTAAAACGGGCAATGGGTTCGCCTTGGTGGTAACACTCTCCCTGATGGTACTGCTCACCATCATTGCAGTGGGCCTGCTCGGCCTGTCGGCGATCTCGCTGCGCAGCTCTTCGCAAATCATGGCTCAGGCCGAGGCCCGGGCGAACGCCAGGCTGGCGCTGGCGCTGGCGATCGGCGATCTGCAGAAGCACGCCGGCCCGGACCGGGCGATCACCGCCACCTCGGAAATCCTCGCGACCTCCGCGGTTCCCGTTGCCAAACCCAACACCACCGGAATTTGGGAATCATGGTGGGATTTCAACCCGAATACCTCTCCGGACTACACCGCTGAAAAAACGAATCGTTTCAAACGCTGGCTGGTTTCCAGTGCCGACATGGAGGCTCCCGGGACCCGGAATTTCGCCACCGCTGCCTGGACCGGCGAAACCATCGATCTGGTCGGCGAGGGATCACTCGGCGCGAACGCCGTTGCCGCCGCCAAAGCGACCGCCGGCCTGGTCCCGGTTGCCACGAACGGCGAAGTTCAAGGTGCGTATGCATGGCATGTCTCCGATGAATCGGTGAAGGCCCGCGTCAACCTCTACCGCGATCCGGGCAGGAATACGACCTTGGCGGAAAAACGCGCCTTGCTTGCAGGCCATCGGCCGGACCCCTCGGTCATGAAAGGATCCGACGGCAGTTTGTTGACCTATCTGCCCACCGACCGCTCCGATGCCGAATTTGCCAAGGCCACGGACACCGTTGGAAAAATCATCAACCTCGAGCAGGCCGGGTTGCTCGATCAGGCGAAGGACAAAATCAAGCCGTTCCGTAACGACATCACGCCTTATTCCCTGGGGGTCCTGGCCGACGTGCGCGGCGGCGGGCTCAAACAGGACTTGTCCTCCATGTTTGAAATGGGCGGCGCCACCGTCAACACCCTGCCCGCCGAGTTCAGTGGCAGGAAATTGTATCAATCCACGCATGGAATCACCGGCGTTTCCGATCCCAACTGGAGCGCGTTGGCGGGCTACTACAATTCCTTCAGGAATCTCACGAGCCCCGAAACCAACCCGAGGTTCACGGTCAACCAAGCCGCCATTTCCGCTGCCGACGTCCCCGTCGCCTACAACCCGGCGCCGGTCATCACCAAGGTCGATACCATTTTCAGCCTGGTGGCTAGACCCACCACCGATGTTTTTTGGATCAACGGCAACCAAGCCCTGAAGGATTATTTCGATTATCATGTGAATCTCATTTTCACGCCGGTGGTGACCCTGCACAACCCATACAATGTCAATATCTTGTTCCATAAGATGGAGGTCCGTTTCGAAAACATACCGGTTGCTTTCAACTTCATGTTTCAAGGCGGTGGGTCCGGAAGCTTTGTTTCCCAGAGCGTGGTGCCGGGGTCCTTTGAGGCCATCAATACCATGAGTTACGATGGCGGTTCCCAACACAATGGCAGAACCAATAAAACCTTCATCATGAACATCGCCAACTGGCGCGATGCCGACCCGATTGCGACCAGTTCCGCCATCTCCGCCCCAATTGTCATGAAGCCGGGGCAGACACTGGTGTGCGGGCCCAGTTTCCCCCCCAGCTCGTCTTTCAAGGCCGATACCGGCGGGGGCCATAACACCCTGGGCTTCGATTGGGACAACCGGCTCACCAAAGCGATCAAAGCGAAACCCTCCTTCACCCCCGGACTTGGATACGAAATGTACGCGGTGACGATTGCCAACATGCGCAAACCGGGGGGAGTCTATCCGGGAGGCTGGACGGGGCATCCCTTCATGATGTTGCGAGGACCTGCGAATCCGAAAATTTCACAGTCAACGGTCACCGACCGGTTTTACATCGAATTCAAGGCGCAAAGACCCGGCTGGTATGCCGACAATACCACGACAACGTCGACCCCCGCGACCCCCTCGTTCAAGGTGGAAGCCAAGCTCCAGGCATCTTCCCTTGGCACTCTCGTACCCTATGCCAAGCTCCAGTTCGACTACGCGGATGACGCGACCCTCAAGAACATCTTCGACGACCGGGTCTACCGCTACCCGCCCACAGGGTCTTTGAGCGCGCCGGACTGCGCCGCACCCGGTGGCGTGACCTACGCCCAACAGGATACGTTCGTGCGCCAGTTCGCCATTTTCTCCGCCTATGCCCGGACCACCAACGGCGGCGTCTTCGAAACCAACACCCGTGCCAAGGCTCCGACCGAGAGTCCTCAGCTCAACCTGCTCAAAGACGGCCGCCTGGCCGGCAAGCCCTTTCTTTTCCACAACCCGTCCCGCTCGAATTTCACGACGAACCTTGCCACCGAGAAGCCGGCGGTGCAGGCCTACGAACTCAATTTCCAGCCATTCCTGAGCAAGGGCGACTATCAGGACTACATGGAGGTGGATGCCGCCAACCGCGTTCCGTCGCTCACCGGGAATAGGACCACCACCGGCATCAAGTCCGGCAGCTATCTCGAGCTACCCTCCGGTCCGCTCCAGACCATCGCCGACTTCCGCCGCTCAAACGCCCTCACCACCGCCTTCCTTCCGCATTTCGTCCAGCCCGTGGGCAATTCCCTGCTTCATCCGCTGATGTCCGCCGACAAGGTGGTCGAAATAAATCCGGGGATCACCCGCACCCAGATGCTGGATCATTCGGTGTTGGCCAACCACGCGCTCTACGACCGGTTTTATTTTTCGACGATTGCCACCCGCGGCGGGACGACGCCGGATGCGGTGTTCGACCAATTCATGAACGGCACCTCGCCACTGGCGTCGCAGGCCTTCCAGCCCTACCTGCCCGGCGGCAAAACCGCCGCCATTGCCAAGGCGGAGCTTTTCACCTCCGGCAAGCCGAACGGCACCGCCTACAAGACCGCTGCCGAATTCCAAATGATCCAGGGCCCGTTCAACGTCAACTCGGCGAGCGTGCAGGCATGGAAGGCAATGCTGGCATCGATGAACAAAAGCGATGTCACCATCCTGTGGGCGCGCACCGCCGGATTGGAAACCAAGGCGGCGTCCGGCGTGCCGGTCACCTCGATGTCGCTGGTCAACGGCGGCGCGAATCCCGGCGCCGCGGCGGATGCCGCCAAAATCGACAACCAGCGAACCAACGTCTGGAATGGTTTCCGCGAGCTCAGCGACTCCGACCTCGAGAACCTGGCGGTGAAAATCGTTGATGAAGTACGGGAACGCGGCCCGTTTCTCTCGATGTCGGAGTTTGTGAACCGCCAGGTCGGTCCGCTCGATCCGGACCGCCTCCTCACCCTGCGCGGCGCGCTGGAAGCCGCCATCACCAAGTCCGAGATCAATGAACCGAACAATGCCGTTTCCCCCGCGACCTTCCTTGGCCAGGTTCCAATCGGCTTGGCGGATCTCGGCAATACCAAGCTCTACAACTACAAGACGCCGGATGCCACCACCGGCAACCCGGCGGCGGGTGCTCCCGGTTGGGTCAACCAGGGCGATCTGCTGCGGATCCTGGAACCATCCGCCACCGTTCGCGGCGATACCTTTGTCATCCGCACCTATGGCGAGGCGCGGGACGCCAGCGGGAACACCACCGCCCGCGCCTACGCCGAGGCCGTGGTGCAACGCGTCCCGGAATACGTCGATCCGGCGGACCGCCCGTCGCTCAATGCCTCGGTCGACCCCGCGGCCCGGCCGGCGAACAGAACTTTTGGCCGCCGCATCAAGGTCGTCTCGTTCCGCTGGCTTTCAGGTAGCGAAGTCTGATTCACATGATGTATAAATTGACCCTCCGCATTCTTGCCGCTCTCTGGCTGTCGATCCCGGCTCATGCCCAGGAAGCGGGACCACCGGCTCCCGTGCGGATCCGCGCCGTGTTGCACGATCCGGCGCGACCCGACGCCGAGCTTTTTTACCCCGACCAAGCGGGAGCGGCGATCCGCCTGGAGTTCAGGCCCAAGGATCTCTCCGCCCCCTTGTTGATCCAGCCGGTCAACGGCTCGCTGGTGCTCTATGACAAAGCCGTCATCGATCCCGTCAACCCCGCCGCGGGTGTGGCGGCCAGCGTCAAACTGCCGCCGGACCTCAAGCGGGCGGTCGCCATCGTCCTGCCGGCTCCGGCCGGCGGGAAGACGGCCTACCGGATGGTGCTCATCGACGATTCCGAAAAGGCGTTTCCCAACGGGGAATCGCGCGTGCTTTCCCTGATCAACGTCGAAACCGCCATCCAGGCCGGCGAACACAAGTTGCCGGTTGGACCTGGCAAGATCACCACGGTGCCGTCCGTCCGCAAGGTCGATGAATTCAACATGGCCCAGACGAATTTCTATTACAAGCAGGGCGGGGCATGGGTGGCATTCGCCGAGCGGCAGTTGCAGTTTCTCGACGCGAGCAGGCGGATTTTCATCATCCACGCCACGCCGGGCGCCGTCCAGCCGGCCGTCACCACCATCGTCGACACCGTCACGGTGGCACCGCCACAATGACCCCGCCCGTTCAGAGGAAAGGATTCCGGGAGGAGCGTGAGGCCCTCCTCGGGCAACCCCGCCACTGTCACGCATTCCCAATGTCAGAAACCAAAAAGAGACCATGAAAACAATGATCACAAGAGCGATGGATGCTTTGATTCCTCCCGACGGGCGGAGGCAGGGATCGGAAAAGAGACTCCCCGGCAGAGCCGGCAAATTCGCGATGATCGCGGGGTCGATGGCGATGTTTGCCGCAGGTGGCCAGGTTCAAGCGAACGAACTGGTGGTGAACGGCGGATTCCAAATGTACAAGCCGGAAACCAGCCTTGCGGTCACCGCGGAGTTTGCCGCTGGCAATTCCTATACGGGGGGCTTCGAGGGCACGGTCACCTTGGGGGGAGGAAGCGTGAATTACTCGGACGCTACCACCGGAACCACCATCGTGATGCCCGGCTGGGTCAGCGTGTTGCCCGGTGGGGGCCTGTTCACTCTGGGCATGAACGGTTCCACTTCCATGGAGACCTTCGGAGGCTGGGGCGGATCCAACGGGGATATCATCGGTTCGGCCGCTTCCCTGGGGGCGATCACGACCAACGGCTACACGCTTTCGGCTCTGGTGAAAGGGGGGGGCGCGACCCCCAGCCCGGTCACCGGGGGGCTGACACTGGCCCTGATGGCAAACGGAGTTGAAATCCCTGCCACGACCTCGGTCACCCCTGGGACAGATAACAATAATACCTTCCAGGTAATCTCCAGAACGTACAATGCCGCCACGTTGACCCCCTATGTCGGGCAGGCCATCACCGTTCGATTCGGCACCAATGTTGGAAATCCGAACGGGGGCCGCGCCTCCTGGGACAACATCTCGCTGATAGAGCTCTTGCCCGCCCGAATGGTGACCTTCGGTCTCCCGGGCAATCCAGCCGTGGTGGCTCCGGTGGTCGCCAACGCGGCGGCCATCACCTTGACCGTGCCGTTCGGGACGGATCTCACGACCCTCGCCCCGACCTTCACGCTGACTTCCGGGGCCAGCAACAAAGTGAGCGGCAGCACTCAAGATTTCACCGGCCCGGTGGTCTACACCGTCACCGACGGCGCCACCGTCAACACCTACACCGCGACGGTTGCCGTTTCTCCCGGGAGTTCCGCCAAGGACATCCTGACCTTCGGCCCCGGTGCGGTCATTTCCGGAACCGACATCGCCTGGAGCAGGCCGTTTGGCACCGATGTGGCCACCCTCGCGCCCGCTTACACGGTTTCTCCCTTGGCTTCAGAGGACGCGCTTTACCCCTCGGGCACGCCGCGAGACTTCACCTTGCCGCAGACCTACACGATCACCGCGCAGGATGCCTCCACGAAGACCTACACCGTGACGGTCACGGTCCCCACCCCTGCTGCCAACAACAACTTTGCCGCCGCCATTGCTTTGACCGGCGCGCAATCCGGCCAAACCGGCTCGGTCACCGATGGCTCGCAGACCGCCACCGGCAATGCCGGTTCCACCCTGGAAGCGGGCGAACCGAATCCCGGAGCATCCAACACGGTCTGGTTCAAATGGACCCCCCCGGCCGACGGCGATTTCACCTACGGCACCTCCGGCTCGGCGAAGGTCGGTGGCGGTGAATGGGATGCGATCATCGGCATCTATACCGGGTCGGCGGTGAATGCTCTCACCGCTCTTGGAACCACGCCGAAAGATACCGTTTTGGAGGAATCCATGACCATCCCGGTGACCGCCGGCACCACCTATTACATTCAGTTGGCGGGATATGACGAGGAAGTGGCGTCCAACATCCTGCTCAATTGGAGTTTCGTCGAGAGGATCTATCAAGCGGAGATCCTGACCTTCGGTCCCGGCGCGGTCGTCGGCCTGGTTTTTGAGAACGAGGCCGATATCGCCTGGAACTTGTCCCCGGGAACGAATCGGGCCACTCTCACGCCGACCTTCACGCTGTCCCCCGGGGCGACCTGCACCGTGGGCGGCCTGCCGGTGGTGTCCGGCGGCCTGGTAAGCTTCAGTGGCGGCCCGGTGGTTTTCACCGTCACCGCGCAGGGCGCCTCACCGATTGTCAATCGCTACACCGTGACGGCCGTGTCCGGGAAAGTGGTTCTTTGGGACGTCGCCGGCGACGGTGATTGGGACACCTTCCTCCCCAACTGGCGCGGACAGGCGTCCGGTCTTCCGGCGGCCTTTGCCGACGGCGACGCGGCGATCTTCAACAAAGCCGAGGGCGGCGAGATCTACCTTGTGTCACCCGTGATTCCCTTCTCCACCACGGTCGGCACCGCAGCCGGCGACTATACCTTCACCGGAGGATCGATTGAGGGCGGGGGCTCGCTCGTCAAGGAGGGTTCCAGCACCCTCACCCTCGCCTTCGCGAACACCTATACGGGTGCCACCGTCGTCAACGGCGGCACGCTGGTCGCCAACGGAAACGCCACGATCGGCGGCAGCACCAGCTTCACCGTGGCGGACGGGGCGGTTCTCCGTCTTGCGGGAGCTACCGGCGCCGCTTACAAATGGCCTCTGGCCACCGCGTCCTTGTCGGGTGCGGGCACGGTGACCGCGTCCGCCCCGGGCCTTCAGAATACCGGGTTCAGATTCAACATGAGCGCGTTTACCGGCGTTTTGAATCTCACCGGCGGCCAGTTCTCCGTGAACCCGGTCTATTCCCCGGGATTTGTCAGCCCGCCGGACGGCACCATCAATGTTGGAAATAACACGACTCTGTATCTTGGCTGGACCGGCAACACCTTCAACACCACCGTCAGGCTCAGCGGCGGCACGGATAACGGCGAGAATCTTGGAGTCCTGCGCGCATCGACTGCAACGCTCAACGGCGCGGTGATTCTCGCGACGAACTCGACGATTGGATCCGACACCACATTGACCATGAACGCAGTGATCAATGATGAGGGAAACGGCTTTGGATTTACCAAAGTCGGCGGCGGCACGTTGATCCTTACCGCGACCAACACCTACGGCGGCACCACCCGGGTCACGGGTGGCACGCTGCGGGCTGACGGCCCCGGCTCCCTTGGCGGCGGTGCCTTGAGCATCGCCAGCGGCAAGCTGAACCTGAACTATGTCGGCACCAAGACCGTCGCTTCGTTGACCCTCGGCGGAACGGCCCGGACAGCCCCCGGGACCTACGGCTCCGTGGCTTCCTTGGCGGACTTCCCGGACGACACTTACTTCACCGCCGGCAGCACCGGCACGGTGACGGTGGCGGTTGTTTCCGGTTTTGCCAGCTGGGCCGCCACCAACGCGCCCGGGCAGACGGCGGATCAGGACCACGACAAGGACGGCCTGCAAAACGGTATCGAATACTTCATGGGCCAGACGGGTTCCTCGTTCACGGCCATGCCGGGCCTGGACGCAACCAACACGATCAAATGGGCGATGAACCCTGCTTTCCTCGGCACCTATGAGGTCCAAACCTCGCCCGACCTCGGCACCTGGACCAACGTCGTTCCACGGCCCCTGCCCGCGGGTGGCAACCTGAGCTACCTCCTGCCGCCCGACCTGGGCATCCGCTTCGTCCGCCTGCTCGTGACGCCGACACCGTAATGCACCGACCAGGGCGCGGCGACCTTGCCGCCCCCTGAAAACGGGTGATCAATCGCTCACAACAGACGATTCATCCCTGACGCCCGCCCCCATTCTCTCACGGGAATGGGGGCGGTTTGATTTTGATGGAGATCATGATGCCACATTGGCCGGGCCGGTGCTGCCGCCGGGGACGAACTCCGCCGGGAAGTTGATGGTCTTGCGGTCGGGCTTGCCGATGCGCACGTCGTTCACCCAGCGCACCACGCGGCGCACGATGAGCGCGTTGTCCCAGCGCAGGTGCGCGAATCCCGGATGGCACCAGTCCAGCATGGCATCGCAATCGGTGGAAACCAGCGAGACTTGTTCGGGGACACGGATGCCGTGCCTCGCGCAAAACGCCACCGCGGCAAAGAAATGGGGGATCTCATCGATGATCAGTGCGGTGGGCGGCGTGCTTTTGAAGAGATTGCTGAGCAATTGGTGGAATCCTTCCGGTGTCTCCTTCCAGTCGGGCAGATTGTAGTCACCCGATACCACGCCGTGGCTGGCCAGTTCTTCCAAGAACGCGCGTTCGGAGCGCCCGGGCGTCGGCTTGCGGTGCGAAGTGCGGGTGATGAGGACAATGCGGCGATGCCCGAGCGCGACGAGGTGGCGCGTGGCGGAGCGCAGGGCCGGCGCGGTGTCCGGCCCGGTCCGGGCCAGCGGCTTGTCGCCGGTGCGGCCATACAGCGCGAGGCAGGGAGTGGGCCGGGTGGCACACCACTCCAGCAGCGGGTAAGACCCGGACTCGACCACCCAGGCATCCGCCGCGATGGTCGCCAGATGGCGGGCAATCCGCCCGACATCGTTCCGCAACTCGAGCTGGGATTTCTTGCAAAATGAAACCTCATGGCCCGCCGTCTTGAGCGAGTGCATGATCTGGGTCAAAACCATGGACGTTTGGGGATTGTCGCCCAAGTCCTTGTCATGGCGCAGGATGGCCACGCGCAGTGACCGCCGGAGGGCGGCGGATCCGCCGGCGGCGGCGATGCAACGGCTGCGGCCCAGCCCCCGCCCGCCCACCAGCCCCTCGGCTTCCAAAAGCTGCAACGCGCGCCGGATCGTGTGACGCGCGACATCCAGCTCGGCCGCCAGCAGCGACACACCCGGCAAGCGATCGCTCCACCGGCCCTGTTGGATGCTCTCGCGAAGGTGCTCGGCGGCCTGCTCGGGCAGGGAGGTTCGTGACATCGGTGGCATGGTGCGAGACCTATTCGAAGTTAGATGAGGTTGGCCAGAAAACAATCCTCGCAATGACCACGAATCGTTGGTTTAATAGGGACGTTCCGGAAATTGCACCCATCTCTCAGATCATGCTCCAGCCCCGCTCCATCGGTCCCAGGGGAGACCGTTCGCGTGCCCTCTTGGCCGCGCTTTCCCTTGTCGTCTTCCCGCTCGCCGCACCCCCGGTCCTCGCCGCCCCGCCGGACCTGACCGCCCCGGGCGTGACCGCCGGGATCGATCGGAAGCTCACCTACAACCTCGGCGCGACCGGCATGCGCGGCTGGATCCATACCAAGGCGGCGGACAACCTTGATGCCGCGCAGGGCCGCACGACCTTGGCCAGCCGGCAGATTCTGGTCACCCATGTCGGCGCGGCTTCACCGGCGGACGGCGTGGTGCAAGTGGACGACGTGATCCTCGGCGTCGAGGGAAGACCCTTTGGCGATGACGCGCGCAAGAGCATCGCCCTGGCCATCCAGGAAGCCGAGACGGAAGCCAAGGGCGGTGTCCTGAGGCTGACGGTCGCGCGCGGTGGCGAAACGCGGGAACTCGCTCTCAAACTCGCGGTGATGGGAAGTTACAGCGAAACCGCGCCCTGGGACTGCGCGAAATCCAAACGGATCTTCGAGCAAGCGTGCGAGGTGCTCGACAAGGAGAAGCTGACCGGCGGGTGGACGGGGGCGGTCCAAGGTCTTGCCCTGCTGGCGACGGGCAATCCCGATTATCTGCCGAAATTGCGCGAGCTCGCGCGCGGCCTCGCGGCGGTTGACGTGGATCCCGCCAGGAAGCCGTCCGGTCCCGTCTGGGGCGATGCCTGGGACCTGGGCTATCGCAACCTGTTCCTCTGTGAGTATTTCCTGGTCACCCGCGACCCCGGGGTGCTGCCCGCGATCAACAACATCGCCCTCCTGCTGGCCCGCGGCCAGAGCATGTACGGCACCTTCGGCCATGGCTTCGCCGCGTTGACCAAGGAGGGCAAATTCAACGGATCGGTGCCGCCCTACGGTCCCGTCAACATGGCCGGGCTGCCCGCGAACCTGTCCATCGTGCTGGCGGGAAAGTGCGGGGTGAAGCACCCTGAAGTCGACCAGGCCATCGCCCGCGCCGCCGGCTTCTTCGGCTACTTCACCGACAAGGGCGCGATTCCCTACGGCGAACACGAGCCATGGCCGTATCATGAGAACAACGGCAAGAATTCCCTCACCGCGGTGATGTTTTCCGTGATGGGCGACAAACCGAAGGAGACCGGATTCTTCGCCCGGATGGCGACCGCGGGATACGCCAGCCGCGAGTACGGCCACACCGGCCAGGGCTTCAGCTACCTGTGGAGCGCACTCGGCGCCGCCGTCGGCGGGCCGGAGGCGGCCGCGGCGTTCTTCCGCAAGTCCTCGTGGCACTTCGACCTGGTGCGCCGGTCGGACGGCTCGTTCACCTACGATGGCGGCGAACAGTACGGAGCCGGCAGGACCGATGACGACACCTACTATGGAGATAGTGGTTATTACAACCTGAGCCCGGCCGCCACCTACGTCCTCACCTATGCCCTGCCGCTGCGGAAGCTGGTCATCACCGGCCGCGATGCCAGGCAATCCGGCTGGCTCGACAAGCAGCAGGCCGCCGCGACCGTCGCGTCGGGTCGCTTCGACCTCGACCGGCGCGCCATGTCCGCGGAAGAGCTGGTGGCGGCGTTCGGCAACTGGTCGCCGATCGTCCGCAGTTGGGCGGCGGAGGAGCTCGCGCGGCGTCCGGAAGGCAGGACGATGGTCGCCGCGCTCGTCAAACTCGCCGACGACAATGATCCGCACCTCGTCCAGGGGGCCTGCGAGACGCTGGGACTGCTGAACACGCCGGAGGCCCTGCCGGTTCTGGTGAAACAACTCACCCATCGGGATCGCTGGGTGCGTTACAAAGCCGCGCAGGCCATCCGGAAAATGGGCGGGACCGCCAAGCCCGCCTTGGAGGGCATCCTCAAGGCGCTCGTCGCCACCGCCGAACCCTCGTCACCCGTCCGCTGGGAGGATCCCGTGCAGATCGCCCACGGCCAACTGGCGGCCGCCGTCTTCTCCGGACCGCTGAAGGATGAACTCGGGAAAGTGGAGCCCAGGTTGCGGTATGCCGCGATCCGCTCGGTATCGACGAATCCGGATGGCATGGCCCGCGCCACGCTCGAGGATTTCTTCCAGAACCAGCTCAGCCAGGAGGACGTGATCGCTCTCGCGCCGGTCATCCTCGAGGCCGTCGAAAGCCCCAGCCCGGCGGACACCATGTTCAACAACGTGATTCGCATGGCCGGCCTGAAGGCGCTCACCAAAGATCATTTCAAGGAAGGCATGGCCGCCGCCGTCGGTCTCGCGAAAACCCAGGGCGGGCATGGCAGCGAAACCCGGACCGGCGAGATCATGAAAATCATCGCGGGCTACGGAGCCGCCGCCAAACCCCTGATCCCCGCGCTGAAGGAGCTGATCGTGATGTTGAACAACGAGACGGCGGCCGGCGCGTTCCCGTCGTCATTGAACAAGGACCGTGTCGGCGCGGTCGAGGAGGCCATCCGCTCGATCGAAACGGCAGACACCCAGCCCGAATTGCGAAGCATCCCATGAATTCGCCGTTCCATCGCCGCGCCGCGCGATCCGCGCTCTCGCTGGTCCTGCTGCTGGCCCTTGCCGGCGGGTTGCGGGCCGCGCCGCCGGACCTCACCGCGCCGGGCGTGATCGCCACGATCGACCGCGGCGAGACCTACAATCTCGGGCCCACCGGCCTGCGCGGGTGGATTTATCTCAGCGGCGGATCCGGCAACACCCACGGCGCGGATGGAACCATGAGCGGCGAAAGCCGCCAGATCCTGGTCACCGTGGCGAGCGCGCCCGCCAACGCCACGCTGGCGGTGGACGATGTGATCCTCGGCGCGATCGCGGCCGGCAGCGGCACGGTCCCGAACTTCACGAGCGATGCCCGCAAGGCCTTCGGCGCGGCCGTCGGCGATGCCGAGAAGGCCGGAGCCGGCACCCTCCGTGTCAAACGCTGGCGCGCCGGCATCGTCACCGATGAGAACATCCCCATCGCCATCATGGGCGATTACACCGCCACCGCTCCCTATTCCTGCCCGAAATCCACGCTCATCCTTGCCAACGCCCGCAACAAGCTGGTCGGCCAGCTTCTTGCCAACCCGAATTTCCTCACCAGCGACTGGAAGGGGGCCATCAGCGCTTTGGCGTTGCTGGCCGGGGTGGCGCCGGGCGATCCGGATTACGCCGCGGTGCAGACCCGCCTGCAAACCTACGCCCGCGCCCGTGCGACCGCGGGGCCACAACCGGTGGGCCTGCCGATTTGGGACTGGGCCTACATGGGCCTGTTCCTCGCCGAGTACTATCTGGCAACGGGCGATGCCAATGTGCTTCCCGGCATCAACAGCTACACGCTGAAACTCGTCCAGTCCCAGAGCATCAATGGCACCTTCGGTCACGGCCCGTCTGTATCGAGACCCGATGGCTCCGGGCGCCGCATGAACACCGGCTACGGCCCGGTCAACGCGGTCGGCATCGTCGCCAACACGGCCATCGTGATGGGCAGGAAGGCGCTGCTCCAGGGCGGGCAGCCGGTTAACCCGGAGATCGACGGCGCGATCCAGCGCGGCTCCGACTTCTTCGCGTTTTACGTCAACAAGGGCCCGATTCCCTACGGCGAGCACGAACCCTTCATCAGCGGGCACTCTTCCAATGGCAAAGACCCGATGTGCGCCGTGCTCTTCGGCTTGCAGGACGGTCGCGCCGCGGAAACCGAGTACTACTCGCGCATGACCATCGCCAGCTACCGGGGCCGCGAGTACGGCCATACCGGCCAGGGTTTCAGCTATCTGTGGAGCGCGATGGGGGCCAACATGGGGGGTGCCCTCGCGGTGGCGGAACATTTGAATCCCGTGCGCTGGCACCTCGATCTCTCGCGCCGCACCGATGGCTCGTTCGCTTACGACGGAGGCGAGCAGTACGGCGGGGGCGCGACCTCCGACGGCACTTATCTGGGAGCGAGCGGCTACTATGGCATGAACGCCACCGCTTGTTATATCCTCACCTACGCGCTGCCTCTGCAACGTCTCCACATCACCGGCAAGAACACCAACCCCGCCAATACCCTCGACCCCGCCACGGTGGCCCACGCCGTCGCCGCCGCGGATTTCAAAGTGGATTGCCCCGGTTTCACCATCGCCCGGTTGATCACCGCCCTCGGCGACTTCGATCCCGTGGTGCGCCACTACGCCGCCATCGAACTGGGAAAGCGGACCCTCAGCGGCACGGAACTCACCACCCTTCGCAACCTCGTCACCGGCCCCGATGCCAGTGGCCGCATGGGTGCCTGCCAGGCTCTCGGTCTGCTCAAGGACAGCACCGCCTTGCCGGCCATCGTCCAGCGTCTCGACAAAACGACCGAGACCGATCTCTGGGTCCGCGCCAAAGCCGCGTCCGCGATCCGCGGCTACACCCCCGCCACCGCCAGCACGCACCGCGACACCATGCTCGCGAGGTTCACGGCCAACGCCACCGACCCCGATGTCATCGTCTGGAGCGACCCGATCCAGATGTCGAACAACTTCCTCTCCCTGGCGCTGTTCGGCGATGCCATCTACGGCGGCGGCAACATCCGCGATTACACCGTCAACGCGCCCAAGAACCTGCTCTTTCCGGCGGTCCAGGCCGGCTTGAACCAGCCGGATTCCTACTCCCGCTCCGGCGCCTCCAGATTCTGCTTCGACAAGCTCCCGCTGGCGGATGTGCAGGCGCTCATTCCCGACTTCTTCAAGGTGATCGAGATCGAGTGCCTGGCCGACCGCATGTGGAGCGCCGACTCCCGCGCCAATGGAATCAAGGCCCTGTCGAAGTACAAGATCCGCGAGGGCATCCCGTACGCGCTGGCCATGTTGGACATTCCCGCGGGCTTCGAGTGGGGATCCGGCACCACGATCACCGCGGGTCTCAACGCGCTGGCGTCCTACGGCGATGCCGCGCGCTGGACCTTGCCGACGCTCCGGAGCTACCTCGGCAAATGGAGTCCGACATCCTCCGAAAACACCACCCTGGTCAACACCATCGCGTCGATCGAAAACGCCATCACCGCCCCCGCGCAGGCCGCCGGGCTGGCCGTGGCCAACTCCCAGGTCGTGGCGACCGCCGGAACCGCGGCGATCACGCTCACCGGCACCTCGCCGAGGGGTGCGGTGGCGTTCTCGAACGTGACCTTGCCCCTCCACGGCACGCTCACCGGCACCGCCCCCATCCTGACCTACTCACCGAACGCGGGCTACACCGGACCGGACTTCTTCACCTTCGAGGTGACGGACAGTCTGGGCGCTTCCTACCCCTCCGCAGCAGGCACGGTGAGCATCATCGTCGGCACCGCCGGCACCGGGCTGAAGGGCGAGTACTTCGACAACATGAACTTCACCAGCCCGAAGCTCACGCGCACCGACGCGCAGGTGAACTTCGACTGGGGCACCGCGTCTCCGAACGCCGCGCTCGGCGCGGACACCTTCAGCGCGCGCTGGGGCGGGCTGCTGCTGGTCCCGGAAACGGGGACCTACACGTTCTCGACCCTCAACAGCGACGGCGTCCGCCTGTACGTCAACGGCCAACTGGTGATCGACGACCATGTGGACCAGACGACCAGCTGGAAGGACGGAACACCGGTGAACCTGACGGCGGGCCAGATGGTGGACCTGCAGATGTTGTATTATGAGAACACCGGCTCGGCCGTGGCGAAGCTCAAGTGGACCGGCCCCTCGTTCGCAGGGGACAATGGAGCCATCATCGGCAGCCAGTGGCTCCATGACGGCACGGGCATGACCCGGACGCCGTATGCCCATTCGCAGAGCGTCACCCTGGCGAGCAACACCCCGCACCCCGTCATGCTGACCGGGAGCGGCGGCAACCTCACTTACTCCATCCTCAGCCCGCCCGCCCACGGCACCTTGACCGGGACGCCGCCGGATCTGACCTACACCCCGACGGCCGGCTTCAATGGCACGGACCGCTTCACCTTTCTGGTCAACAACGGCACCAGCAACTCGAATCCGGCCACGGTTTCCATCGGGGTCCTCGCCGGGCAAGCGGCGGCCTTCACCTGGGCAAGCGCCGTTTCCGGAAACATGGGCACCGCCGCCAGTTGGAATCCGGCCACCGCGCCCGCAGCCGCCGGAGCGCCGTTCTACACTCTCAATTTCACCCCGGCGGGCACCTACACCGCGACCCAGGACCTGAACAGCGGCTTCGCTTTCAACCAGCTCAACTTCGCCGGAACGGTCACGATCGGCGGCACCAACGCCATCGCTTCTTCCGCCAACGGGCCGCTCCTGCCGCGGATCAACCAGAACTCGTCCACCGCGGTGACGGTCGGCGTGCCGGTCAACCTGACCGCGGCCACGACCCTCGGCGGCAGCGGCGCCGGACAGCTGGTTTTCTCCGGCTTGATTTCCGGCACGGGCAGCCTGACCAAGGACAGCCCCGGTTCCCTCAGGGTGCACGGCTACCCGGTTGCCAATACCTTCAGTGGCGGAACCACCATCAACAGCGGAACCCTGGTCTGGGGCACGATGGACGGCTCGGTCAGCCCGCCGATCAACGCGGCCTTGGGCAGCGGGCCGGTCACCGTCAACCCGGGCGGCACCCTTCAATTCGAACGGGTGGACAACGCGACCAACGCCCTGATTGGCAACGGCGGCACGGTGTTCAGCAACAACGGCTGGGGTGCCAAATGGGGCGGCCCTGTCACCCTGAACGCGGTTACCACGGTGGATGCGACCTGGAACATGACCTTCAACGGCAACATCAGCGGTCCGGGCGGTCTCACCACGAAGGGCGGCAGGATCGTCACGCTCTCCGGCACCAACAGCTTCACCGGCGCCAACAAGGTCACCGCCGGCACGCTGACCTGCACCAAGGCCGCCGCCCTCGGCACCGGTCCCCTCGACATCAGCGCCGGGGCCAAGGTCAACCTCAACTTCACCGGCACCCGGACCATCGCCGCGCTGACGTTCAACGCCGGCGCGCCGCTGGCACCCGGCACCTACGGATCAACGGCCTCGCCCGCCGCCAACAAGAACGACACCTGGTTCTCCGGCACCGGCACGGTCACCATCCTGCCCCCGACCACCACCACGCTCGCCCTGACCGGCGGTAGCACGCCGTCCAATCCGGGCACGGCATTGACCTTCACCGCCACGGTGGCCGGCACCTCGCCGACCGGCAACGTGTCGTTCTTTGACGGCACCACGCTGCTGGGCACCAGCGCTTTGAACGCGTCGTTCCAAGCCAGCTTCACGACCGGCAGCCTGGCGATCGGCTCGCACGACATCACCGCCCGCTACGCGGGCAACCCGACCCACGCGACCAGCACCTCCGCGGCTCTGGCGATCCAGATCAACCGTCTGACCGCGGCCGCGCCGGCAAACCTGGTCGCCGCGCCCGGCAACACCAGCATCGGCCTGACGTGGACGGTTTCCGAAGGCGCCACCGGCTACTATGTGAAACGGTCGCTGGCCAATGGCGGGCCCTACACCGTGATCGGCAATCCCGCCAGCGCGAGTTCTACCGATCTAACGGCCGCCAACGGCACCACCTATTACTATGTGGTATCCGCCCTCAATGCCGCCGGAGAAAGCGCCAACTCCAACCAGGTCAGCGCCATTCCCGCGCCGCAGCCCTCGACCACGACATTGGTTTCCTCCCCGGTCGCCAGCGGGCCCTATGGTTCCCCGGTGACCTTCACCGCGACCGTCACGGCGGGAGCCACCGGCACGGTGACCTTCAACGATGGCGGCACGCTGTTAGGCAGCGGCACCTTGAGTGGCGGCACGGCCACCTTCACCACCGGCACGCTCGCGGTGGCCGCCCATTCCATCACCGCCAGCTACGGCGGCGACGGCAGCTTCGGCGGCAGCGTTTCCGCTCCGTCCGCCTACCAGGTGACGGCCGTCCCGCTGACCCTCACCGGCGTCACGGCCAGCGACAAGATCTACGACGGCACCGCCACCGCCGTTCTAACAGGTGGCTCGGTTTCCGGCGGCGTGGTCGGCGGGGAAACGGTGACGGTGCTTCCCGGCAGCGGCAGCTTCGCCAGCGCGAACGCGGGCACCTGGCCGGTGACCGCCAGCGGCTTCGCTCTGGGAGGGGCCGACGCGGGCAACTACACGCTTGCCTCCCAGCCCGCCGTCTCCAACGCCACCATCACGCCGCGGCCGCTGCGGTTGGGCGGCACCCGCGGCTATGACGCGACGGCGACCGCCGCGGCGGGCATTTTGTCGATCTCCAACAACCTTGACGGCGCCAACCTCGCCCTGACCGGCTCCGCCACCCTGGCCGCCAAGGAGGTCGGGTCGCGGGAGTTGCTGGCGGTCGCCTCCACCCCGGCCCGGGTGCAGAGCGCCACCGGCAGCACCGGCGCAAGTGCCGCGACCACGTTCAACGTCGACCTGGCCGCCAGCCCGCAGGCCGGCAACACCCTGGTGGCGGTGATCGCCACCCGCGGCACCAGCGCCAACCGGGTCGCCGCCATCAGCGGCGGCGGCGTCAGCTGGTCGCGCGTGGCGCAGGCCAGCAACGCCGGTGGCAGCACGACGGAGATCTGGCAGGGTCCGAATGTCTCCGGCGGCACCACGGGCATCACCATCACCCAGGCCTCGCTGGTCTCCGCCGCGGTGGTGATCGAATACAGCGGCCTCCTGTCCGCCAGCCCGCTCGACCAGATCGCCAGCGCCGCGGCCAGCAGCAACGCGGCGGTCACCGGCACCACGCCGGTCACGACTCAAGCGAACGAACTATGGATCGGCGGGATCGGCATCGCGGACGGCCGCAGGACCTTGAATGCGCCTTATGGCAACGATTTCACGGTCGTGGCCGCGCCGAAATCCGGCGCGGGGAATGCCGACTCGATGGTTTACGCGCTGGAGAAAATCGTCAGCAGCACCGGTGCCGCCGGGTCAGGCGGCACGGTCAGCAGCTCCGACGCATGGTCCGGCGCCCTCGCCACCTTCAAGGCCGCTTCTTCCTCAAGCCTGGCTCTCACCGGGGCGGCCGCCGCCAATTACACGCTCGCAGGGCTGAGCGGGTCGGTCGTGATCACGCCCAAGGTCCTCATCGCCAGCGGTCTCGCCGCGAGCGACCGGGCCTACGACGGCACGGCCGTGGCGGTGCTCACCGGTACCGCCGCGTTGCTGCCCGCCGGGGCTCCTGGCGAGGGCACGCGCGGCGACGGCAAGCCCTACACCGGCGACCCGCTGGCCCTCGGTGGCATGGCGGCAGGCACCTTCGCCGATCCCGACGTGGGCAGCGCGAAAGGGGTGACCGTGACCGGACTGATCCTCACCGGGGAGGGCAGCGGCAATTACACCCTCACGCCGCCCGCCGGCCTGACGGCGGACATCACCCCGGCGCTGACGACGATCACCGCGGCACCGAGCGCCACCCCGATCACCTACGGCCAAACCCTTGCCAGCTCCACCCTGAACGGTGGCGCGGGATCGGTGCCCGGCAGCTTCTCCTTCACCGCCCCGGCCACCGCGCCCGCCGCCGGCACGGCCCCGCACGGCGTGACCTTCACCCCGGGCGACACGACCAACTATCAGGCCACCTCCACCAGCGTGGAGGTGACGGTCCAGCCCGCCGTGAAAACCTTCGCGACCTGGGCCGCCGATCCCGCCAACGGACTCACCGCCGGCGTCAACGATGGGGCACTGGACGACCCCGACCACGACGGGATTCTCAACCTGATGGAGTATGCGCTGGACACGTCGCCCATGCGAGCGAATCCGAATCCGGTCACGCACGATTTCGCAAGCGTGGGTGCCCACCGCTTTCTCCGCCTGAATGCAGTGAAGAATCCGGCGGCCGCTGATCTCGACTACATCATCGAGGTCAGCGGGGATCTGGCGGCGAACTCCTGGACCGCCGTGCCGACCGTGGCGGATGGCAATGATCTGAGCGGAACCGATACCTTGGCCGTGACAAGCTCCGGCCAACGCTTCATTCGCTTGCGGGTCAGGGTTCGACCTTGAGCGGGTGCCTTATCCGGATGCGGATCCGCCGGCTTGATGAGGCTCTGTGCTGGCGGGCCGGAAGCAAGAAATGCCGCGTTGATATCAATCGCCGACTGGCAATCACGGGATGAACGGGCTATAAAGGAATGATCGTTGATCCCTCCTTTTCCGGAGTCTTGTCGACCGCGGACCCAAGCCGCGGCCGTGGATTGCCCCCAGCCGTGGCCCGCCATGAACCCTCCCCCCGACGCGTATTCTTCCGGTCCCTCGCGGGTCCCGCCCAACCTGCCGGACTACCCGGCGGCCCGCGCCGCGTTCTCATGGAACGAGGTCCGCGCCGAGCTCGAAGGCTTGCCGGAGGGCGCAGGATTGAACATCGCGCACGAGGCGGTCGACCGCCACGCCCGCGGGGCGCGGCGCGATCACGTGGCGATCCGCTGGCTCGGCAAGGACGGCGGCGTCCGCGACATTTCCTACGGCGAGTTGTCCGCGGCCAGCAACCGCTTCGCCAACGTGCTGCGCGGCCTTGACCTCGGCAAGGGCGAGCGGGTGTTCAGCCTGGCGCAGCGGGTGCCGGAACTCTACTTCGCGGCGCTCGGCACGCTGAAGAACACCAGCGTGTTCTGCCCGCTGTTCCCGGCCTTCGGACCCGGGCCGATCCAGCAGCGGCTGGTCCGCGGCAATGCCCGGGTGCTGGTCACCAGCGCCGCGCTCTATCAGGCGAAGGTCGCCGGGATCCGGCCGGAGCTGCCGGAATTGCAGGCGGTGCTGCTGACCGACGCGCCGGATCACCTCGACGCCGGCCTGCTCTCGCTGCCGCGGCTGATGGCGGAGGCGGGCGAGGAATTCACCATCCCGCCGACCGATCCCGAAGACATGGCGCTGCTCCATTTCACCAGCGGCACCACCGGGATGCCGAAGGCCGCGGTGCATGTCCATCAGGCGGTGCTGACGCATTATGCCAGCGGCCGCGACGTGCTGGATTTCCACCCGGACGACATCTTCTGGTGCACCGCCGATCCGGGCTGGGTCACCGGCACGTCCTACGGGATCATCGCGCCGCTGCTGCACGGCGTGACGATGGTGGTCGATGAGGCGGACTTCGATGCCGAGCACTGGTACCGCACCTTGGACGAGCAGCGGGTGACGGTCTGGTACACCGCGCCGACCGCGATCCGCCGGCTGATGCGGCTGCCGGGAAATCCGCGCGAGCAGCACGATCTCGGCGCGCTGCGCTTGATCCTCAGCGTCGGCGAGCCGCTCAATCCGGAGGCGGTGCTGTGGGGCGAGCGGGCGCTCGGCCTGGCGATCCGCGACAACTGGTGGCAGACCGAAACCGGCGGGATCATGATCGCGAATTTCCCGGCCTGCGCGATCCGGCCGGGTTCGATGGGACTGCCGCTGCCGGGGATCGAGGCGGCGATCGTGCACGTCGGCGAAAGCGGCGCGGAGCCGATCGAGGAGCCGGGCGTCGAAGGCGAGCTGGCGTTGCGGGCGAACTGGCCGTCGATGTTCCGCGGCTACCTGCACGACGACGAGCGCTACCGGAAATGCTTTTCCAACGGCTGGTATCTCAGCGGCGACCTGGCGAAGCGCGACGCCGACGGCTACTACTGGTTCGTCGGCCGCGGCGACGACATCATCAAGACCGCCGGCCACATGGTCGGTCCCTTCGAGGTCGAGAGCGCGCTGATGGAGCATCCGGCGGTGGCGGAGGCCGGGGTGATCGGCAAGCCGGACCCGCTGATCGGCCAGCTGGTGAAGGCCTTCGTCACCTTGAAGGACGGCCACGTCCCGGACGAGGAAACGCGGCGGGCGATCCTCGGCTTCGCCCGCAAGCGGCTCGGTTCGGCGGTCGCGCCGAAGGAGATCGAGTTCACCGCCAACCTGCCGAAGACCCGCAGCGGCAAGATCATGCGGCGCCTGCTGAAGGCCCGCGAACTGGGGCTGCCGGAAGGCGACCTGTCCACCCTCGAAGACTAGATGAACCCGGACCTTCCCACCCGCGACCACGGCCTCGACCTGCTGCACCAGATGATCCTGATCCGCCGCTTCGAGGAGAAATGCGTCGAACTTTACTCCGCGCAGAAGATCCGCGGCTTCCTCCATCTCTGCGTCGGCGAGGAGGCGGTGGCGGTCGGCGCGCTGGGCCAACTCACGCCGGGCGAGGCGGTGGTCTCGACCTACCGCGAGCATGGCCACGCGCTGGTCCGCGGGGTCGACCCCGGGGCGATCATGGCGGAGATGTACGGCAAGCAGGAAGGCTGCGCCCGCGGCCGCGGCGGCTCGATGCACCTGTTCGACGCGGCGACCCGCTTCTACGGCGGCAACGCGATCGTCGGCGGCGGGCTGCCGCTGGCGCTGGGGCTGGCGCTGGCCGACAAGATGCAAGGCATCGCCCGCGCCACCTGCTGCGTGTTCGGCGAAGGCGCGCTGGCCGAGGGCGAATTCCACGAGACGATGAATCTCGCCGCGCTGTGGCGGCTGCCGTTGTTATTGCTCTGCGAGAACAACTTTTACGCGATGGGCACCAGCATCCTGCACGAGCACTCGATGCGGGATTTGTCGGTGAAAGCCGACGCCTACGGTGTCGGGTCCGCCACGGTCGATGGCATGGATGTGCTGGCGGTCGAGGCCGCGGCGGCGGAGGCCTTGCGGCAGGTCCGCGCGGGGCAGGGGCCTTTCCTGTTGGAATGCCGGACCTACCGTTTCCGCGGGCATTCGATGTTCGACGCCGAGCTCTACCGCTCGAAAAGCGAGATCGAGGAATGGAAAGCGCGCGACCCGATCCCGCAACTGGCGGCCCGCCTCAAGACGGCCGGCCTTCTCCGCGACGATGAGCTCGCGGGGCTCGAGGCGGCGGCGGACGCGGCGGTCCAGGCGGCGGTCGATTTCGCCGAGGCCGGCACTTGGGAGCCGGTCGCCGACCTGATCCGTTTCGTTACCTCCGAACCCTCATGAGCACGCGAAAAACCACTTACCGCGAGGCCCTGCGCGAAGCGATGAGCGAGGCGATGCGGCGCGACCCGCGGGTCTTCCTGATGGGCGAGGACGTCGGCGACTACGGCGGCTGCTTCGCGGTGAGCCGCGGGATGCTGGAGGAGTTCGGCCCCGAACGGGTGCGCGACACGCCGTTGTCCGAGTCCGCCTTCGTCGGCGCGGGGATCGGCGCGGCGCTCGGCGGGATGCGGCCGATCGTCGAGGTGATGACCTGCAATTTCAGCCTGCTGGCGCTCGACCAGATCATGAACACCGCCGCCACCTTGCTGCACATGTCGGGCGGGCAGTTCAATGTCCCGCTGGTGATCCGGATGGCGACCGGCGGCGGCAAGCAGCTGGCGGCCCAGCATTCGCACAGCCTGGAAGGCTGGTATGCCCACATCCCGGGGATCCTGGTGCTGGTGCCGGCGACCTTGGAAGACGCGCGCGGGATGATGGCGACGGCGCTGGCGTGCCCGGACCCGGTGCTGATTTTCGAAAACCAGACGCTCTATAACATGGAGGGCGAGCTCGCCGACGAGGCCGGGCCGGTGGCGATCACCGGCGCGAAGATCCTGCGCGGCGGCCGCGACCTGACGATCCTGACTTACGGCGCGAGCCTGTGGAAATCGCTCGCCGCCGCGGCGACCTTGGCCGGCGAGGGAATCGAGGTCGAGGTGATCGACCTGCGCGTGCTGCGGCCGCTCGACGACGCGACGATCCTGGAGTCGGTCGGCCGCACCCACCGCGTGCTGATTGTCGACGAAGGCTGGCGCAGCGGCGGCATCTCGGCGGAACTCGGGATGCGGATCATGGAGCAGGCCTTCTATCAACTCGACCGCCCGGTGGCCCGGCTGTGCAGCGCCGAGGTGCCGATCCCCTACGCCCCGCAACTCGAACACGCGGCGCTGCCCCAGGTGGAGACGATCCTGGCCGCGGCCCGCGAACTGATCCACGGCCATGAGTGATTTCACGATGCCCAGCCTCGGCGCCGACATGGCCGCCGCGACGATGATGAGCTGGATGGTGAAACCCGGCGACGTGGTGAAGCGCGGCGACGTGGTGGCCGAGGTCGAGACCGACAAGGGGCTGATCGAGATCGAGATTTTCGAAGACGGCACGGTCGAGGAACTGGTCGCGAAGATCGGCGAGAAGCTGCCGGTCGGCGCGGTGCTGGCGCGGATCCGCGGGGCGGGGGGCGAGCCGGCGACAGCGCCGCTTCCCGCCGCGGCCGCGGCACCGGTGATCGCGGCTCAGGCTGCCGCGCCTCCGGTAACCGTGGCCCATCCCGCGGAGCGGCCGCACCGGGTGTCACCACTCGCGCGGAAAGTCGCCGCGGAACTCGGTGTCGATCTTTCCATGGTGGAAGGCAGCGGGCCGGGCGGTGCGATCGAACGGGCGGATGTCGAGCGGGCCGCCGCCGCCCGCGGGTCGCAGCCGGCCTTGCCCGCGGAACCCACCGCCGACTCCTCCCCGCTGCGCCGCGCGATCGCGGCGGCGATGGCGAAGTCGAACCGCGAGATCCCGCACTACTATCTCGATACCACGATCGACATGACCCGCGCCCTCGACTGGCTGGAGCGGGAGAACGCGCGCCGCCCGATCAAGGAGCGGCTGTTGCCCGCGGTGCTGCTCTTGAAAGCGGTGGCCGGCGCGTTGAAGGAGCAGCCCGACCTCAACGGCGTCTGGCGCGACGAGCGGCTGCTGCGCTCGGAACGCATCCACATCAACTTCGCGATCGCGCTGCGCCAGGGCGGGCTGATCACCCCGGCGATCCACGACGTCGACCGGAAATCCCACGACGAGATCATGGCCGCCTTGAACGACCTGATCCCGCGCGCCCGCGCCGGCCGCCTCCGCAGTTCGGAGCTCGCCGAGGGCACGATCACCGTGACCCATCTCGGCGAGTCCCCCGTCGACCGGGTGTGGGGCGTGATCTATCCGCCGCAGGTCGCGATCGTCGGCTTCGGCCGGATCGCCGAACAGCCGTGGGCGGAGAACGGGATGCTCGGCGTGCGGCGGGTGATCCGCGCGACGCTCGCCGGCGACCACCGCGCGACCGACGGCCGCAGCGGCGCGCGCTTCCTCGATGCCCTCAACCAGCAGCTGCAGAACCCATGACCGACTCCGAAATCAAAGACGCGATCCTCGACGGCCTCGCCAACCTCGCGCCGGAAGCCGACCTCGCCGGGCTCGATCCGAAGGCGAACCTGCGGACGGCGCTCGACCTCGATTCGTTCGACTTCCTGCGCTTCCTCATCGCGCTCGGCGAAGCGACCGGGATCGAGGTGCCGGAGGCCGACTATGCCAAGCTCGGCACCCTGGAAGCGATGGTCGCTTATTTCGCGAAGGCGACTTCCTGAGGGCGACATCATTCCGGGCCCCAGCGGCGTGGCGAGTTGGTCCTCCTGCTTGGGGCTGCCGCGCCTTGTCCGGGGCGGCATGGCGGAAGGGCGGGGGATCCAAGGGAATCGCGGGCGGGAGCGGTTTGACGACAGTCGACGGGAAAAATTTGGCACTGGCGATCTTGGCCACCGGTGAAAGAATCCGCCGGGGCCACCCGTCCCGCCTCTAGTTTTGACGCGCGCTTTTGTTCTTCTGCTCGCCCTGCTTTCCTGCGCCAACGCGGAGGAGAAGCACTGGGCCTACGTGCCGCCGGCGAAAGCCGAAACGAGCGGGCATCCGGTGGACGCCTTGCTGGAGTCGGCATGGAAACCGCTGAAGCTCGTGCCGGCGGGCCCGTCCGCGCCGCGCCAGTGGCTCGAACGCGCGGCGTTCACGCTGACCGGCCTGCCGCCGTCGGACGAACAACTCCGGCGGATCGAGGCGACTCCCGACGAGGCGACCTGGAAAGCACTGGTCGACGAGCTGCTGGCCAGCCCGGCCTATGGCGAGCGCTGGGCGCGGCACTGGATGGACGTCGCCCGCTACGCCGACACCCGCGGCTACCATTTCGACCAGGATAACCGCTATCCCTTCGCCTACACCTACCGCGACTGGCTGATCCACGCCTTCAACGCGGATTTGCCGTACGAACGCTTCGTGAAGCTGCAAGTCGCCGCCGACCAGCTGGTCGACCGGCCGGACCATCCGGACCTCGCAGCGCTCGGGTTCCTGACGGTCGGTCTGCGCGGCGGAGCGGTGGAAACGATCGACGACCGGGTCGACGTGGTGACCCGCGGCTTCCTGTCGAGCACGGTGTCCTGCGCGCGCTGCCACGATCACAAGACGGACCCGATCACGACCAAGGATTATTACTCCCTTTACTCGATCTTCGATCACACGGTGGAGCCGGAGGACAGGCCGGTGATCGGCAAGCCGGCGGACGAGGCGGCGTTCCAAGCCTATCAGGCGGAGGTCGCGAAGCTGGAGGAAATCGACCGCGCGGCGCGCCAGCAATTGGTCGATCACGTCCGCTCGAAGGAGGCGTTTCCGAACTACCTGGAACTCGCCTGGCGGGCGCGCAAGGAGGAGTGGAACCACGGCAAGGCGACCAGCGAGGGTTTCAAGCGCGGCCGGCTGCGGCCGAACGCCCTGATGCGGTGGAAGGATTTCCTCAATGAACACGCCGGCAGCGAGCGGGTGAAGCGCTGGTTCGCCGAGATGGATGCGGCCGCGGACGGCCCTGTGCGGACGGCCCTGTGCGCCGCGCTGGCCGACGAATGGACCGCGGCGGCGGAGGGCAGCGAATTGGCACAGCTTTCCGCGAAAGGCGGCTGTCCGCTGAACTACGGCGTGGACCGGGTCCACGAGTTCATGGACGTCGAGGACGGCAACCAGAACCGCCAGCGGCTGAGCGCCATGAGCAAGCTGATGGCCGAGCATCCCGGCTCGCCGCCGCGGGCGATGAGCCTCGGCGACAAGGCCCAGTGGGGCCAGGCGGTCGTGTTCGAACGCGGCAACCCGGCGGCCCGCGGCGAAGTTTTTGACCGCGAGTGGCTGTCGTTCCTCGGCGGCGGCAAGTTCGAGGACGGCAAGAGCCCGCGGCGGTCGCTGGCGGAAAAGATCGCCGATCCCGCGAACCCGCTGACCGCGCGGGTCATCGTCAACCGGGTGTGGGCCTGGCATTTCGGCGCCCCGCTGGCGGATCCCGGTGACTTCGGCCCGCAGACCGCGCGGCCGGCCTTGCTGCCGCTGCTCGATACCCTGGCGGTGGCCTTCCAGGAAAAGGGCGGCTCGCTCAAGGAACTGCACCGCCTGCTGCTGTCATCCAAGGCCTTCCGGCTCGCGGCGGAAGGCGCGGAAGAGAACGACGCGCTCGACCAGGCCAACACGATGTTCTGGAAATGGAACCGCCGCCGGCTCGACTTCGAAACGATGCGCGACCGCGTGCTGGCCGGCGGCGGGGCGCTCGACACCCGCGGCACCGGCGGCCGTTCGGTCCGGCTGGAAGAGCCCGGCTCGGATGCCCGCCGCAGCGTCTATGCCTTCGTCGACCGCTACGCCTTGCCCGGGACCTTCGTCTCGTTCGACTTGCCGCACCCCGACCACCACAGCGCGAAGCGGGTCGAGACCACGGTGCCCCAGCAGGCCTTGTATTTTCTCAACGGCCCGCTGGTCCTGCGCCAGGCGGCGCGGCTGGCCGGGGATCCGGCGTTCACGGGCCTGCCGGACGACCGCGCGCGGATCGATTGGATCCACCAGCGGCTGTTCCGCCGCGCGGCATCGGACGAGGAGCGGCAGGCCGCGCTCGCTTGGATCGGCAGCGCGACCCCGGCCGACTACGCGCCGTCGCTCGGCGGCCACTGGGAGGTCCTGCACGGACCGGATGAAGGCAAGCCGTCCGCCGCCCTGAGCCCCTTTCCGATCTTTGCCGACAACGTCTGGAAGATCACGCCCGACCCGGCCACCTCGCCGATCCGTTGGCTGAACGTCGGAGCCGGCGGCGGCCATGCCTCGGCGAGCCACACGATGGTGCTGCGCTGGCGCGCCAGTGGGGCCGGGCAGGTCCGGATGAGCGGCCGCCTGACGCGGACCCAGCAAGGCGGTGCCACCCTGGCGTGGCGGATCGACGGCAAGGGCGTGCCACTCGCGGAAGCGCCGCTTTCCCCGGAAGCCGCGGTCGATATCGGGGGAACGTGGATCGACGTGGTGCCGGGAGATACGATGGATTTCGTACTTCGCGCCCCGGAGGGCGACTCCTGCGGCAATGTCGCCTGGACCCTCCGGATCGAAGGCCGCGAGAATGAATCCAAGCCAGTGGCCGAGGTGGGTGACTTCACCCGCCAATTCCCGACCTCCAGCGAGCCGGTGCCCGCCGCGGCGTCGGGGGATCCCTGGGCCGACCTGATCCAGATGCTCTGGGCGTCCAACGAGTTCCACTTCGTCGATTGATTGCCATGTCCCACCACCGACTCACCGCCAACGACATCGTCCTCGACCGCCGCGACTTCCTGGAGCGCTGCGGGATGGGCTTCGGCGGCCTGGCGCTCGGCGGCCTGCTGGCCGGCAAGGCGTCGGGGTCGACCTCCTCGCAGCCGCACTTCGCGCCGAAAGCCAAGCGGGTGGTGCACCTGTTCATGAACGGCGGGCCCTCGCAGGTCGACACCTTCGATCCCAAGCCGAAGCTGCAGGAGTTCCACGGCAAGTCGATGCCGCTCGACGGCCTCAAGACCGAGCGCCCGACCGGCGCCGCGCTGCGGACGCCGTTCACCTTCCAGCGCTACGGCCAGAGCGGCCTCGAGGTCAGCGAGCTGTTCCACCACACCGCACAACACGCCGACGACCTCTGCGTGATCCGCTCGATGCACGCCGACGTGCCGAACCACGAGCCTTCGCTGATGCTGATGAACTGCGGCGACGGCCGCTTGTCGCGGCCTTCGATGGGTTCCTGGATCAGCTACGGTCTCGGCAGCGAGAACGAGAACCTGCCGGCCTATGTCTCGCTGTGCCCCGGCGGGATGCCGATCAAGCGCGCCGAGAACTGGCGCTCGTCGTTCCTGCCCGGCAACTTCCAGGGCACCTACCTCGACAGCTCGATCGAGGACGTCGACCGGATGATCGAGAACCTGCGCAATCCGGGCGCGCGCGATTCCCGCCAGGCGCGCCAGCTTGAATTTTTGCGGCAGGTCAACGACCGGCATCGCGCGTCGCGCGGCCACGACCCGCAGCTCGAGGCGCGGATCCGCAGCTTCGAGCTGGCCTACCGGATGCAGAGCGAGGCGACCGATGCCTTCGACGTGAAGAAGGAGCCGCAGCACGTCCGCGACCTCTACGGCCCCGGCGCTTTCTCCCGCCAGTGCCTGATGGCGCGGCGTCTGTTAGAGCGCGGCGTCCGCTACATCCAGCTGTGGCACGGCAACGGCCAGCCGTGGGACAGCCACGACAACATCGAGGACCACCGGCGGCTCGCCAAGGAATGCGATCAGGGCATCGGGGCCTTGCTGGCCGATCTCAAGCAGCGCGGCCTGCTCGACGAGACGCTGGTCCTGTGGGGCGGCGAATTCGGCCGCACGCCGGCGGTCGAGCTGCCGCAGGCCGGCTCCAACCAGGGCGTGATGAAGGGCCGCGACCACAACCACTACGGCTTCACCGTCTGGATGGCCGGCGGCGGGGTGAAGGGCGGCCACGTCCACGGCGCGACCGACGAGTTTGGCTACAAGGCGGTCGACAAGCCGGTCCACGTCCACGATCTCCACGCGACGATGCTTCACCTGCTCGGCTTCGACCACGAGCAGCTCACCTACCGCTACTCCGGCCGCGACTTCCGCCTGACCGACGTCCACGGCAAGGTGGTGCGCGATATCGTGGCGTAGCCTTCAAGGCCGGGCGAACCTCGCGCGGCACACGCCAGAAAGCGCCGCGCGACCCGGTCGGTCGCGGTGAAGGGAAGCGGACCCACCCCGAACTTCTTTCGCGAATGGCTTCCCTGTTCCCGCGGCATCGTTGATGCTTCGATCCGAACGCCATGTCTTGGACCGATGTCATACCCCTCGCCGCCGGAGCCTCCAGCGTGACCCCGTTCTTCGGGATGCTGGCGCTGGTCCTGGTGCTCGCGGTGTTCGTCTCGCTGGTCCTGGTGAAGCTCCGCCAGAGCCTTCTGGTCGGCTATTTCCTCTGCGGTGTCCTGATCGCCAACAGCGGCGTGCTGGTGCTGGTCGGCGTCCCGCCGGACGATCCGATGATCGGGAACCTCGGCGAACTGGGGGTGATCCTGCTGATGTTCACGCTCGGCCTGGAGTTCTCCCTCGGCGAACTCCGCCACCTCTGGCGGGTTGCCCTGATCGGCGGCGGCGTCCAGGTCGCGCTGACGGCCAGCATCGCCACCGCCTTCGCCCGCCTTTGCGGCATTCCCTGGTCGGATGCGCTCGTCCTCTCGGTCGCGGTGGCCTTGAGCTCGACCGCCGTCGCGATGAAGTCCTTCCAGGAACTGGGACAGCCGAACAATCCCGGCGCACGCGTCGCCCTCGGCGTCGCGCTGTTCCAGGATATCCTCGTCATCCTGTTCATCCTGCTGCTGCCCGCCATCTACGGCCGGGACGAGGGCTCCACGGTCGGTCAAATCGCGTGGGCCCTGACCAAAGGGACCCTGTTCCTCGGCGCGGCCGTTCTGCTCGGCCGCTATGGCAATACCGCGCTGCTCCATGCCGTCGCCCGCAGCGGCAGCCGGGAGTTGTTCACGTTGACCATCATCGGGACCTGCGCCGCGGTGGCGCTCGCCGGCGAAGCCCTCGACCTCAGCCTCGCGCTCGGCGCCTTCGCCGCCGGGTTGGTGCTCAGCGAGTCGATCTATTCCCACCGCATCCTCTCCGACATCCTGCCGTTCAAGGACCTGTTCCTCACCATCTTTTTCGTCTCGGTCGGCCTGATGATCGATCTCGACGCCCTGGTCAAAGAATGGCTCTTCGTGCTGATCGGCACCGTGGTCATCCTGGCCGTCAAGGGATCGATCGTGTTCGGCGTGACGCGGCTGCTCAAGCTTCCGCTCCGCCCGGCCCTGCTCGCCACCGCCAGCCTTGCCAGCACCGGGGAGTTTTCGCTGGTGCTGCTCAAGAAGGCCGGCGGCTTCCGGCCCTTCGACCCCGCCGTGGAGCAACTCCTGCTGGCCTGCACGGCCGTCACGATGGGCTTGGTTCCTTCGCTGATGCGCGGTGCCGGTCCCTTCGGCCGCTGGCTCGAAAGCAAGGGAGTGTCCTCCGGGGCCAAACGCGCCCCCGCCGAGCTCGCCCCGACCGCGGCCGTCCGCCAGATCCGCGACCACGCGATCATCTGCGGCTACGGACCGGTCGGCCAGGCCCTCAACGAGGCGCTCCTCAAATGCGACGTCCCCACCCTGGTGCTGGAGTTGAATTCCGAAACCGTGCGTGAGCTGAAATCCCGCGGGCAGCCGGTCCTCTTCGCGGACGCCGCCCATCCCGAAGCCCTCGACCTGGCCGGGATCGACCGCGCCCGCTTCATCGCCTTCACCTTCCCCGCGGTCGCGGTGACGTTGGCCGCGCTCCCCTTGGTCCGTGAGAAAAACCGGGGCATCCTGATCTTCGCCCGCGCGAAATTCCAAGCCGAGGTCGAGCTGCTGCGGGCCCACGACGTCCAGGTGATCCAGGACGAACGGGAAAGCGCCATCGCAATGATCGAAAACGCCATGGGAGCCTACCAGCGGGCGGATCTTTCCCGCGAAGATGTGCTGGCAATCGTCGACCGCAAGTAAGCCGGCCGGATCGATTCGCCGCGTGCATGTCGAGGCTTCGCGCCGGGCGATGGTGACGATTTTTCCTCAATTCCGCTGGCGACTTGGCACGCGGGCGGCTGTATCCCACTCGACATAGGTCGTGGCGAGCTTTGGGTTTCTTGGGTTTTACCTTCTGCTTGTAGCGATCGATCTGAAACGCGGCCGGCACGGGGTTTCTTGGGTTTACCCCCGTGCCGGCCGTGAGGTTCTGGAGATCGAAGCTCCGGATTTTTCTGGTTTCTGGCCTCTGGTTTCTGGGTTCTCTTCTCTCCGTGCCACCCACCGACCTCGCCGCCACACCGGGCCCCGTCACCGTCCGCAATCCGACGGTCGACGACATTCCCGCCATCCTCGCCCTTCACCGCCGCTGCTTCCCCCAGCCGGGCGATGCCGGCGGGCCGTGGAACGAAAAGCACCTGCGCTCCCACCTCCACGTCTTTCCCGAAGGCCAGCTCCTCGCCGAGCGCGACGGCAAGATCCTCGGCGTCGCCTCGTCGCTGATCGTCACGCTGGGCCGCAACCCGCTGCGCAAGCACACCTACGACGGCATCACCGACGCGGGATTCTTCTACAACCACGACCCGCAGGGCGACACGCTTTACGGCGCGGACGTTTACGTCGATCCCGACGCCCGCAAGCTCGGCATCGGTGCCGCGCTCTACGACGCCCGCCGCGAGCTATGCCGCCGCTTGAATCTCCGCCGCATCCTCGCCGGCGCCCGGCTCTGGCACTACGACGACCACGCCGCCCGCCTGACGCCGGAGGAATACGTCTGGCAGGTCCAGGACGGCAAGATCACCGACCCGGTGCTCGGCTTCCAGCTCAAGCAGGGCTTCGCGGTCCGCGGCATCATGCCGAACTACCTGCACGACCACCGCTCGCGCGACCACGCCGCGATGATCGAGTGGATCAACCCCGAATACCAGTCGCGCGACGAACACGGCAGCAAGGTCCGCGTCGCCTGCGTCCAGTACCAGATGCGCAAGGTGACGAGCTTCGACGAGTTCGCGAAACAGATCCGCTACTTCGTCGAGACCGCGGGCGAGGATTACGGCGCGGAATTCGTGCTGTTCCCGGAGTTCCTCAGCGTCCAGCTGCTCAGCGCCCTCGAGCCGCTCGGCTCGCGCGAAGGGATCCGCAAGCTGGCCGAATACACGCCGCAGTTCATCGCGCTGATGAGCAGCCTCGCCCGCGAGCAAGGGCTCTATCTGATCGCCGGCTCCCATCCGGTCACCCAGCCCGACGGCCGTTTGGAGAACACCTCGATGATTTTCAAGCCGGACGGCAGCCATGTCTCCCAGCCGAAGCTCCACATCACGCCCTCCGAAAAAACCTGGTGGGGGATCACCGGCGGCGATTCGCTGATCGTCCTGCAAACCCCCAAGGCGAAGATCGGCGTGCTGATCTGCTACGATGTCGAGTTCCCCGAAGCCGCCCGCTACCTCGCCGACCGCGGCGTGGAAATCCTGTTCATCCCGTACTGCACCGACAACCGCCAGGGTTACCTCCGGGTCAGCCTTTGCGCCGCGGCGCGGGCGATCGAGAACCAGATCTACGTCGCCACCGCCGGCGTCGTCGGCAATTTGCCGGACGTCCCCGCGATGGACATCCACTACGGCCGCGCCGCGGTGTTCTCGCCCAGCGACTTCGAGTTCGCCCGCGACGGCATCCAGGCCGAGGCCGACCCGAACGTCGAGACGATGCTGATCACCGACCTCGACGTCTCCGACCTCTACCGCTCGCGCTTGAACGGCAGCGTCACCCCGGTCACCGACCGCCGCACCGACTTGTTTGAATTCCACAACAAGCTCTCCAACGAAATGATCGCACCCGGGGTGCAGGAGGGGCACCTCTAAGCCCCCGCCGGATGAAAGCCGAAGGCCCTCGGACTGCTCCGATCATTCGGAGCTCTCTGAATGAAAGGTGAGGCGATTCGTTCGAGCGGGATTCGGCGATCCATGAAGATCGCCTCCGCCCGCGAGAACGGCGACCCCACCTTCCACTCGGAAGCTGCGAATCATCGCGGCAGTCCGAGGGCGGCTGCGGCGCGGGCCATTCGCGACGACATCCTCCTTGAATAAATCGTCCGGAGCGGCGTCTCAGGTCTCCCATGAGAAAAGCCATCCTCCCCCTGGCCGCCGGCGTCGCGGTCTGCTCCCTCTATCTCGGTGCCCAGGAACCCGACAAGGTCCCGCCGTCTCTCGAAAAGGCGGCCGGGGATGCCAACCAGCCCGATCCCTTCGATCCCGACGTCAACGCGCCGAAGATGGTCCGGGTGCAGGTCGAATACGTCGAGCTTTCCCACGAGACCCTGACCGATCTCCTCTTCCTCGCCGACCCGCCGAGCGCCGATGCCACCCCCTTGCGCAAGCAGGTCCAGGAACTGGTGAAGAAGGGCGAGGCGAAGGTGATGGAGACGATGGTGGTGAACGCCCGCAGCGGGGAGAAGTCGCTGGCGGAGTCGATCAACGAGTTCATCTATCCGACCGAATACGAGCCACCGGAGCTTCCTTCCACGGTCTCCATCCCCGACCGCCCGGGTGGTCTAAACCCGGAGGAAGTGAAACTCCTGCGGATGATGAGGACTCCGGCCACGCCGACTTCTTTCGAGACGCGCAATCTTGGCAGTACCCTGGAGATCGAAGCGACCACCGATGACGGCAGTTACATTGATCTCCGGCTCGCTCCCGACATCGTCTGGCACACCGGCGAATCCGTCTGGATCGAAGACAAGCTGCCGGACGGCAACGTCTCGAAGATTCAAATGCCGAAGATCTATTCGGCAAGGATCACCACCGCGCTGACCTGCAAGGAAGGGCAGTATGTGCTGGCGGGAGTCGTCTCGCCGAAGGACGCGCAAGGCACGACCGATCTCAGCCGCAAGCTGATGATCTTCGTGAAGTGCGACACGCTGAGCGTCAAATGAAGACGATCTTCCTGCTTCTGGCCTGCAGCGGATTGGCATGGGCCGGTGACCTCCGCCTGACCGTCCATTGGGTGGAATTGTCCCATGAGCGGGCCACGGAACTTCTATCCGCCCATCCCGAGGGAGCTGCGCTGTTTGGGAAAGTCCGCGAGCTGGTGAAGGGGAAAGAAGCCCGCTTGTTCGACACCCAGTTGGTGCAAGTGAAGGTTGGCGAGAGGGGGATGACGGAGTCGGTGGGGGAGCTGACCTATCCCACGGAATACGAGCCGCCGGATCTTCCTCGCTCGCAAGAGGAGGAAGCTCGGCAGCGAAGAATGATGGAAAGTTGGTGGCGGGCGGTTCCCTCGCTTCCATTCGTCCCGGTGAATTTCGAGGTGAGGAATGTCGGAGAGACGCTTGAACTGTCGGCGGAAAAGGAAGGCCACCGATTTGCCGCCGAGCTGCTTTACAACCCGCGAAGCACCCCGATCACGACCGTGGTCACGCCCGATGGAAATCCGCAGGAAGTCGGCTGGCCGGAATTCGAGTCGTTACGGGTGACCAGCCAGCTCGTGCCCGGAGACTGGGAACTCGCCACCGTGCTGACGCCCAAGGACGCGGCCGGCGAACCCGACATCGCCCGGAAGCTGCTGGTCTTCACGCGACTGCAATCCCTCGATGACTGAAATCCTGACCTTGTTTCTTCTTCCGTCCGTGCCGTGTCGACCACAGGTCGACACTCCTCATCACCACCACGCCCAGCCGTGGCGGTCCCAGAACGATTGCAGGTCGCCGGTGTCGCCTTTGAACACGTTCCGTTCCATCGGGTGGGCCAGATTGCCGAAGTAGCGGGGACTGCGCCACGAGCCGGTGTTGTAGTGCTTGGCGTTTGACCTTCCGCCTTGCCAGATCACGCCGCCGTATTGCCACATCGCCCACTCGTTCCAGATGCCGTACTGCTCCATCAGCCCGTCGGGCGTCAGGTTGCCGGACCCCATCGAGCGCTCGGTGCCGGTCGGTCCGTAGAGGGCGATCCAATACGGCGAACGCCGGATCACCGACTTCTGCGCCGGGCTGGCGGCGCTCAGGCTCGCGCGCAGTTTGGCGCTGTTCTCGAGGTAGGTCACCGGCGTCACCCCGGTCCGCTGCTCGACCCGCTGGATGAATTTCACCAAGCGGTCCGGCGTGGAGGCGGTGTCGAAATCCCCGACCAGCAGGATCTTTCGCGACGAGATCCCGCGGCTGCGGGCGGTGGCGCGGACGCGGTCGACGAAGGCGTCCGCCTGGGCGGCCGGATCCTGGTCCATCGTGACGAAGTGGTAGGCCCCGAGCAGCATCCCCTGGCGGTCGGTCGCGTGGAGGAAGCTGCCGAATTTCTCGTCGAGCAGCGGCCCTTTCGCCGAGCGCGCGATCAGGCCCTCGCCCCCGTTGCGTTTCAGGGCGGAGACATCGCGCTCGGAAAATCCCTCGCCGCCGCGCTGGCGTTCTTTCGGGTCCCAGCCGGAGACATTGAGCACCGCCGGGGAGTTGGCAACGCTGGTGCCGCCGAAGCCGCCGCCGCCGCAGGAGGCGAGCAGCAGGGGAGCGAGGAAAAGCAGGGAAAACTTCATGGGGCCGAGCTTTCACGCCACACGGCGTCGTGTCGAGCCCACCGGGGGGCCGGCGTTCCATGGGGAGGCGCCCCCCGCGGGGCGGAGCCTTCGCCGGGACCGCTGGTCTTCAGACCGGCTCGAATGGTCCCTCCCGCGCTCTGCCCGTCCATGCCGAAAGGGTCCCCCGCAGCCGTCCCCGTCCTTCTGCGGGGCAGAGCCTCCGCGCCGCCGGTCCCCCTGCGGCACGGAGCCCCCGCTCCCGCCGCCCGCGAATCCGCCCCCGCGCCCCCGGCAAACGGTCCGCAAACGGGCCGCTCGACAAGCGGCAAATCCGCCCCTAGTTTCCGCGCCGACATGAAATTGCACCTCACTCCCGGCGTCCTGGCTCTAGGCCTCGCCACCCTCATCCCGGCGGCCGCCCAGAACGAAGCCGCCGCGGAAAAGCCCGCGGCCACCCCTGCCGCTGAAATCGCCACCACCCCGCCGACCGAGGTTCCCACGCCGCCGCCCGCCGCGCCGATCGATCCCGCCAAGGTGAAAACCGATTCCTCCTACGGCCTCGGTTTCCGCACCGGCGGCGAGTTCGCCCAGAACTACGGCCAGTTCGGCATTTCCGCCGTGGACATCGACACCGACTCCTTCATCAAGGGCTTCCTGGCCGCCTTCAAGGGCGACAAGCCGGAAGTTTCCGAGGAAAGCCTCAAGGCCGCCATGCAGGCGCTCGGCGACATGCTCCAGACCCGTGAAAAGGAAGGTGCCACCAAAAACCTCGAAGCCGGCAAGAAATTCCTCGCGGAAAACGCCAAGCGCGAAGGCGTGATCACCACCAAGAGCGGCCTCCAGTATGAGATCCTCGAAAAGGGCGGCGACCAGAAATACGTCGCTCCCAAGGAAGGCGAGCCCGAGAAGCAGTTCATGGTGAACTACAAGGGCACCCTGATCGACGGCACCGAGTTCGACGCCTCGCCCGAAGGCGAGCCCGTGCCGATGGGCATGCAGGTCATCGAAGGCTTCAAGGAAGCGCTCACCACGATGCCGGTCGGCTCCAAGTGGAAGCTTTTCATCCCCAGCGAGATGGCCTACGGCGAGCAACGCCGCAGCGCCGAGATCGCGCCGAACAGCGTGCTGATTTTTGAACTGGGCCTGGTCGAGATCAAGGACGCCCCGCCGGCACCTCCAGGCGGCGGCCTGCCCTTCCCGATGCCGGAAGGCCAGTAATTCGGTCACACTCACCCCTGGCCCGCGCGGAACCCCGATCCGCGCGGGCCTTTTTTTTTGTGGTAGCGGATGGGCTGCGCCCTTCCGCCCGGGAGCGGCCCGGCAGAAGCGCCGGCTGCCTCTCCCTCTTCCGTCCGCCCCCTGACGGAACGACGCAGTCGTTCCGCTACCCCTCACTCCTCCAGCAGCGGCTTCACCGCCCCGTCGCTGCCCTTCCAGCGGTCCACCACGCCCTTTTGCTCCACCTGCAGCGAATCGTCGGGGAGCAGCCGGATGTTCTTGTGCTTCTTGTTCAGGAAACTTCCCTGTCACAATCCCGACCTCCCGCGGCAATGACAGGTGAAAGCCATGCAAGCCGTCGCCCTATCCCCGCCCCCGATCATGGATCGCAAGCGCTTCACCGAGCTGGTCCGCCAGCACCACCTGACCCTGCTGTCCTACGCCCGGGCCCTCGCCGGATCGGAAGTCACGGCCCGCGAACTGGTGCAGGACGCCTTCGTCGCCGCCTGGCAGAGCCTCGGGAAATTCGAGGCCACCCGCGACTTCGCGGCCTGGATGCGCGGCATCGTCCGCAACAAGTGGCGCGAGCATTGCCGGCTGCATGCCCGCGAGGTGCCCTTCGATGAGGAAGCCTTGTCCCGCCTCGAGGAAACGCTGGCACCCCATGGCGCCGGGGATGCATTGCTCTTCGCCCGCCTCGCCGAGTGCCGCGACCAGCTGCCGCCGCCGATGGCCGAGGCGCTGCGCGTCACCTACGATGAAGGTCGTAGCAGCGACGAAGCCGCCACCCTGCTTTCCATGAACGCCGCCGCCTTCCGCAAACGCCTCGAACGCGCCCGCGACGCCCTGCGGCTCTGCCTTTCCAAAAACGACTGAAACCTTTCACCGAACCACTCCCATGAATCCTTCCGAAGATCCGAACGACCGCCTCATCGATTCGCTGCTGCGCGAGCAGGCGCGGGGCAAACCCGACGAGGTCCTGTTGGGCGCCATCGCGTCGAAGCTGCAAGCCGCGCCGAAAACGAAGTCCCCGCGCCGAAATCTCGACTTCTTCTGGCCCGCCATGGCGGCGGCGGTCGTGCTGCTCGCGGCGGGCGGCATGCTGTGGAATGCGTTCGAGAAGCCGGATGAGGAGGCCGGGAGAAGGGTCGCGGCACCGGGGCCGGATCCGGAGAAATCTCCGGAGAAGGCTGGTGGCACGCTGCCGGTCGCGGCTCCGGGTGGAGAGAAAATTGCGGTTCAGGAAGTGGAGACCCCGGTTGGGATCGAACCGGAGATTGCCGGGACCGGGGACGCGAAGCCTGTGTTGGATCAGGAGAGCGGAGGAGCGATGGATGATCCGGTTTTGGCGCTGAATGCCCTGCGCTATGTCCGCGATGAATCCACGATGTGGTATGTCCAGTTCGGGCTCGAGTCGGGGGGGAGTTGGGCCCCGAGGTTTACGGGTTTGACGCCATGGCAGGAACGGTTGCAAAACCGGGTGCCCGCGACGCACATGATCGAGCCCGGCGACGTGTTCTTCCAGGACGGTCCGATGGCGGGTCGTTTCAAATACCTCGGCATCGTCGGGCGGGACGTCACCAGTCCCCGGACCGGACTGACCCAGAAGGTGAAATTCGCCCAGTACGAGGACCTCAAGCCGAACAAGAAGGGCGAGCGCTACGAGTCGCAGTACGGGTTGCCGGACGCGCAGTTGGAGGCGAGAGCCTATCACGACCGGACGGCCGTGATGGAGTTCCAGGGTGAGGAATTCAAGGTCGAGGAGTGGACCCGCTTCACCTTGCCTCCCGGCGGCGAGGGACAGGAATTTTTCCTCAATCAGGTGAGCCCGGAGCGGATTGTGGTCGAGTTCATGGGGGCGGACGGGAAGGCCGTCTTCCGGGAGATCGGCAAGAAGTAGCGCAACTTTGCAAGTTGCGACGGGGTGCGGCGGGCC
>CAMCYK010000001.1 GCA_945883695.1 Akkermansia muciniphila | reverse complement strand
TGATCCGCCGGAAATGCGTCCCGGCCTGATTTTCGATCTCGATGGCACTCTGGTCGATTCCCTCCCGGGGATCGCCGCCTCCCTGAACCGCAGCCTCGGCCAGCTCGGTCTGCCCACCCACGACTCCCCGGCGATCCGCACCTTCATCGGCAACGGCTCGCTCGAACTCGCCCGCAAGGCCGTCCCCGCCGGCTCTCCCGACGACCTCGCCCATCAAGTGGAAGCCGCCTTCAAGCAAGACTACGCCCTCACCTGGCCGGACGGCACCGCGCCCTACCCCGGCATTCGCGAATGCCTCGCCGCCCTCGCCGCCGCCGGCTTCCCGCTGGCGATCCTTTCCAACAAACCCCACCCTTTCACCGTCGAGATCGTCGAGCGGATCTTCCCCGGCGTGCCCTTCGATCCGGTCCTCGGCCAGCGCCCGGAAACCCCGCGCAAGCCCGACCCCGAGGCCGCCCTCCAAATCGCCCGCTTTTGGGCGTTTCCGCCGGAGAACTGCCGCTTCATCGGCGACTCCACCATCGACATCGCCACCGCCCGCGCCGCCGGAATCCCGGCCGTCGCCGTGGCCTGGGGCTACCACGACCTGCCCGCGCTTCAGACAGCCGGAGCCCGGCTGCTGGTCGAAACCGTCTCCGGACTCCCCGACGCCCTCGGGCTTGGCTGAGTCTCAGTCGGATTGGTGTTTACAATGGGATTACCGGGCATGGCCGGCAACCCGCTTCCTGCAAGCAATGCCACGTTTTCCCAAGAACGGGGTGGCCAGATCATCGGAACTGGTGCAGTCTGCTAGGTGGATAAGGCGGATAAAACCGCCGTCCATTCACCCCAAACAAACAGGAGAATAGAGATGCAAACTGCAAATGTGAACCTGCCCCTCACCGTCACCGTGCGCCATGAGGCTGTGACCGACTCGCTGCGCGATTACGCCCAAAAGAAAATCGAGGGTCTCCACCTCGACTACCCGCGAATCATCGAGGCCAAAGCCATTCTTGACGTACAAAAGAACCGGCACATCGCCGAAATCATCCTCTTTTGCGCCAACCACATCACCATTGAAGCCCACACCGAAGGGCAGGACATGTATGCCGCGATCGACGAGACCATCGACAAGATCGCCCGCCGGATGCGCAAGCACAAGACGCGCCTCATGAAGTTGAAGCGCCCGCCCCGCAACGACTCGATCCGCCATCTGGACGAGCGCTTCTTCCGCGACGAGATCATCGACCACCCGGAAGAGGCCGAGCACGATCCCGAGCCCTTCCTGGTTCATCCGGAGAAATATCGCCTCAAGACGATGTACAAGGAGGACGCCGTCATGGAACTCGAACTCTCGGAGCGGCCCTTCGTGCTCTACAAGAGCGCGCGCCGCGGCTGCCTGACCATCATCTACCGCCGCAAGGACGGCGAGTACGGTGCCATCGACATCGCAGCCGAGACCACCTGAGGCAATAGCGTCCACCCGCCCGCCCCGGCCACCCCGGGGCGGGCTTTTTTTTGCCGGGGCACCAAGCCGCGGGCTCGCGGACGATCCTCATTCCTTCTGGAACCGCACCTCGCGCGGCCGTGCCGGATGGAAGCTCACCCGCCCGCCATTTGCCTCGCGCAGGGGATCGAAGACCGTGTCCATCCCGACCTCCTTGATTTCGCAAACCACGGCCATCAACTCGCCGAGCCGGCCTTTCGGAAAGCCGCGCTCCTTGAACCAGACGAGATATTCGATCGGCAGGTCGTGGATCGGCATCCCGTGCGGCGGCACCGCGGCGGGTCCGTACTTGCCGAAGGGCATCCGCGTTTTCCCGATCGCCCCGAGCAGGGTGCGGAAGTTCTCGCGTTCGGTCTCGTCCATGGCCGGCAGGCTACACCGTTGCCGCGCCGATAGCTCCCGAAAATCGATGTCCGCCGGAAGCCCGTGGCAAAAAACAAAACGGGAAGCCCCGTAGGACTTCCCGTTTGAAAACTCCAACGCTCAGCGGCTGGCGGTCACGGGCTTCGGGGCGCGCGACTCGAGGGCGCGATCGGATTCCGCATCCGCCCACTCGCGGAACGCCTTGTCGTCGATCACCTCCATCTGCCCGACCATGTTGGCATGGCCCTCGCCGCAGAGCTGGCCGCAGACGACGCTGGTCTCCATCACCTTGGTCGGCGTGAACCACATCGGAATCTGCTTGCCCGGGATGGCGTCCTGCTGGATCCGCATCGGCACGATGGAATAATTGTGGATCACGTCATTGGACGAGAGGTTGAGGATCGCGGGACGCCCCTTGGCGATCTTGAGAACCGGCGAGGTGAAATCGTCCTGGGCGTTCGGATCGTTGAAATCAATCGCGGGATCGCTGTTCGCGGTCCTCACCAACGGATCGATCCGGCCGAACTTGCCATCCTGGCCGGGGTAGTGGTAGGTCCAGCCGAATTGCCAGCCGATCACCCGCACGCGCACGGGATCCAGCCTCTGCACTTTCTCCCAAGTATCGGTGCGCTCTTTCCAGAGCGGGAGGGCAAAGCCGAGCAGCAGCACGGCCTCGATGATCACCACCGCGATCTCGAGGTGGCTGGAGAGGTGGTTGCGAACTCCGGAATAGGAGGCTTTGGGGTTCACCGACGAGCGGAAGCGGATCAGGCAATAGATGATGAAAAGGAACCAGCCGACGCCGAGCGCGATCATGAACCAGTGGACCACGTCGATGAGGTGGTCGACACGGCCGCCGTGCGCGGAGAAGATTTCGGGAGCACCGAAGTATTTCGAAGGACTCATGGGAGAAAATTGGCGTCAGCGGCTGGGAGCGGCGGAAGGTGGGTCGTCACGCAGTTCAGGATCGAGGTCGGCTTCGCCGCGGCGCGCGAGGCGGACCATGAAGAAGACCACGCCGCCGAGCAACGGCAGGATCATGGCCAGCAGGAAGAAAATCGACCACCCGATGGCGTTGGTGTGGTCCGCGAAATTCCTGGCGCAGGTCAGGCAGGCGAGTAGGGAAGCGTTCATGGCCGATCAGAGGACGAGGTTGCGGACTTTGCGGTAGAAAAAGACTCCGTAGACGGGCATCAGGGCCGCGCCCGAGGCGCTGATGACCCCGAGCGCCGTGATCATCGGCGTGCGGTCCACCGCGAAGAGGAAGGCCCATACCGCGAGGAACACGAAAAGCAGGGTGCTGACGGTCACGAAAACGATATGGAATGCTCGGAGTGACATGGTGGTGATAAGTTCGAAGTGAGAGGTTCCGAGTGGCAATAGAGGCGGAAACGGAGGTCGTGCAAGGCGTGGTACGGGGTGTCTTTGAAACCTGACACTTGGTCCAGCTACCAACGTTCGACCTCCTCGGACCCGGGAACTCCGGTGTTGAATCCGTTGTAATGGATGGGATCCCACTTCGCGAGACCGATCAGCGCCGCCATCGCCACGGCGAAGAAAATTCCCATGCCGAAGAGCAGGTAGATCAAGCTCTTCTCGTGGTTGAGGTGCATGAAAATCGCGGCCACCAGCGAGGCCTTCACCGTGGCGATCGCCAGGCCCAGGACCATGTCCCAGAGGTCGAAGCCGTGGCCGCCCACGTCGAGCCAAGGCACGGTGGCCACCATCACCGTGATGATGGTGCCGGCGAACAGGACGCCCCCGATCAGCTTGTAAAGGCGGAGCGACTTCTGGATTGCTTCAGGGGAATCGGCCATGGATTGAAATGCTGGAAATTGAAAAGCTGGGAATGTGAAAACCGGAGAGCGTGAGCCCTACATGAGGTAGAGGATCGGGAACAGGAAGATCCAGACCAAGTCGACGAAGTGCCAGAACAGGCCGCCGACTTCCACCCGGTTGGCGAGCCACTCGGGATTGCTGAGATACATCTTCTTGCCAAAGAACAGGTAGTAGGCGAGCACCAGCGCGCCGCCGATGACGTGGAGGCCGTGGAGGCCGGTCATGGTGAAATAGACGGCGTAGTAGGTATTCCACGCCGGAGCGAACTTGGAGGCGAATTGCACCTGTTCCCGCGGCACCGACAGGTGGGGAAACTTCCGGATGTCGTAGTCGGGGCCGAAGAACTGCTCCTTGAGGTTCTCCTTCACCTTGGGCATCGAGAACTTCCGCGGCGTGATCCGGACGTCGGCGATGTCGGTCTCAGAGTAGTAGGCCATTTCCTGCCAGCCGATCCGGTACTTGTCCTTGTCGGTCGGAACCCGGCCGTGGGTCGCAAGTTCGGCGGCGAGCTGGCCGAGGGCTACCTGCTGTTTCTCCCAGATCTCCTTCAGTTCGGGGTTTTCCTTGAGCAGCCAGGAGTTTTCGATCGCGATCTCGGGAGTGATCCCCTTGTCCTCCGCCTTCATCACCAGGTGGCGGAAATCGATGGCGTCGACGTAGTGGAACCCCATCGGGCTGTCGAGCAGCTTGCCCTTGAGGGCGGTGCCGTCGCGCAGTTCCCCGCTGGTCGGCGCTTCCCGGATGTCGCGCGGCCTGAAGCGGAAATCGACCGCGGACACCACGTTGAAGATGACCGAGGATTGCTCCGGCATCAGGCTTGCGGCGATCGCCGCCTGGTCGATCACGACCTGGTCGACCAGCTCCCAATCCCGCTTGCCGGGATTGGCGGCGTGGGCCTTCGCCCATTGCTCGCGGAGGTTGCGGGTGCGGATCCCGCCGTTGTTCTCGCGGGCGGCGAGGTGGGCCTTCTTGATGGAATCCAGCAGATCGAGATCGAGGGGCGTGCCCGCTTCGAAGGTGACCCCCTCGCCGGGGGCGGTCTGGAGGTCGAGCTTTGCGGCGAGCTTGACCGTCGCGTTCCGCTCGGCGGCCCGGGCGATCAGGGCCTCCACCCACGGACGGTGGTAACGAACGGTGTTGAAGCTGATCTCGGAGGCTTCGAAATTGACCACGTTCTCCTCGATCTTGGAGCCCTTGGCATCCTTGACAAACTGGTCGTCCGCCGGCTTCTCGCCGTGCTCCGGGTGGACGCCGTCCTTCATCTTGTAGCCGAGGTGACCTTCGACCACGGCGTAATCCTGCAAGCGGACGGCCTGGTGGTGGAACTTCACGTTGTATTCGATGCCCTTGAGCACCATGAAAACCAGGGCGCAGACGATCGTGATGCTCATGTAGAGCTGGAATTTGCCCCACTGGCGCATCTTCAGCGCGGCCCAGGCGAAGACCACGGTGACCGACGAACCGATCAGCACGAAGGTGTTGATGAGGCCCGGCAGCACCGGCAGCGTGCGTTCCGGCCACGGGAAGTCCGCACCGAGGCGGAGGAAGATGTAGGCGGAGAAAAACCCGCCGAAAAGCATGACTTCCGACGCGAGGAACAGCCAGATGGCGATCTTCGAGTTGAAGAGGCCCGTGTCCTTGCGCGGGGTGACAATGTAAGGAATTTCCATGGGGAAAAGATCAGGGATCCGGCTTCAGGCGGACAGGCGCTCAGTGGGCGGACGGGGTGGTCGGTTTCTCGGCGGGCGCGGGCGCGTTGGCATCGCGCTTCGGGGCCTCCCACTGCGGCAGGAAGTCGTTATCGCAATCCGTGCGGCTATACTCGTACGGGCCGCGGTAGACCACCGGTTCGGTGAGGAAATTGCCATGACCCGGTGGTGTCGGGGTCGCCCACTCGAGGGTGGTCGCGTTGTAGGGATTGTCGCTCTCCACCTTGCGCCCGAACTTCCACGCGGAGAAAAGGTTGATCACGAACGGAATCTGGGCGAGCGCCAGAATCCACGCGGCCCATGACATCACGATATTGGCGTCGATGTGGGTGGCGACGGTCTGGCCGAAGACGTCGAGGCTGTCCTTCGCCTTGGCGAGGTAGGCGTCACCGCCGTTGTACCAGCGGCGGTGGAAGCCGGCCATCCCCTGCGTGAGCATCGGGAAGAAGATCAGGTTCATGCAGACCAGGCTCGGCCAGAAATGGATGTGCGAGAGCGTGTTGCTCATGTGGCGCCCGGTGATCTTCGGATACCAGTGGTAAACCCCGGCGAAGAGGCCGAACAGGATGCCGGGTGCCACCACGTAGTGGAAGTGGCCGATGACATAGTAGGTGTCGTGGAGATGGAGGTCCACCAGGTTGAAGGCCAGCGGCAAGCCGGTCAGGCCGCCAATCCCGAACATCGGCAGGAAGGCGCAGGCCCAGACCATCGCCGGAGTGAAGCGGATCGATCCGCCCCACAGCGAGATGATCATCGAGGTCAGCAAGATCACCGAAGGGATCGAGATCAACACCGTGGTCGTCTGGAAGAAGGTCGAGACGACCGGGCCCATGCCTGTGAGATACATGTGGTGGGCCCACACGATGAACGAGAGGAAACCGAGGACCAGCACGCCATAGACCATCGACTTGTAGCCCCAAAGCGGACGGCGGGTGTTGACCGGGATGATTTCCGCGACGCAGGCGATGGCGGGAAGGAGGAGGACATAGACCTCCGGGTGGCCGAGGAACCAGAACAGGTGCTGGTACAACAGCGGCGAACCGCCGCCGGAGAGGTCGGCGAGGCCTTCCTTCGCCGTGAACAAGCCCGAGGGCATGAAGAACGACGAGTGGCTGACGCGGTCCATCAGCTGCATGATGCCGGCGGCTTCCAACGGCGGGAACGCGAGCAACAGAAGGAAACCGGTCACCAGCATCGCCCAGACGAAGAAGGGCATCCGCATCCAGGTCATCCCGCGGGCCCGCAGGTTGATGATGGTGGTGATGAAATTCACCGCGCCCAACAGCGACGAGGTGATCAACAGGACCAGTCCGATCAGCCACTGGGTCTGGCCCGCCAGCCATTGGTTGACGATCTGTCCGTCGGCGAATCCGGCGAGCGGCGAATAGTTGGTCCATCCCGACTTGGCCGCGCCGGACTCCATGAAGAACGACGCGCACATGGTCAGGCCGCCGGCAAGATACAGCCAGTAGCTGGTCATATTCAGCTTTGGAAAGGCCATGTCGACCGCACCGATCTGCAGCGGCGTGACGTAGTTGCCGAAGGCGCCGAATCCGAGCGGCACGATGCCGAGGAACACCATGATGGTGCCGTGCATGGCACCGAACATGTTGTAGGTCTCCCCGGTGACCTTGCCATTGTCGAGCCAGCGCGCCTTCCAGTTGTCCGTGAACAACCAGCTCATCCATTCCGGCAACGGCTGGTGGGGATAGGCGATGCTCCAGCGCATCACCATCATCAGGTAGAATCCGAAGGCCAGGAAAAACATGGCCGTGATCCCGTATTGCAGGCCGATCATCTTGTGATCGGTCGAGAAGACGTACTTCTTCCAAAAGCCAGGATCGTGGTGGTGGTCGTCGTGACCGTGGGGGTCCGCAGTGGCAGCGTGTGAGCTCATGCTAGGAAATGTTTGGGGCTGAACTTACTTGGCTTCCGCCGGTTCGAGAGTGATGGGATCGACCATGAGAGTGGCATCCGCCGGTTCGCCCGGCAGTTCTTTCAGGTGATCGGCCGCGAGTTCGGCGGAGTTGACCGCTTCGCCCGCCTTGGCGCGCTTGCCGGAAATTTCGAATGCCGCCGTGCCCATCTCCTGGGTCACCACGTCACCGCTGCTGTTGCCAAAGGCATTGCGGACGAAGGTCATCAGGTAGGCGAGGTCCTCGGCCTTCATGCCGATTCCTTGGGCCGGCATCACACCGTAGGTCTTGCCGGTCGAGGTCGGGCCGGCGAGACCGTTGAGGATGATCATCGCGAGGCGCTCCGATTCGCCGGTCACCCACTCGGAACCCGAAAGCGAAGGATACTGCGCGCCGTCACCCGCGCCGGTCGGACCATGGCAACCCGAACACTTGGTCTTGTAGAGCTTTTCACCCCTCGAAACATAGACTTCGAGAATGGACTTCGCCGGCAGCTTGGTGGCTTCGCCATCCGACGGGATCACCCGGACGTAGCCGTCCTTCAAGGTGGCCTTGTAGGAGAACAGGCTTCCGGCATTGCCGAGGGCCCAGCCGGCGCTGAGCAGCGGCACGGCGCAGAGCAGCATCACTCCGAGCGAGACGGGTTCGGCCCCGTTCTCCTTGAGCTTCTTCTCGCGGGCGGCGGCGGCGGCTCCGCGGACGACGCGATCGTGGGTTTCGGTGACGTTTACCGATTCCTCGAGGTCGGGCTTGGATGGATCGATCATCGGAAGTTTGAGATTCGGTTCAGCCTTGGGGTGGCGCGGCGGCGGCGGGTGCGGCGGGTGCGGCCGGAGCCGCGGCGGCGGGCTTCGCCGGTGCGGGGTTCATGGAGGCGGGCAGCGCGTCGTCGCGCTTCAGCGAGAGCAGGTAGTCGACAAGCGCTTCGGCGGCGGCGGTCGGCACGAGATAAGTTCCCTCGGGAGTCTCGACGGGCAAGGCCTCGAGGGGATATTGCCCGGTAATTTTTCTTTCCTCGAACAGGAAGCGGTGGGACGGGCAGGTGGAGGTCGGGCGCTCCGGGTTGCCGCGGGGATCGTAGAGATGGAGATAGAGCCAGGTTCTCGGGTCGCTGTTCGACTCCTTGGTGTAGAGCGCTTCCACCCGGCGGCCGAGGTTTGAAAGGTCCGGCCCGAGGCGTGACACGCCGATCTGCGCGAACTTCTCGGCGCGGTAGTCGAAGACATTCGACTCGCGGCGGGTATCCCCGCGTTCCGGGTCGGTCTTCAAGCCCGCCCAGTCCGGGCGGCCCAGGTCGTTGCCGGCATAGGTCGGACGGATCACCTGGGTGTGGCACTGGTAGCACCCGTTCTCCGCAAACACCTGGGCCCCTTTGGCGACGCGTCCGGTGGTCTTGGGGTGATAAAGCCCTTCCTTGCCGTCGGCGATTTCATCGAAAGATACCGGCTCGATGTTGCGCATGGAAAAGAACGGAAAAACCACCATGGCCGTCCACGGCAGGAGGAAGGCGGCGGTGAGACCGAAGGCGAACTGGCTGAAGGTCATGGGAAAGGAGATTGGAGAACTCGAAAGATCGAAATCAGGAACTTCTTAATGCGAGTGGGCCGGGGCGGAGCCGGGGCCGGCGTTGTCGATGTCTCCTTCGGGACCGTGGGTCGCGTCGTGAAGGTCATCGTGATGGCCGTGTCCGAGCAGGGTCGGATGCGAACTGCGGCGGCCGAGACGGAGCCACATCAGCGTGAGGTGGAGGAAGAAGAAAACGTTGGAGAACAGGAGGAAGCACCACGACAGGGTGGCCGCGACGGCGTAGGGATAGGCGTAGGTCATCGCGTTCTCCCACGACTGCTTGAAGTCCTCCTGGGCCTGGCCCTGCATGATCCCGCCGAACAGCGCGACCAGCGCGACGGTGATGACGCCGTAAACCGAGAGGTAGAAGTGCATCTTGATCAGGCGGCTGGACAGCCACTCGCGGCGGGTGATGCGGGGCACGATGAAATAGATCATGCCGAAAGCGATGAAGCTGAAGAAGCCGTAGATCGCGAGGATGTCGAAGCCGTAGCCGGAAAGGCTGAACTGGCTGAGCGGCAGCACGGCGGGGACATTGAGGAAAGTGCAGGCGAAGCCGAGGACCAGCAGGCCGATAACCCCGGCGACGGTGAAGCGCAGCGCCGGGCTGCTGACCACGGTGTCCCAGGCACCGGCGGCGGTCTTGAGGAGGTTGATGCTGACCGCGATGGCCGGGACGGCGATCAGGATGGTGGCGGCGGCTCCGAGGTAAGGCAGGAACGCGGGAATCGGCGCGCCGGCCAGCTTCTGCATGCCGGCCCACGGGGCGATCACGGCGAGCGACCAGAAGCCGAGCATCGACAGCGTGTAGCTGTGAACCGGGCGGCCGGTGATCTTGGGAATCAGGTAGTAGGCCGAGGCGATGGCGGTCGGCGTGAAGAAGAGGAACAGCAAGGCGGAGCGATACCAGGCATTGACCGCGGCGGCCATCAGCGGACTGCCGGAAAATCCATGGATCAGCAGGTGGGCGGTGACGAAAACCCACGGGAACCAGATCAGCGCGGCAAGGATGTACCACTGGGAGATGAAAACGTGGCCGGCCGGGCGAACCTTGAATTGGATCATCGACCAGACGGCGATGACCGCGTAGGCGAACAACATCGGCACCCAGGCGAAGACCGGAAATTCCATCCACGGGACGCCGGTTCCTTTGCCGGCGAGGATGCCGATCACTCCGAGCGAAACGGCAAGGTTCCAAATATGGCCGGCGGTGAGAATGACCCCGGCGGCACGGCATTCCTGGCGGGACAGCCGGGCCATCAACCAGACCAGCATGCCGAAGGCGGCCTGGCAGCCCCAGCCGTAGATCAGCGCGTTGAGATGGGCCGCTTGCACGCGGCCGTAGGTCAGGAAGGAATACCCGTCGAGGAAGCCCGGGCTATGGACCTTGGCCGACGAGAGGATGCCGAGCAGGATGGCCACGGCCAGCCAGGCGGCGCCGCTGGTGAAAAAGAACATCACCGGGTGGCGCAGCGAGCGATCGATCTCCGCGCGGCGGGCCGGGTCGTTCGCCGGAATGGTGGAAATGGCTTGGGACATGGGAAAGCGTGGGCCGTGGGACGGGGAAGATCAGGGTTTGATCAGCTCGGCTTCGGTGAGCATCGGCTTGCCGACCTCGGAGCGGAGCATTTTCACCTGCTCCGGCAGCACGGCGGAAGCCTTGTTGCCGAAGCTGTTGCGGATGAAGGTCAGCACTGCGGCGATCTGCTCGTCGGTCTGGTGGGCGAGCGGGGCCATCGGGGCGAGCGGGGTGTAAGTGGCGCCCTTCAGCTGGATCGGACCTTGCAGGCCGCGGAGCTGGATGCGGATCAGGTTGGAAACGGGGCCGCTCACCCACTCGGACTCGGTGAGAGTCGGGCCGACCGGACCGCCTTCGCCGTTCGGGCCGTGACAGGCGAAGCAAGTGCCCGCCATATACTGGGCCTTGCCGGCTTCGATCAGCGCGGGGTCGATCGCGGCGTCCGCGGCCGGGGTCAGCGCATCAACCGCGGCGACATCGACGACCGGCTCGTTGGCGACGGCCAATTGGCGCGGCGATCCCGGAATGATCTGCTCGGGTTTCGCGACGGCGACCGGCTTGGCCGCCAGGAGTTCCTGCCCGACCAGTTCGAAGACATCCTGCGGCCGTACTTGGACGACCTTGCCCTTCTCGACCTCCTTGTAACCGAGGGCTGCCTCCTGGGCTGCGGTCACCGTCTGGCGGATCTCGTAACGCCGGGCGGCCGCGGCTTCCTCAAGCGGGTCGGCTTTCCCGGCGGAACCGGAGGTAAACTTGAGAACGAGCAGGATCACGCCGAACAGCATGAACACGCCGAGCGCCCACCAGAAGGCGGCGAAACGGAGCAGGGGATTGTCGCTGGATGAGGACATGGGGAAAGGCAGGGTGCCAAGTGATCAGTGATCAGTGATCCGTGAAAGAAATGGCGGGTTCAGTTCTTGTGTCTTGCGTCTTGAAGTCTTCCGTCTCGTCTCAGTTCGAGACGTTGGCGGATTCGAGGATGCGGGGATCGCGATGAGGGTAGATGGCGGTCTGGGTCAAGGCGCGCAGGTAGAAGAACAGGAAGCCGGAGCCGACCGCCACGAAGGCGAGGATGTCACCCCAGAAGGCGCCGGGGACCGTGGTGGTGACCGTGGCGAAGGTCTCGGTGCCGGGGACGTGCTTGAGGGCCATCGCGTAGAGGGAAACCGAGCGCTCCGGGATGACGATGATGTAGTGGTCGAGGATGTGCATCACCAGGGTGTAGCCGGCGACGATGCTCAGGTACTTGGGATTCCTCTTCAACCAGGCCTGGAGCAGGATGACGAAGGGGATGACGAAGTGGCCGAAGACCAGCGCGATGCTGGCGGTGTTCCAGCCGCCGGTGTTGCGGATCAGGAACCACGAGGTCTCCTCGGCGATGTTGGCATACCAGATCAGGAAATACTGGGAGAAGGCGATGTAGGCCCAGAAGATCGTGAAGGCGAGCAGCAGCTTGCCCATGATGTGGAAGTGCTCCGGACCGACGACCTTCTTCATGTAGCCGGCCTTCATCATCAGGGTGCAGGTGATGATGATCACCGCCATCGAGTTCAGCGCGGCGCCGGCGAACAGGTACACCCCCCACATCGTGGAGAACCAGTCGAACTTCATCCCCTGCAGCAGGTCGATGCCGGCGAAGGTGATGGTGATGGCGAAGATGATCAGCGTGTAGGTCGAATGGAAACGGGCCTTGAAGAGGTTCCGCGTGCCCGGGTTCGGTTCGCTGTCCTGGGCGGTGGAGAACTTCCGCAGGGTGCGGATCACCAGGCCGAGGCCGACGAAGTAGAAGGCGAAGCGCACGTAGAAGGCGAACTGGTTCATGTACCACTGCTTGTTGACCAGCAGCGCCTGGTGGTCGGCTTCGAGGGCCTTCTCCATCGAGGGACTGCCGTAGAAGCCGAACATCGTGCGCCAGCCACCGTCGAACACCTTGCCGCCGGCCTCCATCGCGTCGCGGTGGATGTTCATCCATTCGAAGAGCCAGCGCTGGACCAGCGGGCAGGCCAGCGGGATCGCGAAGATCGCCATCCACGGGAAGACCGAGCCGAGGTTCTCCATCACGCGGCGGACCGAGGTCCCCCACCCCGAGTTGGAGACGTTGTGGAGCAGGGTCCAGAAGCAACCGCCGACCGCGAGGGTGAAGAAGAAGAAGAAGGCGAACAGCCAGGAGTAGGCGAAGGGCGCCTGGATCTTTTCCGGGGCGATGAACAGCAGGTAGGCGCTGATCAGGCCGGTCAAGAGGGCCACGCCGCCGGCGACGCGTTTGGCGGACTCGACCTTGGAGTGGACGAGGCGCTCGCCGTCGACCGGGATGTCGGCTGAAGTAACGAAGTGGTGTGCCATTTCGGTGGGGAAAGCGGGAGATTACTGGGCTTGGCCGGCGGTGCCCTTGTCGAAGGCTTCTTTCACGGCGCCGTAGGGAGCCTTGCGGGCGGTTTGCAGGGCGCGGACGTAAGCGACGACCGCCCAGCGGTCGCGCAGCGGGATGTTGTGCTTGTAAGCACCCATGTTGCCCTTGCCGTTGGAGATCACGTCGAACATCCGGCCGTCGGGGTAGGCGCCGGGGCCGAAGTTTTCCTGGGTCAGGTTGGCGATGCCGGGGACGCCGAACTGGCCGGTGATGCCCTGGCCGTCGCCCGACGCGCCATGGCAGATCGCGCAGTTGATGTTGTAGGCGTCGCGGCCGCGCTCGAGGAAGGCGCCGACCGTCTCCGCGCTGAGCTTGAGATCCTCCGGCATGCCGGTCGCGAAGTAGTCGTCGATCCCGCCGGTGGCGTAGTAGCCGGTGCCGCCGCCGAACTCGAGCTCGTGGATGCCGCCGATCTCCGACGCGCCGGTCTCGTTGAAGCCGAGCGGCTGGGTGCCGGGGACCGGCAGGCGCGAGCCCCTGCCGTCGGCGAAGAATGCGGAAGGCTTCTGGGCCTTGAGCTTGTCCTGCTCATCCATGTCCGGGAACAGGCGGATCGGGGTGTCCGGGGACTTCGCGCCCCGCGTCGGCATGAGGCCGATGAACAGGACCGCGATGATCGCGTAGGCGAGGAAGAAATATTTCACAGGTCTGAAACTTGGAACTTGGGACTTTTCACTTGGAACTTCGGGCTCTCCATCAGTCCTCCTCTTCGACGAGTTCGATGCTCTTGCCGCCGATGTCCTCGAGGAACTTGCGGGTGCCATCGGGGCTGAATTTCGGATCGCGGGCTTCGACCGCGATGAAGAAGGCGTCGTCGGTCGCGCGGTGGAACTGGCGGGAGGCGAACAGCGGGTGATTGAGCCGCGGCAATCTCATCAGGGCGAGCAGCCCGAACAGCGTGGCAAAGCCGGCGAGCAGGATCGTCAGCTCGAACATGATGGGGAAGAAGGCCGGGACGGTGAAGATGTTCACCGGCTTGCCCTGGACGATCGTGCCGTACCACTCGACCTGCGTGACGTAGGCGAGGCCGAAGCCGGTGGCACAACCGATCATCCCGCCGAAGAACACGAACCAGGGGAGGATCGAGCGCTTCAGGCCCATCGCGCCGTCGAGCCCGTGGACCGGATAGGGCGAGTGGCAATCCCACTTGCGGAAGCCGGCATCGCGCATCTTTTCAGCCGCCTTGTAGAGGGCGGAGGCGCTGGAGAACTCGGCGAGGTAGCCGTAGACGCGTTTGCGGGTATTACTCACTGTCTGAAGTTCCAAGTAAGAAGGTCCAAGTGCCAAAGGAGAGGTTTCAAGCTTTGGCTTCGACGGCTGCCTTGCCGTGGAGTTCGTGCTGGTAGGCGGCCATGACCTCGGCGCCGTGGTCCGGGTGGTCGTGATGGTCGTCGTGGTGCGGGTCGGATTCCTTGAGCGTCCATTTCACCTCCGCGATGTTGATGCAGGGCAGGAAGCGGAGGAAGAGGAGGAACAGCGCCAGGAACAAGCCGATGGTCCCGATGAAGAGGGAGATCTCGACCCAGCTCGGGCTGTAGGTCTTCCAATCGCCGGGCAGCCACATGCGGGCGAGGGTGCCGACGATGATGACGAAGCGCTCGAACCACATGCCGACGTTGACGCACATCGCGACCGCCATGACGACCCACAGGTTTTCGCGGCAGGCCTTGAACCAGAAGAACTGCGGCGAGAGCACGTTGCAGGACATCATCGCCACGTAGGCCCACCAGTAGGGACCGGTGATGCGGAACTTGAAGGCGTCCATCTCATACTTCGCGCCGGAGTAGTAGGCCACGAAGAGCTCCATCAGGTAGGCGTAGCCGACGATCGTGCCGGTCAGCAGGATGATCTTCGCCATGTTGTCGATGTGCTTCATGGTGATCAGGTCCTGCAGGCCGTAGAGCGTGCGGGCGGGGATCATGATGGTGAGCACCATCGCGAAGCCGCCGAAAATGGCGCCGGCGACGAAGTAGGGCGGGAAGATCGTGGTGTGCCAGCCGGGGACGACCGAGGTGGCGAAGTCGAAGGACACCACCGAGTGCACCGAAAGCACCAGCGGGGTGGAGAGCGCGGCCAACAGGAGGTAGGCCATCTCGTAGTGGCTCCACTGGCGGTTGCCGCCGCGCCAGCCGAGCGAGAAGATGCCGTAGAGCATTTTGCGCAGGCCCGGTTTGCAGCGGTCGCGGATGGTCGCGAGGTCGGGCACCATGCCGAGATACCAGAAAATCAGCGAGATCGTGAAGTAGGTCGAAACCGCGAACACGTCCCACAGCAGCGGTGACTTGAAGTTCTGCCAGACCGCGTTGGCGTTCGGGATCGGCGCGAGGAACCACGCCATCCAGACGCGGCCGACGTGGAAGGCCGGGAAGATGCCGGCGCACATCACCGCGAAGATCGTCATGGCCTCGGCGGCACGGTTGATGGAGGTTCGCCAGTTCTGCCGGGTCAGGAAAAGCACGGCGGAGATCAGCGTCCCGGCGTGGCCGATGCCGATCCAGAACACGAAGTTGGTGATGTCCCAACCCCAGAACACCCGGTTGGACATGCCCCAGACTCCGACGCCGGTGGACACCAGGTAGGTCAGCCCGAGGCCGACGCCGACCATCGCGATCAAGGCCGACGGAATGAACAACAGCCACCAGAGCCACGGCTGGCGGTTTTCCAGCACTCCGCAGATGCGCTCGGTGATCCAGTGGTAGGATCGGCCGTTCAGGATGAGCTTCTCGCGCTCCAGGACCGGAAGTTTCGGTCCCTGGCGGGTCGGGCTCGGGGTGTGTTCGGTGGCGGTGGATGCCATGGTGATCTGGTCGGAAAGTTAGGCGGGGAAAAGACGCAAGACGGAAAGACTCAAGACGCAAGACCGGAAGGCCGCGCGTCGTGCGTGCTGGTTAGGATGTCTTTCATCTTAATGGTCCGGTCTTGAGTCTTGTGTCTTCAAGTCTTGCGTCTCAGTGCATGTGGATGGTGGCTTTGCCGATCCACTTGTGATCGGGCATCGCGGCATTCGGATTCTTGACCCGCGCGAGGTAGCTGGTGCGCGGGGTGGTGCCGACGTAGTGGAGCAGGTCGTAGTTCCGCTCGACGCCCTTGGCCCGCATCATGGATGACTGGTCGCCGTCGAGCTTGTTGCCGAAGGTGATGGCGTCGGCCGGGCAGGCCTCCTGGCAGGCGACCTTCACCGAATCGACCGGGATGCGCAGCGTGTTGATCGTCACCGGGGAGTCGGCGGAAGGCTTGCCGGCGAGCAGCGCTTCCTGCTTCTGGCCGCGCTTCTGGCGGATGGTGGCGTCCTTCAGGCGCTGCACGCAGTAGGTGCACTTTTCCATCACGCCGCGCATGCGGACCGTGACGTTCGGGTTGCGCTGGAGATGCGGAGCTTCACCGACGTGCTTTTCGCCGAAAGGTCCGTGGTAGAGGTTGTGGGCGATCAGCGGGTTGCGCTTGTTGTAGTCGAAGAAGTTGAAGCGGCGGGCCTTGTAGGGGCAGTTGTTCGCGCAGTAGCGGGTGCCGATGCAGCGGTTGTAGGCCATCGCGTTGAGGCCGTCCTCGGTGTGGATCGTCGCGTTGACCGGGCAGACGGTTTCGCAGGGAGCGCTCTCGCACTGGACGCAGGCGACCGGCTGGGGAATCAGCGCGGGATTGCCGGGATCGAAGGTGTTCCCGCTGTCGATCGCGTAGTAGCGGTCCATCCGGATCCAGTGCATCTCGCGGCCCATCGCGAGCTGCTGCTTGCCGACGATCGGGATGTTGTTCTCCGCCTGGCAGGCGACGAGGCAGGCGTTGCAGCCCATGCAGGACGACAGGTCGATCGACATCGCCCACTGGTGGAGCGGGTCGCTGATCAGCGGCCTGCCGGCCTTGTCCTCCTGCTTGTAGAGGGAGATGTTCGGCGGTGCGTGGCCGTCGTTGCCCTGGTATCTCACGCCGTGGAGCTGCTTGGCGAAGTTGCCCTTGTGATCGCCGGAGTCGATGGTCGAGACCTCGCGGGCCAGCGCGCGGCCATACATCGCGTGGTGTTCCTGGACGACCGCCATCGGGTAGCGCTTGCCGGTCTTCGCGACGGTCGCGCCGGTGGCGAAGTAGGATGTGGCGGTGGTGCGCAGCGGGTAGCCGTTGAAGCCGGAGTTCACGCCGACCTGACCGACGTGGCCGGCGGGCGCGGTGCCCTTGGCATTGCGGTTGAACTTGTCCTCGCCGTCGAAGCCCTGGCCGTAGCCGAGCGGGATGACGATGGTGTTCTCGGCCTGGCCGAAGGAGATCATCACCGGGATCTCGATTTTTTCGCCGTTCACCGTCAGTTCGATCATCGGGGCGGTGCGGTGCTCGCCTTCGCTGTCCGGACCCTTCGCGGCGTTCCAGGTTTCGAGCGCGACCACCTCTTCATAGATCCCCATGTCCTTGGCGGTCTGCGGGGCGATCATCGCGGCGTTGTCCCACGATTGCTTGGTGATCGGATCGGGCGCTTCCTGGAGCCAGCCGTTGTCGATCCAGCGACCGTCATAGACCGAGGCATCGGTGGCGAAGATGACGTCGAACGTTTCGTCCGGCGCCGCGACCGGAGCGGGCACGGCGGTGTCCGGCGCCTTGACCTCGGCCACCTCGAAGGTGGAGCCGGCGTGGAATCCTTCGCGAAGCAGCTTCCGCCAGGGCTCGCTGCCCTTGCCGCCGATCGCTTCGAAGGTCTGCTTTACCACGTCATGGGCGGGCGAAGGAGTGCCGTTCTCCCCCTCCCCGCTGACCAGCTTGCCGTCGTCGCTGAGCAAGGCGGCCAGGATTTCGAACTCGCTGACGCATTCGCCGTAGAGCGGCAGGATCATCGGCTGGACGACCGTGTAAACGCCGGTGGCGCTGCGGGCGTCGGACCAGCTTTCAAGATAGTGGCTGGCGGGGACGTGCCAGGTGGCGGCATGGGCGGTGGCGTCGGTGCGGGCGCCGAGATGAATGACGGTCTTCGCCTTCGCGAGCGCCTCGCCGAATTTCAGGTCGGCCGGTGCATCGAACACCGGGTTGGCCGGGGTCAGCAGGACGAGCGTTTCGACGGTGCCGGCTTCGAGGTCGGCCTTGAGGGCAGCGAGATCGCCGAGACCTTCGCTCCCGCTGCGGACATGGCGCAGCGGCTTGCCTTCGCCGATCGCGCCAAGCTTGCTGTTGAGGGCCAAGACGAGCGCCTGGATCGCTTCCGGCAAGCGGGATCCGGCGAGAATCACCGCCTTGCCCTGGGCTCCCTTGAGGTCCTCCGCCATCGCATCCATCCACTGGGTCAGCTTCTCATCGGTCAAGGTCGGCACGTTGACGATCAGGCCGGCGAGTCCGCTCGCGTCCACCCGGCGGGCCAGATGAGCGACCAGAGCGAGCAGTTGGCTCGGCCGGACGCGCAGGCGGTGGTCCGCCATGCCGCCGGTCATCGAGAAAGCGCTCTCGATCGAGTAAAGCCGGTTCATCGCCCCCGCGTCGGGCTTGTCCGAGTAGGTCTTGCCTTCCGGCTTGCGGCGATCGAAGAACGGGGTCACCGGGCCCTGCGGGTCGAGCGAGGCGAAATCACAGTCAATCGTCAGGATGCGGTCGGCCGTCGAGAAATCGACCAACTGGCGGACGCCATCGCCAAGAACCCGGGAAGCGCTGCCTTCCAGCGCTTCGTAGCCGTAGAACTTGGCGGACGCGAACTTCGCCGCGAGTTCCTTGACCATGCGGGCGCGGGTCGGCGAGACGTCGCGGCCGAAAACGAAGCCGATTTTGGCGGAGGGATCGGCGGCGAGGCCGGCGATCACGGTCTCGAAGTCGGCGCGCGACGCCGGTTTGCCCTGCTTGAGGGTTTTCTTCGAGCGCGACGGCGAGTAGAGATCGAGGATGGAAGCCTGGACAAAGGCATCGGTGCCGGCGGCGTCCGGATGGAGCGTGTTCGGGGCGAGCTTGGTCGGGCGGCCTTCGAAGGTGGTGACGACCAGCGGCGTGGCACCCGCGGCGCCCGGCATGCTGGAGGCGTAGTAGGTCGCCTTGCCGGGGATGACCCACTCCGGGGCCTTGCTGTAGGGGACAATGAAGCTTTCAGGCCGCCGGCAGGACGCCAGCCCCAAGCCGGCGAGGGCGGTCGAGGCCCCCATCAGCTTCATGAAGGAGCGGCGGGAGGTTTCGGCATCCGCTTCGCTGGTCATTTCGGCGACTCCCTGCGGGAACTCGCGCTCCATCCAGGTGCGGAAGGCGGGGCTGTCCTCGAGTTGGCCGATGCCGCGCCACGAGACGGTGGTCTCGCCGGCGGGAATTTCGGGGTGTTGCCAGATGCGTTTGCTCATGGGCGGTGGGGCGGGCGGGAAATCAGGAAGAAAAGGAGAAAATCAATGGTGGCAGGTCGCGCAGGTCGCTTTCGGAGCGATCTGCCAGTGGTCGCGCAACTTGATGCCGAGGTCTTCGGTGGTCTTGACCCCGAGCTTGCTCATCAGCGCGACGTTCTCCGGCGCGGCGATGTATTCGGCGGGGTCATAGTTCAGGTTGTAGACCTCCTCGAGCGGCCGCAGGTGCTTCTCCGGCGCGTTGTGGCATTCGAGGCACCAGCCCATCGAGAGGCTGTGCTCCTGATGGACCACTTCCATCTGGTCGACCCGGCCGTGGCAGCTCTGGCAGGAAATCCCGCGGTTCAGGTGGGCCGAGTGGTTGAAATACACGTAGTCCGGGGTCTTGTGGACCCGCACCCACTCGATCGGCTTGCCGAAGTCCGGATGCCGCTTCGACTTGTCGGTCGGATCGGGATCGATCATCCGGTCGCGCAGCGGCTGGAGTTTCGGGCTGTCGGTGCCCACGTGCTGGTGGCAATTCCAGCAGGTGTTGTTGCTTGGGACGTTGGAGTGACCCGCCACATCGACGAAGGAGTGGCAGTAGCGGCAGTCCAAGCCAAGCTGTTCGACGTGGATCTTGTGCGAGAACGGGATCGGCTGTGACGGCTGATACCCGACCGCCAGCGTCTTGGGCGTCGCGTAGTAGGTGAAGGCGAGCACCACGCCGCCGGCAAGCGCGCCGGCGCAGATGGCGATCTTCAGGGGTAGGAAATTGGTCCAGCGCGGGACGAAATTGGCCATGACGGTAATGCGTCGGGAAACTCGGCGGGGAGAAATTGGGCGCTTGTGAAATTTTTCACAAGCTCTTTTACGAGGCCGTGAGAGGTCTCTCCCGGCGCGGGGGCCGAGTTTGCAAACCCACCCCCCACTGGCAACCGGAAAAACCGTTGGAAACCCAAAATTTCGGATCGATCCCTTGCTTCCGCGGAGATCAAGCGGACCCTTCAGGTTTTTTCCAATTCATCCCTTTCTCTTTGCGCCAGCGGCGGAAGGCGGCGAATTGCTCCTTCTTCGGAAGTTGGCCGCGCGCCGGATCCTCGGCGAGGAAACTGGCGAACCATTTTTTCTGATCGGCGGCGCTCGCTTCCCGGCGATCCGCCAGCTCCCGCGCGGCCGGCGGGACCGGTGAGGCGATCAGCTGGAACAAGCGCGAAACCCGGCCGGAAAGACGCAGCAGCATCACGAGGACGAACAACTGGAGGACCACCAGGGCCCCCAGCAAATACGGGATCAACAGAGGATTCTCAAGCATGGCAGAAACGGTTCACGGGGCGGCAGCAACGCGCAAAATGTACGGGCCTTTTTCCCGGATTTCATAGGTGGTCGCGCGGATCAGGTAGCGGCGGCCGGTCCGCGGGGTGAAGGTCACCCCGGCATTGTCCCGCCCGCCGGGAGGCCCGCCGCCGTCCGCCGCCGCGACCACGGTCAGGTCGGAGGCGTCGAGGAGGATCAGATACGCGTCGAACCTAAGGGAAGACAAGCTCACGGAGAGCGGCTGGCCGGCGACCGCGGGAGCCAGCAGATGGTCCCGTTTGAACGTGAAGTAACGCTCTTCAAGCTCGCTCGAGCCCGTCAGCTTGCCGCTGAACGTGCCGCCCACCCCGATCGCAGCCAGCGGGGTAGTCGTCCCCGCGGCGGCCAGCGACGAGCCGAGGGTGTATCTCCCGATGTCCCGCTCGATCCCGGAACTGGCCCGCAGGACATAGGACTTGCCGGGTACCGGCAGGAAACGCAGCCCGGCGTCGTTGCCCTTGCCGAGAAAACTGTCGTTGCCCGCGATCAGGCGACCGCTCTCGCCATCGATCAAGGACACAAAGTCGTCGATCCCCTTGGCGGCGCTACCTTTCGACTTCATGCGGATTTCCATCAGCGCCCCGGCGGGCGCGGAACCGGTGACCAGCCGGTAGTCATCCTTGTAATAACTGCCACCCGGCAGGAAGAAGGGATCCAAGGCATCGGCCGCGTCCAGCGTGCCCGCGACCGACTGAACGGCCGATAGCGACGGCAGCAGATCGAGCGGGCCCGCATCCCAAGCGTTCAGCTCGAAGTCGCCCGCTTGGTGCGGTGCCGACGAGGTGACCCGCAGGTGATAGGTCGTCCCGGCCTGCGGGGTCAGCGTCAGGATCTCGTCCCCGCCGATGCGGCCGAGCCCTTGGTTCGCATCGGCGACTTGCAGCACCGCGCCGCTGGCGGCGTCGATGAGTTCCAGCCGGGCATCGAAGTCCGCCGAGCGCAGGGCGAGCGAGACGCTCGCGCCGACCGGAGCGCCGTCCAGCCGGTAGAGCTTGATCCGGCGGTCGAAAAACGCCGGGTGCACGACATCGTCCTCGTCCAGGCGCCCGACCGCCCCGCCCGGGAACCCGAGCGGCCGCGGGCCCGGGGCGAGCGCAGCGGAAAAGCCGGCGCGCACCCGGAAAACCCCGCTATCGGCGGATTGCGGGAGCTCGTAGGTCCAGCGGCTGAGGCCGCCGCCTTGGTCCACCACGGAAACGAAGTTCGGGGAGAGCGCGGTCCACGGCCCGCCCGGGCCCGGCGCGTTCTCAAGGACATATTCAACCTCCGGCGCGATCGTCGGCCGCACATAGGAGAACCGCAGCTTCGACGACTCGATCCCGGTTTCGAGCTGGTGACCCGGCAACGCGAAGTCCTCCCAATTGCTGAATCCGTTGCCGTCCGGGTCACGGTTCTCCCCCACCCGATCGTTCGCCAGCTCCCACCCGGCGTAGTTCGGCCGGAGATGGCCGGTGATGAAATCCCTGAAATTCCCGACCTGGGTATAAATCCCGTAAACCCCCGGCAAGGCACAGCCGGAACCGAAACTGACGATCCCCGCCTGCATCCAGCCGGGTGAAAAGGGTGACGGCACCAGCAAGGGCCCGCCGCTATCCCCGTTGCAGGCGTCCTTGCCTCCGCCCCCGAATCCCGCCGCCAGCATGTTGCCGGTAAGGGTCCCGGCATAGGCATCGCTCGCGTTCGCCAGCGCGATATCGACGATCGGAACCTCCACCTCCTGCAAGCGGGTCGGAAAATTCCGATCCCCGTTCGTCGTGTCACCCCACCCGGTCACCGTCGCCAGAATCCCCGGCAACGCCAGCGCGGGATCGTCCAGCAGCGGCAGCACGGTCCCCTCCGCGGCTTCCGCGAGCCGCAGCAGCGCGAAGTCGTGGTCGCTGGTAAAATCATTGCAGCCGGGCGCGATGACGATTTCCGCCACGGCGATCCGCCGGGCGGCCCCGGGATTGGCGAGATTCGTCGCTCCGACCAGCACCTCGAGGTCTTCCGCCCGGCTGCCAAGCACGCAGTGCGCCGCGGTCAGCACCCAGCGCGGATGAATCAAGCTCGCGCCGCAGAAAAAGCCGTCGTAGGCGTCCGCTTCCCCTGCCTCGACCAGCGCCACCATCCACGGGTATTCGCCGTCCGCCGCCCCCTTGCCGCCGACGATCCGGGGCATCGGCCGGAAATCTTCAGCCGCGACCTTTGCGGCCGCCTTCGCCCGGTGGCGACGGATCTCCATGGCGGTCGGGTGACGGCTTTCGGTCAATTCGCGCCGGTCGCCGCGCGCGATGCCGGCCAAGCCGATCATCAGCGCCAAAACCAGCGGCAGTTCGAGGCGTATCATCGGCGGGAAAGTCGTCGATCCGGGGAAAAGGTCGAGCCCGCAATCGAGCGGTCCGAGCTTCGGAAGCCGGTCCACCCCGGGGCGGCGGAAGTTTTTCAGGAAATCTTCCAAGTAACCCGGCGGTTCGACGTAATGCTTTTGTTGGATCGTGCCCGGTCCTCTGGAATCCCCCCGACCATGGCCTTCTCGTCGCCGGGCCGGTCCCGGCGACGAGGAGAGCCTTTTCCGATTTCCCTTCGATTCGCCCGATGTCCGCCCTCTCCCCCGAGCCTTCAGAAAAATGGTTGTTAGGCGCCTTGGAGCGCTACGAGAAGCCGCTGTTGAAATACGCGCTCGGCATCTGCGGCGACCGCGAACTCTCGCGGGACACCGTTCAGGACACCTTTCTCAAGCTGGCCGCGGAGGCCCCTAACGAACGGCCCCAGAACCTGCCGGCCTGGCTTTTCAGCGTCTGCCGGAACCGCCTGATCGACGTCCGGCGCAAGCAATTCCGGCTGGTGCCGCTGGAAAACAGCCATTTGGAGCGGGACCTCGACGGAGTGCCACCGCCTTCGGCGCGGCTCGAGGCCACCGAGCAGGCGGCCTCGCTGCTGAGGATGGTGGATTCCCTACCGGAGCGGGAGCGCGAGCTGGTGCGCTTGAAATTCCAAGCGGGGCTGAGCTACCGGGAAATCAGCCAGATCACCGGCATCACCGAAGGTCATGTCGGCTACCTGCTGCACCATGCGGTGAAGTCGATGCGCGATCAGTGGCAACGGGAGGGGAACGACCGATGAACGGGCCGGAGGATGACGATGATTTCGAGCGGCTGCTCACGGCGGCGCTGGATCCGGGCGGCATCGATCTCACCGCGGCCGAACGGGAGGAGATCCTGGCGTCGGCGCGGTTCGTGGAGGCACTGGCGGACGCGCTCGATCCCGGTGAGATCGCTTTCGAAGCCGCCCGGCGGCGCGATCTGGTGGTCCGCTTGACGATCGCGGTGAAGGACGAGGAGTTGACCGCGTGGGCGCTCGGAGAGCTCGCGGGGATGGGTCGCGAGGTCCTGGAGCGGAGGATGGCGGGTGACGGGGAGTTGAAGCGGGAGGGCCTGGAGATCCGGAATTTCTGCTGCCGGGCGGAGTCGCTGTTGCCGCCGCGCCCGGTGCCCGGGTGGTGCGAACGGCGGCGCTTGCGGAGGGTGTTTTCCGATCGTCGTGCCGGTGATCGGGGCCTTTGGCTGGCGGGTGCGGCGGTGTGGGCGCTGGCCTGGCTGCTGTTCCAGAAACCGGAATCTCCCGGCGCTCCCGGGCTTGCCCGATCCACGATGGCGGTGACTTCGGAAGTTAAAACGGGGCCGGTCCCGCTGTCCGCGACCGCCCGGGCGGAGAATGGAGCAGGGCCGGAAGTCGCGGACCCTTTGCATGAATGGCCGGTTCCTCGTCCGGCAAGCAGGACTCTGAATCGGCCTTCGGCGACCGCCCCATGGTTCCCGACGGTTGCGCCGGGACGGCCGCGGGAGCCCGAGTTTTCCTGCGCGCCGCCGCCCTCGCGTCCAGCGATGGAACCGGTTGCCGGACCTCCGGTGGATCTGGATCAGCTGCTGGCCATCGATCTCAGACCGCCGGGCGAGGGCCCGCGATGGCAGCGGCTTCCCTCGGTCCGGGAGTTCGAATCCGGCGCGCCGCTCCTGGCGAACCTGGACGGAGCGGCGCCGATCCCGAGCCCGCGCCTCCCGTGGGGTAGCCGCGGTCTGGAGGCCGCTGCGATCGGGCGCACGGACGGTGCGGATCCGGATTCCGACTCCGCTGCCGGGCTTGAAAAGCCGCTCCCGGCGGCTGTCCCGGAAGCGGGATCCTTCGTGTTGTCCCAGGCGCAGCCTTACCTTTTTTCCGCCCTGCTCCGTGGCCCGGTGTCCGGACGCCCGGATCTCACGCGAAGCGGAGCGGCTACCTGGATGTCGGCGGATTTCCAGACGATGGATCTCAACCTGCCCTCCGGGAACGGCGGGGTGGAGTCGGATACCTCGCGGATCGAGGCCGGGATGTCGTGGTTGCTTTCACCCTCCTGGCAAGCCGGGGTTTCCCTGACGGGGATCGATTCGCGAATGGACGTGCCCGGGTTCGGGACGGTGGATGCCGAAGGGGTCGCCTTCTCGTGGTCGCTCGACTGGCGGCACGGTGGCTATCATGCCGCCTTGACCCACCGCCTGGGAACGTTCGACCAGGACCTGTGGCGGATGTCCGGCGGCATGATGCGGCCGGCCGCCCAGGATGCCACGGTTCAACTGCTGTCGCTGTGGTTCACCCGCGAGTTCGATGCCGGAAACTGGGTCCACGGACCGGTGGCCGGGCTCGAAGGATCGTGGGGCTCGTTTGATGGGTATCAGGAGCCGTTTGCCGGCGGGGTCGCCATGGCAGGGAGGGATTTCGCCCTGATGACCTTCCTGATCGGATGGCAGGCGTCCGGTCGCTACGACACCCCGGCCGGCACGTGGTTGCCGCACGCCGTCATCGGATGGCGGCATCGTGCCACGCTGGCGGACGCGGCGATGGTGCAGGGCGGCCAAACAGGAAATTTCGGGGTTCCGCCGGTTTTGCCGGAGCGGGATTCGGTATTGCTGGAGGGTGGATTGCGCTGGCTTCCGCCGGGCAGCCCGATGTTTTTCGACGCGATCACGAGCGTGGAATGGCGCGAGGGCGGGAAATCCGACAACAGCGTGCTTTTGAAGCTGGGGGTGAAGTTCTGACATTTTCGCGCTTGTTTCCAAGGACGCCTGCCGGTCCCCGTCATGCATGGTGCCCGGATCGTTTCCGGCTACCTATCCCCATCCCACCACCATGAAGCCCACCTTGTTGCTTTCCACCTTCCTGATCGCCTTTGGCACCTGCCCGGCGATTTCCCAGGACTCCGTGTCCATCCTGCCCTTGGTCCCGGTCGACAAGGAAGTCCCGTCGGATGATGAGATGCCGGCTGACGACGAGGAAACGGGCGACCAGGACGAGGCGGAAGACGATGACGCGGGCGAGGTTCCCGACGTGATCGAAGATCCCGCGCCGGACGACTGGTTCCCCGGCGGCTGGGATCCGAATTGGTTGAAGCGCGATGGCCCGGAGGTGATTTATCACACCGCCGGGGGTATCGACGACGATCCGGTTCTCAACCCCGAAGACCCGGCGTTCGAGCTCGATCCGGTGATTTTTCAGACCGGTGTTCCGGCACCGCCGAAACAGTCGCGCAGGGAGAAAATGGCTGCGCTCGCCGCGGACATCGAGGACGGCTGCGCGGTCGCCTTCGAAGCGCTGGATGCGAATGACAACGGTAGCCTCGATCCCGCGGAGTTTTCCGCCCGCCGCCCGGGCGCGGCAGCGACCAAGGCCAAGGCCTTCCGCCGTGCTGACAAGAACCGCGACGGCGGGCTCTCGGTCGCCGAATTCTCACGCAAGGGATCCGTGCCGCTGGTCATGCCCGCCTCGCTCGGCGTGCTGGAGGCCCACGAGGTCCGGCTTTCCTTCAACACCTTGGATTTCGACGGCAACGGTTTCCTGACCTTCGGCGAATTCACCGCCGTGCTGCGTCCATCCGGCCCGGGCGTGCTGGAGGCGATCTTCGCGGAAGCCGACCGCAATGGCGATGGGAAGGTCAGCTTCGCCGAATACACCCACCGCCCGGTTTTTCCGGCGGGGGTGGAATGAAGCGGACGACTTTCGTCGTCCACTTCGTCGTTCCTATCCCGGCGTCAAGGTTGACGGGCGGCGGAGCACGGGTTGTCGACTTCAGAAAAAGCAAAAGACCGGGACGGCCCCCGATCCCCCCGGATCGTCCGTCCCGGTCTATTGAGCAACCGGCAAAGTGGGTGATGGTCGGTTCAGCGCGCCGGAGCCCCCCGGCTCCGGCGGCGCTTGAATACTACTTGGACCGACAACCTGGAAATGTGTCGGGACCGGCACTTGATAAGACCCCCCGGCCTACAAGTGTCGGTCCCGTGCGACCGGCCCGCTGACAGACGGCGCGGGACTTGCCAGCGCTCGGAAAAGGCCACCCGGCCCTGTTCCAAGTCACTGGATTCGTCATCGCGACCGTACCCCCCCGTCGTGCGGGCCGAAATCTGGAAAAGTGTCGGCACCGGGGCGCTTTCGCTACCGCGCGGTGCCACGACGAGCTTCAACCGTCCCCCATCCCCGTCCGTCCCGCAGGCACCCCCCGGAACTCGCGCGCCGGTCGGGGAGGTTTGGAAGTGGAGGAAGCTCGTCATTACTGAAGCAATCGAAATCAGCTCCAACCGATTTCCAAACTTTGTGGAAATTTTTTAGAACCGGATGATCACGATACCCCGAAGCTTCAGCTTCCAGTGATTGATGCGATTCCGCCGTGGCTAAAAAGCACGCGAGCCAACTCCACGATGCCGCTGGACAGGCGCCACTCCAACCCGCCGGATCAAAGCTGAAGCCCGTAGCTTCGGCCGCCGACCCCCTCATACCACCGGACGTAGGCCGAATTGACCATCGAGTAGCCACCGGCGGTCGGATAGTCGCCGGTGAAATACCAATCGCCGCAAGGCCCCTTGATCGAGGCCCGCAGGTTCTCGATGGTCTGGAAGATCACGTCCACCTCGCCGTCCCAGTCCATGTCCTCAGGCGTGACCATGCGGCTGATTTCGCCGGAAACCTCGGTGTCGGTGAAGGCTTCGTAGACGCCTTTCACCCGGTTGGTCATCAGCGCGGCCGGCTTGGCAAGCTCGCTACGACATTCATCGTAGATCCGGTCGAGCAGCGACTGGCGGCCGGCCCTCCGGTGCAAGGCGACCGCCGCTTGGAACGCGATGAACTTGCCCAGCTCCGACATGTCGATGCCGTAGCAATCCGGATAGCGGATTTGCGGGGCGGTCGAACAGACGACGATCTTGCGCGGCGAGGTGCGGGCGAGGATCTTGAGAATCGACTTTTTCAGGGTGGTCCCGCGGACGATCGAGTCGTCCAGCGCCACCAGCGCGTCATCCGGGCGCACCACCCCGTAGGTGATGTCGTAGACGTGCGAAACCAACTGGTCGCGGCCTTTTTCCTGGGCGATGAAGGTCCGCATCTTGATGTCCTTGTGGGCGATTTTCTCGCCGCGCGGCCAGTTCCGCAAAATCAGGTCGTCCAGCAATTCCGGGGTGAGGGTTCCCTCGGCCTGCGCCTCGAGGATCGCGGAGCGGACTTCCTGCCGCCGGTAGAGACGGAGGCCGTCCATCAGGCCGTAATACGCGGTCTCGGCGGTGTTCGGAATGAAGGAAAAGACCGACTTGTCAAAGCTGCCGCCGATCGCCTCGACCACCTGCGTCACCAGCGAGGCTCCCATCGCCTTCCGCTCGCGGTAGATCTGGGGGTCGTTGCCGCGCGAGAAGTAGATCTTCTCGAACGAGCAAGGCGTGTAGCGCTGGGGCGGTGAGAACTGGATATCGCTGAAGGTGCCGTCCGCCTTGATCGTAATAATGCTGCCGGGATCGACCGCCTTGACCTGCGAGGCGTCGGCTTCGAACACGGTCATCAGCGGCACCCGCTCGGAGGCGAAGGCGATCACGTCGTCGGTCACCAGCATGTGGCAGGGCCGGATCCCGCGGGGGTCCCGCATGACGAACATGTCGCCATTGCCCACCACCCCGCAGATCGAATAACCGCCGTCCCACGCCTGGGCCGACTCGCCCACGATGCGGGCGAGGTCGAGCTGGGCTGAAATCCGCTCCGGCATGTCGCGGCCGTCCACCCCTTCGTCGCGGAGCTTGCGGTAGAGATCGGTATGCGCTTCGTCGAGATGGAACCCGATCTCCTCGAGCACCGTCTGGGTGTCGGTGCCGAAGACCGGGTGCTGGCCGCGCTCGATCAGCACCTGGTTGAGCGCCGCGGCGTTGGTCATGTTGAAATTGCCCATGACCATGAGCGTGCGGGTCGGCCAGTTGCTGCGGCGCAGATACGGATGGCAGGAGCCTTCGTCGAACTCGCCGGAAGTGCCGTAGCGCAAGTGGCCGATCAGTACTTCCCCGCCGAAATCGTAGTGTTCCTTGATGCTGTCGGGATGGTCCGGACTCAACACGCCCTTCCGCACCATCTTGTGGAAGGTTTTCATTTCCTTCCGGAACACGTTCGCCAAACCGTCCCGCTCGCTGTCGCGGCGACGGAACACGTAGGGCTGGCCCAGCGGCATGTCGAGTTTGGTGCAGCCGATCCCGATGCCGTCCTGGCCCCGGTTGTGCTGCTTCTCCATCAGCAGGAACAGCTTCTGGAACCCCCACAGCGCGGTGCCGTAGCGATCGTGGTAATATGCCAGCGGTTTGCGGAGCCGGACGGCGGCGATTCCGCATTCGTGGGTGAGGAAGTCGCTCATCGTTCGCTCGGGATCACTCGCCGCGGACTTTCACCCGGACACCCTCGGCGTCAACCAGGCGGCCCAGGATGGTGCCGCCCGGACCGGCGGCCAGGATCGCGTCCGCCTGCTCGGCCGCGACGATGGCCACCCAGCCGATGCCCATATTGAAAGTGTGGAAGCGGTCCTCGCTGTCGACGTGGGCCAACAGCTTGTCAATGCCGGGCAGCTCCCAGCGCGGAATCTCCAGATCCGCCCCGAAGCCGCGGAACAGCCGTTCGAGGTTTTCAGGCAGCCCGCCGCCGGTGATATGGGCGTAGGCCTTGGGCTTGACCCCGGCCGCCTTGATGTCGCGGACCACATCGTGATAGAGGCGGGTCGGCTTCAAGAAGCCGAGCAGCTCCTGCTCGCTGACACAGCCCGGGTGCTCGCTCAAAACGCGCCGCACCAGGCTCCAGCCGTTGGCGTGGATGCTGTTCGACGGGTAGCCGACCAGCACGTCGCCGACTTGCAAGGTGGTGGGATCCACCAGCTCCGGCTTCTCGGCGCAGCCGATGCAGAAGCCGGAGAGCTCGATCACGTCCGGCGGCACGATTCCGGGCATCTCCGCGGTTTCGCCCCCGGCCAGGATGCAATCGCAGTCCGCCAGGTAGTCGCACATGCCGCCGATCAGCCGGGTGATCTTCTCCTCATCCAGCGCGGCGATGCCGATGTAGTCGAGGAACAGCAAAGGATCGCCGCCGGTGGTGAGGATGTCGTTCACGCTCATCGCCACCAGATCCTTCCCCGCCGTTTCGAGCAGGTCGTGCTCCAGCAGCAGTTCGAGCTTGGTCCCGACACCGTCGCAGCCGGTGACGATCACCGGCTCCCGGTAGGAACTCAGATCGTAGCAGGCGGCGAACAGTCCGAATGCTCCGAGAAGCTTACGGTTCTGCTGCGTGCGTGCCACGTGCCCTTTGATATCACCCACCAGGGCGGCCGCTCTTCGCGTGTCCACTCCGGCCTGCTGGTAAGTCAGCTTTCCTCCCATGCTTTGCTCGGTGCGCGGGTTGTAACAGGGGTCCCCCCAGCGTCACGCGGAAAATCGGGAAATCCCCGGAATGGCCCGATCACCCCGAAGAATCGCGCTCCCGGGACGACGGATCCAGGCTTCAAAGTTGCAGTTTCAAGCAGGAGACCCGCTTTGGGACACCTTTGCTGACCTCTTCTAACCGTTGATGACCAAGTTCTTCTGAAAATGTTCAAAAATTTATTGCTAATTTAGAAAAAAATCAATAACACCAGAAGCAACGGAGCGCTCGATATTTAATTGATCTTGAATACTTGGCCGAAATCACTAGAACCAGCAGCGAAATCAGCGTCATTGGAATGAATCCGAAGTCCCCACAGTTGAAGCTCCAAGCCGGCCTGACCATTGGTTACAGCCAGGCCCTTGCTTCCGCCGCTGAGGATATTTCGCTGAGCGGGGGAACCCACTTCCTGATTGCCCGCAACGGTCGCGGCAAAACGACGCTGCTCCGCACGCTCGCCAAAACCCTCAAACAGATGAAGGGCACTTTCGTGGCGGAGGGCAAAACCCAGTACCTTCCCGAAGACCTGCGCTTCGACCCGGAGATCACGGTCGCCGGCATTTTCAAAGCCATGATCCCGGCGGCCCGCCGCAAGTCTGCGATCGATCTCGCCGCTTCGCTTGAGCTCGATGTCCGCAAGCCCTACGGCAAACTTTCCACCGGGAACCGCCGCAAGACCCACCTCATCGTCGCGGAACACTCCGTCGATCCGGCAAGCGGGAACATCCTGTTGCTCGACGAGCCCTTCAGTGGCCTCGACGCCTATGCGCGGGAAGTCTTCGAAGGAATCTGGCGGGCGAGCTCCCAACAGGTCCTGCGGCTGGTCAGCTGCCATCCCGACTATGACTCGATGAACATGCCGAGCGCCCTGGTGATCCAAGGCGAGGGAATCCGCCACACGGTCGGCAACGACCAGACATGGAGCCAACTCAAGCAACAGCTGAACTGACCGCCATGCGCCTTTACCGCCTCACCACCGCCACGCTTTTCCGACGCAAGTCGTGGGTGATCTGCGCCTTCGCCGTGGGAGTCCTGCCATTCCTCTTGCAGTATATCTCGAGCGGCACCGAGAACCCCGCCCTGCTCAAGCCCGCGATCGCCCAGGCGACCTGGGCGATGGCCCTGCTGTCCGCCGTGTTCTGGGGCTTTTTCACCGCCGCGAAGCAGGGCGAAAGCAATGCCCGCTCCGGTCTCGGGGAATACTTTCTCACCACCGGGGTCTCCGCGGGCCGCCAGCTGTTCGAGATGTGGCTTTCGGTTTTCACCTATCTCGCCCCGCTGCCTTTCGTTGCCGCGGCCATTTGCATCCTCGGCGCCAGTCCCGCCCTGCCCGACGAACGGGCCATGTGGCTGGCCACCAATGTCCAGTATGCCATCCTTTTCCTGCTGGTGATGGCGCCGCTGGTTGCCCTCGCAGCCGCCGTGGCCTCCCGCTTCGGCAGCATCACCGGTTTCCTCGCCTCCAGCGCCCTCGCGATCTACGGCCTCTACGGCGTCGGCTACCTCAAGCTCCTCGCGAACCTCGAGAGCAGCGCGCTGCTCAAATGGCTGTGGGCCTCTTCGCCCCATTATCACTTCGCCGATCCCACCGAACGCCTGCGCTACAAGCTCGGCGCGATCGCCTGGGACAAGTTTCCCCTGCTGATCGCCTACTTCGGCGGCATCCTGCTGGTCCACGCCGTGATCTCCCGCCTCGTCTTCCGCGTCCGCGCCACCGCCTGATTTCTCAATCTTCCCTCCCTCTCTCTCTCCAAGGCTCCATGAATCTCCGCAACATCGTGATCAACCTCTCGCTCGCCGTCTCCGGCGTGGCGCTGTGGTCCTACGGTGCCGCGCGGCTGGCCTCGGGCGGGGATTTCGACTACCGCCCGAATCCGCTGGGCTTGAAAATGAGCCCCTACGGCCAGGTCATCGCGCTTGCGGTGCAAGGCGGCATCGATGCCGACTGGCACGGTGCCGAGGCCCGGACCGGCACGAAGAAATGCGGCGATTGTGGTCATGACCACGGGACGGCTGCCGAAACCTGTGATGCCGGCGACCAGGCGCCCTCGCGGGAAGCGTCGTTCATCTCGCGGATCGAAAGCGCCGTGACCGAGCGCACCAACCCGCGCCCCGCCAGCGAGGGCCACAAGTTTTACCTGCGGCGCCAGGTCGAGGACCGTCTGCTCTTCGCCTACGAGCTGGATCCCTCCAACTACGCGAATTACAACTCGTATCATCTCTTCCTGACCGAACCCGCCGTCGGCACCCGCCCGGTGCTGACCGAACGGGTCCTGATGCTCGCCGGCCTGACCATCGACTACTCCTTGCGCGAACAGTCCGACCCCCGTCCCGCCCTCACCGCCGCCTCGGCCGCCGGCAACATCCTCGAGCTGATGTTCCAGCACCGGGACAATCACAGCATCGACCAGATGAGCCAGCAACTCCGCTTGCTCGACCAGGCGCTCGCCCGCCATCGCGAATTGGGGTCCCGCTGGATTGAAAGCGGCGACTTCCAGAACCTCTCGCCCGCCCGTCAGGACGAAATGCTCGAGCGCCTCGCCTTCGTCACCAAGGTCCGCGACGCTGCCGAAGCCACTATCCGCCGCCTCTCCTCCACCACGCCCGACCAGGCATCCCTCTCCCGCTGAGCCGCTCCCTGTTTTTAACATCTCAGCTTTCACCTTTTCAAACCACCCTCCCATGTTCACCGCCGTTCACGAACCACCGCCACTTCCGGTCAGCAATGCCCCGGCGGCAGCTCCGCGCTTCGCAGCGGACATGAACGGCGCCACCCTGCTGGCGATCATCTTCCGCGTCTGCAAGGAAGTCCGGGCGTCGGACATCCAGATGCGCGCCGAACGCCCGGTTTATATCCATACCAACAAGGGCGTCGAAAAACTGGATTTCCTGGGCATCCTCACCGCCCGCCACATGGATGAGATCCTCAAGGAACTCATCAGCAACCGCGAGAGCGCCAGCCACGGCTTCGGCGAGGACGACAACCTCCACCTCCGCGTCGAGGACAAGATCAACGCCGCCATCCGTGACTTCGCGGAGCGCAAGGTCGCCGACTTCTCCTGCGACGGCATCCCGATGGGCAACAATGGCGAGCGCTCCGGCCGCCTCCGTATCCAGGCCCACCTCAGCTCCTCCGGCCTCGGGGTAACCTGCCGTATCCTCAACGACTACATCCCGGAACTCGAAAGCCTCGGGATCGATGCCGACACCAACACGGTGCTCCGCCAGGCGGTGCTGAAGCGGGCCGGCCTGTGCCTGGTCACCGGCCCGACCGGTTCCGGCAAGTCGACCACCCTCGCCGCCCTGATCGATTGGCTCCGGCGCAACCACGGCAAACACGTGGTTACCGTGGAAGACCCCATCGAATACCAGTATCCGGATGACATGGAGGATCCCGAATACCCGGGCCGCCGCATCCCCTGCCCCAGCGTGGTCACCCAGCAGGAAGTCGGACGCGACGTCCACTCCTACCGCCAGGGCCTCAAGGACGTCCTCCGCAAGGCGCCCCACGTCATCCTGCTCGGGGAACTCCGCGACCGCGAGGCGATGGAGACCTGCATGGAGGCCGCCCAGACCGGTCACCTGGTCCTCTCCACCCTGCACACCACCGGCGCGGTCAAGACCATCGGCCGTATCCTCGAACTCTACCCGAAGGAAAACCACGCCTCGATCCTCTCGCGACTGTCGGAAATCCTGATCTTCATCCACTCCCAGGGCCTCCTCAACGGCATCCAGCGCCGGGTCCTCACCTACGAATTCCTGCAGAACAACGACGACGCCGTTTCCTCCGCCATCGCCAACTACGACGGCGGCGCCCGCTCGCTGGAGGACGTGATCCGCCGCGCCGGCAGCATCGAATGGGACGCCAACCTGCGCCGCCTGATGCGCCAGGGCCTGATCACCGAAGAAGCCTTCGAGAACGCCCGGATGAACCGCGACGAAACCGAGATCCTCTGACCTTTCCCACCCCTTTCGAGAACGGCCCACCGTTCTCCCGCCGACAACAAACACACAAGTACACACCCACAGACAACACACCAGACATGAAACTGACACGTAACACCAAGCGCGCAAGCGGCATGACCCTCCTCGAACTGACGGTGGTCATCCTCGTTTTGCTCTCCCTCATCTCGATCCTCTTCATCGGTGCCCGCGCCTGGAAGAAGGGTTCCGACCGTGCCGCCTCGATCCTGACGATCCGCAACTGCCAGCAGGCCGTGCGCTCGCATGCTAACATGAGCGGCCTCAATCCCGGTGACACTATTGCAATCGGCGATATCTTCGGCTCTGGCAAGTTCATCGAGAACAACCCCGTTGGCAACCCACATCCTGCCGGTAGCGCCGTTCAATACATCTACGGAACCGGCGCGGGCGTGTTGGTGCCAGATGTTGGTGACCTTTACGTGACCGCTGACGACGGCGAGTACGCGCCGACCGCCGGCACCACCGACGACTGGTAATCCGCTTTTTCCGGAGCGTCCCGCAAGGTCGACCTCCGGAACCAGCCCCGGTCTCCCGCCCGCTCCCACGGGCGGGAGGCCTCCCTCCTCTCTCTTCCCCCCTTTTTCTCCCCCCGCCGATGACCGCACCCTCACACCCTTCATCCCTTGGTCGCTTACCAACATCCCGCGGGTCTCAATCCCCTCCAGCGCTTGCGCCAGGCCGGTAACGTCCTGCGCGGCACCAGCCGCGCCACCAATCCCGCCTGGTACCGCAGCGCTCTCGAGCTGGATCTCCAGCTCCATCTCCGTGTCGACGGCAACCGCCTCGATTCTTTCGTCTTCGACCGCCGGTCCGGCCAGTGGAGCGCAGGCCCCGTCCTCGACGACGCGCTGGCCACCGATCTCACGCTCGTGCCGGCCTTTGCCGCGGAGCTGATCGGGTTCGCCCAGAAGGCCGGTGCCGATGCCGCCGGCGTGATTCTCCATATCGCCGACGAGTTCGCGACCTCCGAGCTCAAGCCCGAACTCGATAACCCGGGCGCCCTGGCCGAACTGCGGGGAACCATCGAGAACGATCCGAAGTCGATTCTCGACGACTCTTCCGTCTCCGCCAGCGAGTCCAGCTGGCGGCTGGTTCCCTACCCGGCGTCCGGCAGCGAGGCGATCGCCACCACCGTCTGCATCAGCCGCCAGTGGTCCGGCTTCCTGGATGAAGTGAGGAAGTTCGGCGAGGAGAAGAACTTCCCCTTGATCACCCGGGCGGTCAGCGCGCCGCTGGTTTGCCTGCTGGCGCTGCCCGACCTCAAGACCGGCGAATTGATCCGCCCGCTGATCGCGGTGCTGCCCTATCCGCGCTTCACCTTGTTGGCCTTTTTCAACGAGCACGGCGACCTTCGCCTGCTGCGCACCTTGCAGCACCGCGGCCAACGGCGGCCCACCAATCTCCGCCACGCCGCGTCCACCACCGCCGCGGCGCTGGAACTCTCCGAGCCCGAGGTCTTCCTGTTCACCATCGGCGAGCAGGCCGACCCCCAGCTCGCGGCCGACCTGCAACTGGTGTTCCCCGCCGCCTCGATCCACGAGATCGACTGGTCGGGAACACCCTACCACGCCGGCTCGACCGGCAGCGGTTGCCCGGAACCGATGATCGCCACGGCGCTGGCCACCGCCAGCGAGTCGCCGCTGGGATCTTCACACACCTTCACTGTCCTGCGGGGCGACGGCTGGGCCACCCAGGATTTCCTGCCGGTCGCCAAGGACGCCTTCGAGGTCTATCCGTCGCGGGGCGAGATGAAGCTGCTGCGCTCCGCCCGCTATGCCCGGCTTGGATTCGCCGCCGTCGCTTTGCTGGCTCTCTCCTGGACCGGGCTCCAACTGATCGACATGATCCGCAAACCGGAGTGGGCCTTTGACGCGAAAACCGCGCAATCGCAGCAGCAACGGATCGCCCATCTCTCCACCGGGCGGGCGCGCATCGACCACTGGGACAATCTGCTCGAAGACCGCTCGAAGGCGTGGGCCTCGATGGAATTGCTCGGAGGCCTGTTCCCCGACAAGAGCGGCTTTTTGGTCAAGTCCTTCAACCACACGATCCGCACCGACAGCGCCCCCGGCCAGGCCCGGGTCGGCTTTGTCCGCGAGTGGAAAATCACCGGCCTGGCCCGCGAGGAAGCGCTCGAACGGCTGGCGATTCTCAACACCCGGGATGGCATGTCATCAATCTTCACCGGGATCGCCACTCTCACCGGCAACACCTCGTTCCGCACCGACCTGCCCAACCGCAGCCTGGTGGTCAACGTACGCACTCTGGAGAACGGCAGCTTCCGTCCCGGCCCGGTCGACGACATGTCGCAGCGCGACGAGTCGAGCTATCCCTTCTCGTTCGACCTGACGATCCAGCAGCGCTTCGCTTCCGCCGATCTGATGGCGCTGCTCTCCGCCAAGGCTCCCTGATCCCGGCCACGGGTTCCTTCACACCCACACTCCCCGCCAACCATGTTTTACCGTCAATCCATCGTCCTGTTCGGCTTCGTGCTGCCCTTCGCGGTCTGCGCCGCCATCGTCGGCGGAGGTTTCGCCCTCAAATCCAAGGCCGCGGCGTCCTTCCAACAGAAGCAAGCGCTCTTCAAGTCGGCCGAAAACAACCGTATCGGGGCCCTGACCCTCGAAGCCCAGGTCAGCAAGAAGCGGCCTCACGTCGATCGCTGGAACACCCAGCTGGAAAAGGAAACCGCCAACTCGATCACCTCGCACCTGAAGGAGATCGGCGACCTGCTCCCGGCCAGGGAATTCCAGCAGACCGCCGTCGAATACCCGTCCGGCAGCACCGGCTTCGCCTCCGCCTCGACCCAGAAGTCCTCCCAGGTCAAACTCGCCTTCCGCGGGACTTTCCGCTCGATGCAGCGGGCCTTTGTCGAGCTGGAAACCCGGATGCCGCAGCTCCAGCTGCAAGATCTGAAGATCGAGCCCAGCTCCTCGTCGACCTCCACCCTGAACTTCCAGGTCACCTACACCGCTTGGGAAAAATGAAACCGCACCCCTCTTCATCCCCTTTGCCGCACGTCATCGCGGCCCTGCTGATCCTCGGCACCATGCCTTCCCCGGCCCAGTCGGCGGAGGGCTTCGACACGTCCGGGCTGGCACCCGTCGAACCGGCACCGGCCAAACCCGCCGCCCGGCCTGAACCCCTGCCGGCCAGCGCCAACCTCGAACCCTCCCGCTACGCCGGGGACGAGATCGGGCCTTACGTCAACGAACTGACGACCCGCCTGAGCATCCGCCAGCGGGCGACCGATCCCTTCGGCCGCTACCAGGACCCTGATTACAAGGCACCCGAGCCGGAACGAATGGCCAACCCTTCGCCGACCCAGCGAACCAAACTGGAGCCTCCCACGCCCTTCGCCGACATCATCGCGGCGATCACGGTGAACATGGTCAAAAGCCAGCAGTTCCTGAGCGCCGACCGCACCTTCACCGTGAAGGACATTTTCCCGATCCAACTGCCGAGCGGTAAGATCGTGAAGGTCCAGGTGATGGCAGTGAGTTCCTCCCGCATTGATTTCCGCAATGTCGAAACCGGCGAAACGGCGAGCCGGAGGCTGGATCTCCGCCCCCCCGGGATGACCCGCGGGGTCGGCACCCTCTCCGCCCCCGGCGTCCAGCCGGGCGGTGGCGACGCTCCTCTCCAGATCCAACCGGTCACTCCCGTTTCAGGAAATCCCTGAGGTGTCCGAACACTCTCTCAACTGTCCCAAAACACCTGCCCAATATCCGCCATGAAGCCTGCAATCGCCGTCGCCACGCTGCTGGCCCTGCCACTGACGAACGCCTTCGCTCAAGAAGACACCGCCCTTGATATCAGTCCCGTCGAAGCCGCCGCCATCCCGATTGCGGACCTTCCGCCGCCGGCTTCCGCGCCCGAGGCGCCGCCGGCTCCCGCCGCCGACCTGCCGAATCTTCCCGATACGCCTCCGCCACCGGCCCAGCCCGACGCCCCGCCGGTGGAGCCGGTCGCACCGCCGACCGATCTCAATCCCGCGGGAGCTCCCGCCACCGACCCTGCCGCCGCCGTCAACCAGGAGATCCAGGAGTCCGATGAGGGCTACCTGATCAAGGACGCTCCGATCAACGACATCTTCCAATTCCTCTCCAAGCAGGCGGGCCGCCAGTACTTCCATAACGCCAAGCTGGTAACGCCCGACTTCCGGGTCACCGGCCACCTCAACGATGGCGACCCGCTGCAGCAGATGGAAGAATTGGCCTTCATGTACGGGCTGACCCTCTACACCAAGGGCAACACCATCTACGCCCTCAGCCAGGCCCAGCTCAGCCAGCTCCCGAACGCGGAGTTCAACTACCAGTTGAAATACCTGCGCTCCGCCGACATGGAGAACATCAAGGCCCTGATCCAGCCGATGCTCACCCCGGGAACCGGCATGGTGAACTTCGAGCCGAAGACCAACACCGTCGTGATCATCGACACCGCCCACCGGATCGAGCAGGCCCGCAATTTCCTCCACAGCATCGACCAGGCCAAAGGCCAGATCGTCGTGGAAACCAAGATCCTCCGGGTCAACAGCAGCGCGGCCGAACGCACCGGCATCAACTGGTCGGGCTCGCTCGGCGAGACCGGCACCTCGCTCAGCATCGCCCGCAGCCTCAACAGCGTGTTCGGGATCGACTCCATCTTCGAATCCGTCGGCGGATCGTCCGGCTCGGGCCTCGTCACCTCGGAAACCGCCGCCGCCAGCAACGTGGTGCTCTCCCCGATGCAGCTGAGCGGCGTGCTGCGGGCGCTCGCCGAAGGCAACTTCGCCACCCAGGTGTCCAACCCGACCCTCATCACCGAGGACAACGAACAGGGCGCGATCTCGATCATCGACCGCGTTCCGATCATCACCACCACGATCAACCAGTCGAACGATTCCACCAACATCACGGAGGAAGTCCGCTACAAGATCGACGCCAGCGACAAGACGATCGCCGAAGAACCCGAGAAGCACCGCGAGATCGGCATCTCGGTGGTGGTCACCCCCACCCTGCTTCCCGACGGCACCATCCGTATGCGCTTGCGCCCCCGGTCCGCCCAGATCGTCGAGCAAATCAAGGGACAATCCGGCAACCTCTATCCCCGGGTCACCGAGTCGATGATCGAGTCCCTCGCCCGCGTCCCCGACGGCCACTCGCTGGTGGTCGGCGGCTTCTACGGCGAGATCGAGAACAAGGACCGCACCAAGGTCCCGCTGCTCGGCGACATCCCGATCTTCAATTTCTTCTTCAAGAGCAAGGACACCGTGAAGGAGAACGCCAGCCTGGTCTTCATCGTCACCCCGACCTCCTACGACCCGGCCAGCACCTCGGCCACCGGCAACCAGTCCAGCCGGATCCACCGCAATGCCTCGCTGACCCAGGACCACGACTGGATCGATCCCACCTGCAATCCCGGCCCGGCCCACGACCCGAACCTGCGCCGCGGTGTCCGTGGACTGCAGGTCAAGGAAGCGCCGTATTACCCGACCCAGGCCGAGATGAACCGGGCCAATTCCTCGGTCCCCGCGCCCTACACTCCCGCTCCCCAGAAGGAGCGCCGCAGCAAGGCACGGAAGTGAAATAAGGGCGGGGATCGGTTCCCCGTCCACTTTCCTCCCCACCCTCCGATTCCCATGTCATCCCCCATCCACTCCCTTCACGACCCTTCGGTGCGCAAACCCGGTGACACCCTACGCCTGCTCCGCGACTGCATGGAGCAGACGGTGCAGGCGATCCAGGCCACCGGGATCGCCACCGAAACCGAGATCGCCCGCAGCCGGGTCGTCTTCGAGCGCTCGGTGGCCGAAGGGTCACCGATGGATCTCCTCGAGATCCTCGCACGGGTCCAGGGGGCGGAAGAGGAACACATGGGAATCGAGGTGGCCCGCATCACCCACGCGGTGTCGATGGTCATCCATCCGTCGCCCCCGATGGTCCCCTTCGCCGGCAAGCTCATCGCCCCGTCCGCCTTCTACGAGTCCTTCGACCAACTGCACAAGACCGCCCGTTCGCTGCTCGCCCCGGTGCTCTATGCCGAGGATACCGACGCGATCGGAACCGGTGCCCTCAACCCCGTCGCCGCCCGGATCATGGCCGAGGAGATCCTCCTCACCGTGGACCGCCGCTTCGGGATCAAGCCCTTCGTCACCGCGGTCCGGATGGACTACGAGAGCTGGAGTTTCCTCACCCGCAAACACTTCGGACTGTGATCGACTACGACTCCATGTCTTTCAACGAGCTGATCAGCGGGCAGATCATGCGCGCGTTGGCCAGCCACGACCCGCAATATGGCGAGCTTTCGCACGACCAGGTCGCCAACCGCGTGACCCGCTACTGCTTCATGGGTGCCGTGGCCAAGATCAACGGGCTTGCGTTTTTCCCGAAGGTCGCCGAATTCTGCGACGGCTCGCTTCATACCTACTGCGATCCCACCGTGCTGACCCGCGGGCTCTTCAGTCCGCTCTCGATCACCGGCGACAAGCTGATCGTGGCCGTCGCCAATCCCTGGAGTCCGCTCCCCGACGAATATCTCGCCCCGCGCTTCCCCGACCTGGAGATCGTCAAGATCGTCACCCTCGCCTCGGAGATCGCCCGCGCGATCGAATCCGTCGCGACCAACTCCGGCCCCAGCCGCACCGAACTGGAAGCCATCGACGTCGAGGACAACGACGAGGGCATCCGCGACTTCGACGTCACCACCGACTACACCGAACCGATGGCCCAGCTGGTTGCCACGGTGATGGCGGACGCGGTCAAGACCCGTGCTTCGGACATCCATTTCAAGGTGGAGAAGGAATCCTTCTACTACGCCTACCGGGTGGACGGTGACATCGGCAACAAGGTCGAGATCCCGATGAAGCTGAAGGACCGCCTCGACGCCTTCCTGCTCAACCTGATGAAACTCCCGACCGAGATCCGCGCCACCGCGCCCGGCATCTCCGGCCGTTTCACCATCTCCTATTTCCACCGGCCGATCGACATCCGCTACGAACGCCACCGCACTTACCGCGGCTATCACGTGACCATGCGTTTGCTCGACAAGAGCAACATCAACGTGACGCTCGGCAAGGGCACCCTCGCGTTCGACGAGGAGACCATGTTCGAACTCAACAAGGTGATGAAGGTGCCCGCCGGAATCATCGTCATGTCCGGTCCGACCGGCTCCGGCAAGTCGACCACCCTCAACGCCATCCTGCGCGAGCTGAACCGGCCGGACGTCAACATCCTGACGCTGGAAAATCCGGTGGAAGACGAGGTCCCCGGCATCACCCATTGCGACCTGAGAAGCGCCAAGGAGTTCAAGCCGATGATCGCCTCCTTCATGCGAAGCGACCCGGACATCATCCTGATGGGCGAGGTGCGCGACATCGAGTCGGCGGAACTGGCCATCGAAGCGGCGGTGACCGGTCACAAGGTCCTCACCACCATCCACACCCCGCGCGCCTCGCAGATCATCGAGCGCTTCGAGCAGCTCGGCGTCGAGCGCTGGAAGATCGCGCAGACGCTCAAGGCCGCCTGCGCCCAGCGCCTGGTCAAACTGCTTTGCCCCTACTGCAAGGAGCCCCGCGACGGGATCTCCGAACACGACCGGCGCACTTTCAATCTCGACGAATCGTGGGCCACCATCCCGGTGTTCGCCGCCAAATCCGGCGGCTGCTCCGAATGCCGGAACTCCGGCTACAGCGGCCGGACCGCGATTCTCGAAATCATCCCCATCACCCCGAAGACCTCGGACATGCTGTCAAAAGGCGAGATCTCCCCGTACGACCTGGAAGTCAAGATCCAGGAAGAAGGGAAGCTCCCGAACCTCCGCCGCAGCGGCTTGCGCCTGCTGCGGGAAGGGAAGACCGACATCGAAGCCGTTTCCAAGGTCATCGACATGACATACACCGATGACTAGCACCACCGCCGCCGCCAAACCGAATCCCGCCGCGACACCCGCCAAGCCGGCCGTCGCCCAGGGCTCGTTCAGTTTCCTCAAGCAGTCCAAGGTGAAGCCGTTCACCAAGAAGCAGCTGATCTCGTTGTTTCGCGGTCTCGGCTCGATGCTGCGGGCCCAGATCAACACCGCCGACGCCCTGAAGTACTATGGCCAGGGACTTCAGGACAAGGTCATGTCCGACGCCCTGACCAAGATCCGCGAGGATATCAACGCGGGGGTCAGCATCCACGAGGCGTTCAAGCGGACGGGGCGCTTCAGCGACATGGTGATCGGCCTGGTCCAGGCCGGCAGCGACGCCGGCCAGCTCCACGAGGCGTTCACTTCCCTCGCCTCGCGGTTTTCCAGCGAACTCCACTTCAACAAGGCGATCAAGAAGGCGACCGTCATGCCCGGCGTGATCATCTCGGTCCTGAGCGGTGCCTTCATCTTCTCCCAGCTCAGCATCGTTCCCCAGGTTCAGGACATGCTCAAGCAGGTCAGCCAGAGCCCGGACGGGATGACCGCCATCGCCTTCAAGGTGAGCGCCCTCACCAAGGCCCTGTGGCCCTTCGTGGTCGGCGGTGCCATCGCGGCCGGCATCACCATCTGGCGCTCGGACAAGATCCGCAACCTGATCCTCGGCCTGGGCATGTCGAAATGGCGCCTGCTCCGGATGATGATCCTCAGCCTGCGCCAGATGACCTTCCTCTCGACCATGCGGATGCTCCACGCCAACGGCATCAATCTCGCGAAATCGATCCGGGTCGCCGCCAACAGCGTCAAGGGCACCCCCTTCTATCAGGAGTTGCGCGACGCTTCCGACAAGTACGAGCACTCCGGGGTCCCGCTTTCCACCGCTTTCGCCAAATACACCTCGGTCGACTCGCAGGTCGTCCACATGCTCTCGATCGGCGAGAAGTCCGCCTCGCTCGACAGCCAGCTCGCGATGCTCTCGCAGATGTATGAGGAGGATTCCGAAAACTACATGGCGTCCTTCACCGCCACCGTGAATTTCCTGGTCCTGCTGATCGCGGTCGGCCTGATCGCCGCGGTCTTCGTCGGAACCTTCCTGCCGATCTTCCTGATGGGCCCGAAGATGATGAACAGCGGAATCTGACCCGAACAACCGACCATCCCACGATCGCCATGCAACTGACCCGACTCGACCGCTGGCTGCGCGAACGCTTCGTCTACGAGACCCACGTCTACACGCTGAGGCTGCCGGAATCCGTGCCGGCCGGCGTGATCGCGGAGGAATTGCCGGAGTCCCCCGGCCGCAAGTACAAGCACCGCTTCATCCTGCGCAGCGACACCGCGGTCAACGCCCTGCTCGAGCAACTCCGCGACGGCTCCCAGATGTTCACCACGCGCGTGGTCGACCGGGAGGCTTGGTATGTGCCGCTGATCGCGCCCCAGGGGAAATCCATCAGCTGGTGGTTGATCTGGCTCGGCATCACCTTGGTCGTGGTCTTCTGGCTGGTCCACCTCGGGCGCAACGCGTGGGCCGATCCCGAACTCCGGAAGAACGTCGCGGAAGCCTTCGAAATCCTCAAGGGCTGAAGCCGCCGCCCGCCACCGGGCGATCTTTCGGGAAGTTCGTTAATATTTCCGTCTTTTCAACTCATCTTTATTAACCTAAATTCCCTTCCGTGCCATGAAAGCCAGCCCGTCCACCCGGTTCCAAGCGCGGGGATTCACCCTGATCGAGATGTCGATCGTGATCTTCGTCCTGCTCGCGCTGATGACCTCCGGCTTTTACGTTTCCAACGTGGTGGGACAATGGAAACTCGCCCGCGACGCTTCGGAGAACCTGCGGACCGTCTATGTCGCCCAGCGGACCTATCTTGCCGACAACCCGACGGTCCCCTTGACGTCCCTGACTCCAGCTTTGCTGTTACCGTATCTGCCGAACAATCCGGCAACCATGCCGACCTCGAAGTCGCTGGACAGCGCCACGCTCTACCCCCGGGTGAACGTCTCGCCTCCTTATCTCACGACCAACACCAGCGGGATCGACGGCACCCGCTACGATCCTTCCAAAACCACCACGGACTCCCAGTGGGACGTCGGCGAATGAAACTTCTGTCCAGAGTCGCGGGGGTCGCCTTGGCATTCGTGTTCAGCGCGGGGGCTGAACAGGGCGACTTTGACACGTTCGGCGATTACGTCATCCGCAGCCAGACGAAGATCACCGGCAACGGCAAGGTGGTCCGGATACCGATCAAGCCGCTCAAGCTGTCGGTTTCAACCGACGGGGTGACGATCCGCCTGACGACCGACGCCCAGTCGGACGCCTGGTCCACTTTCACCATTTACCGTTCCGACGGGATCGGACAACAGAGCGCGCCCGGCGGTCCGCTTGAGGTGGTTCCCGGGGTTCAGGCGACCAGCGACCACGGCGGCGTCCACAAGCATCTGCGGCTGACCCGGGACTCGCTCACCTTGACCGTGTTCCCGGGCGTCTCCGATCAAACCGTGATCACCCACGCCGTCCACGTCCCGCCCGCGCCCGTGGAACCACCCGCCGCGGAGCCGCCGGACGAATTGCCCGCACCTTGAACTCATGCGACCCCTGCCCACCACGACCCAAGCGACGCCCTTGGCCACGAAGCCGGTGCCGGTGCCAGCCAGCCCCCAGACCCTGGAGCTGGGGCCCTTGACCCATCCGACTTCCACCGCTTCCAACCGTCGTTCCACCACCTGTCCGGTCCAGCGGGCCTACCCGTGGCTGCTCGCCGGCAGCACCGCCATGGCGGCGGTCTTCTGCGGACTTTACATGACCAAGCCGGTGATTGTGACCGGCTCTCCGCACGGGCCGGCGGCCACCGCGAGCGCCCCCTCCCCGGTTTTTGCGGCGGCCACGGCCGCTGCGCCGGACGCGGACTCCTTGCTGCCCCGGGCGAGCGCCCTGCCGGGTGATGTTTCCAAGCCGCAGCCCGCCGACCCGCGCCGCTTTGCCTCCGCCCAGACCGGCCCGGAGAACGCGTACGAGCAGACCAATCTCCAGATCCAACACGTCCTCAAGGCCCAGGGCCCGGGCGGCGAAGACCTCGGCAAGATCGCGCTCGAGGTCCCCGTGCTCTATCGCAGCCGGGCCCTCCGCTGGACCACCGAAGAGGTGGCCCAGGCGCGCGACCTGATGGTTCGTATCGGCCACTACCAGGAAGCTTGCCGCCTGCTCCGCGACGAAGGCGGCACGCTGCTCGCGGAGTGGAACTCGCTGGTTGGAACCTCGATTCCCGCCTCGGTGCTGCGCGCCGACAGCCCTTCCCTCACCCGCGAAGCCGGGCCGGCCCAAACCGAGAGCCTTGACAGCACCCAAGCCATCGAAATCCAGAACCGATGACCCCGCTCCGCCCCATTTCCGCCTGCCTCGCCCTCGCGGCCGTTTCCGCCATTGCCCAGGACATCGCGCCGAAAGCCTCGGAGCGCGATCCGGTGCTGTCCGCGTTGACGGAAGGCTTTGAAGACGAGGACATGCCCTCGGTCACGGTCGACATCAGCGCCACCGACCCGACGCTCGGCGACCTCGATTCCGAGGTTCCCGCGCCGGAACCCGGCGCGCCGGCGGATGACCCCGACCTTGACGCGGCGATCAACGACGAAGCGCCCGCCGCGCCCGAACCGGAGGGAGTATCCGTCCAGGTGGAGCCGGGCAGGGATGGTTCCGCGAAAGTCGATGCCGCCGCGGTGAAGCTGCTCGCCCCCTTTCCCGCCAAGCCGCTGTTCCTGCCACCCGCAGGGTGGCGCTTGGAACAGCCCGAGGAAGTTCCCGCCTTTGTCGAGAAAGTCCAGCTTGCCAACGGCACCACCATTTCCCTGTCGATCCGGCCGCATTTGCTGGTCCCCGATGCCGATGGCGAACAAGTCCTGGCGGTCGGCGAACCCGGCTACGAACCCGGGCTCCGGTATGCCCAGACCGGCACCATGAGCGCGGTTCTGAGCAACTCGATCGAGCGAATGGAAGAGGATTCGCGCCAGATGTCCGCGGCGCTCGACCGCCTCAGCCAACTTTTAAGTTCACTGCCCGCTGCCCCCGAAGCGCCCCCCAAAGCCACCCCCGCTCCGGAGCCTTCACCCGTCAATAAGCAGCGATGAAACCAAGCCAAATCCCGCTCGTCTGCGGCACCGCCCTCGCCCTGATGGCGGGAGCCGCCGGTTCCCACTGGTTCTCCGTCCGCGACATGGTCGCGCTGGCCGCGGTGTTGCCGGCCGATCTCGCGCCGGTCGGGACCTCGCGGCCCGTCCCTTCCCCATTACCCGACGATGGGATGGCACGGGAAGCCAGAGACTTTCTCGCCGAGGCCCGCCGGGATGCCGAAGCCCCCTCCCGGCCGACCACCGGGGCCAATGCGCCGCGAGACACCGATAGCCGCGTGGAGAAGCTGCTGACCTTGCTCGAAAGCTCGGTGGAGCAGAACCAGGAACTGCGCGACCTCATTGGCGGAACCAACCGGGATCTGCAGGAGCTCCGCTTCCAGGTCGACAGCTATGACGGCCAGTTCCGGCCCCTGAAGGTCGAGGAAGAACCCCTGATGTACGACGACGGATCCGCCGGGGTCTTGCCCCCGCTGGATCCGCCGTGAGCGGCTCTCACCACGGCATCGGGAAGCGCCGGTTGAAGGCGAAGACCCTGTCGCGGATGGCGTGAAGTTTGGTCTCGTCTCCGATCGCCGCCAGGGCTTCGGCGATGAAATCGGCGACTTGCTCGACGTCCTTCTCCATCATCCCGCGGGTCGTCACCGCGGGAGTGCCGATGCGGATGCCGCTCGGCTTCATCGGGGTGCCCGTGTCGAAGGGAATCGAGTTCTTGTTCACCGTGATGCCGGCCTCGTCGAGAGTGTGCGAGGCGTCGGCCCCGTTGAGGCCCTTCGGCCGGAGATCGACCATCATCACGTGGTTGTCCGAACCGCCGGAGACGATCCGGAAGCCATGCTGGGCGAGCCGCGCGGCAAGGGCGCGCGAATTCTTGATCACCTGCTCCTGGTAGCCCTTGAAGTCCGGTTTCAATGCCTCGCCGAAGCAGATCGCCTTGGCCGCGATGACGTGCATCAGCGGTCCGCCCTGGATGCCCGGGAAGACCTGGGCATCGATCTTTTTGGCGAACTCCTCCTTGCACAGGATGATCCCGCCGCGCGGCCCGCGCAGCGACTTGTGGGTGGTGGAGGTGACGAAGTCGGCGTGCGGGACCGGGCTCGGATGCACGCCGGCGGCGACCAGACCGGCGATGTGTGCCATGTCGACGAAAAGGTAGGCGCCGACCTCGCGGGCGATCTTCGCCATCCGCTCGAAATCGATCACGCGGGAGTAGGCGCTGGCCCCGCAGGTGATGAGGACCGGCTTGCACTCGCGGGCGAGTTCGGCGAGCGCGTCGTAGTCGATCCGCTCGTCGTCGGGACTGACTCCGTAGTGGACGACATCGTAAAACTTGCCCGAGAAATTCGCCTTGTGACCGTGGGTCAGGTGCCCGCCGTGCGCGAGGTCCATCGTGAGGATCCGGTCGCCCGGCTTGAGGACGGAGAAATAGACCGCGGTATTGGCCTGCGAGCCCGAGTGCGGCTGGACGTTGGCGTGCTCGGCCCCGAACAACTGCTTGGCGCGGTCGATCGCGAGCCGCTCGACCACATCGACGTTCTCGCAGCCGCCATACCAGCGGCGGCCGGGATAACCTTCGGCGTATTTGTTGGTCAGCACCGAACCCTGGGCTTCCATCACCGCGGGCGAGGCGAAATTTTCCGAGGCGATCAGTTCGATGCTGTTCCGCTGGCGACGTTCTTCGGCGACGATGGCCGCGTGGATCGCCGGGTCGGTCTCCGCGATGCGGGAACCGGACGACTTGCAGACCCGGCGCTCGTGGCGGCCGCCTTCGAACCCGGTGGCCAGGAAGGTATCGACCATCGCGGTGGCGAGCGCCGTGTCGTGAACCTTCCCGCCGAGGCAGAGCACGTTGGCGTCATTGTGCAACCGGGTGATCGCGGCTTCCTCCACCGTCCGGACGCTCGCGGCGCGGACATGACGGTGGCGGTTGGCGGTGATGCACACGCCGACGCCCGAGGTGCAGCAGAGAATTCCGAAATCGTGGGTGCCGTCGGCCACCGCGCGGCTGACCTGGTTGGCAAAATCCGGGTAATCGACCGATTCACTGCCGTTGGTACCGAAATCATCGACCTCGTGGCCGGCGGCCTTGAGGTGAGCCGCGATGGCGTTCTTCAGATCAACTCCGCCGTGATCGGCGCCGAGGGCAATACGCAAGGGCTGCTGGCTCATGATGGTCACTTGGGGCGGGAGGGAAATGGCCGTGGAGGCCGGAAGTGCCAAGAAAGAAGTGCCAAGTGCCAAAAAAGGCAGGGGAAAATCCCAGCACTCGCAAGGCCGGTCCGGAATGTTGGCACTTCTTCCTTGGAACTTCACCCCTGCCAGGTCTGGTCGATGAAGGCGATCAGGGTGGGAATCGCCTGATCGAGCGTCTTGCCGACCTCCTCGTATGCCTTCTTCCCCATGCCGATGGGATCGGGCACGTCGGCCGCCACCCCGCGGCCGGGGAGTTCCACGAACTCGCAGACCAGGAAAAATTTGTCGACGAACTCGGGGAACAGGCTTTCGAGCGTTTCCAGGTGGCCGGAGGTCATCGCGAAAACATGGGTGGCCTGCTCCAGCAGCTCCGGCGAGACCGGCTGGCTGGAGAAGCCGTCGAGGGTGATCCCGCGCCCCCCTAGGAACCTCACCGTCTCGGGATTCGGCCGGTCGCCGGGATAGGCCGCGATGCCGGCGGAACTCACCTTGAAGTCACCGCGCGTCTCGACCGCCTTGCGGAACAAGCCCTCGGCCATCGGACTGCGGCAGGTATTCCCCGTGCAGACGAAAACAACCGATTTGCTGGCGGACATCTTGCGCACCATGCCGCCAACGGCCTCCCCGGTCAAGGCGGGCGCGACGGATCCGGCGCTCTCCCCGCCGGGCCGCGCCGACGCTCGTTCCAGCAACCACCTGCCGAACCTCAACTCACGCTTTGCGCCATCCACCAAAACCCCGCCTGCCCCCGCTTCCGGTTAACCAGCGCCCTGTTCCCGCTGTTTCCTAGGAGTGAGGATCGCCGTCGCGGGGCTTCGCCCTCCTGAACCCGGCTCCGCGGGTTCCGGACCGGTCCGGGCGGGCCCTGCGCGGCGGAAACATCTCCGGACCGCCGTTTTCACCACCGTCTCCCCAGGAAACTCAAATCATCATGACCGTCATCCCCCATGCCCTCCCCTGGCCAAAGTCTAACCACAAGGAGCGCGGGTTCGTTTTGTCCGCCGCCCTTCTGGCCGGCATTTCCGCCGCGCCGCTGAGCGCCCAGCGGGTCGATTTCGATTCCTATCCGGAAGGCGCGCTTGCCTTTGCCACGCCGGGCAGCAGCAACAAGGAATTCCTGGGTGAGGAGGGTTGGTCGGACAGCTGCGGCTCCAGCGGTGGCCTGCTGGTGGCGGCCGACGCCAGCGGCGAGTATCCCGGGACCGGCCGGCAACTTCGCGGATCCGGGACCAACGAGGCCTACATCGGGGCCAAAGACGCCTTCGTCCCCTTCGATCCGGATACCGGCGGGATGGTCTTCGAGCTGTTGGCGGGCGGAGCACCGATGATTGCCGGATTATGGTTCGATGCCGACGACGATTTCCGCTACGACCTGGCTGAAACGCAGCTTCAGGCCGGCCTTCTGCTGGACGGGGCAAACCTGGTGTTCGGCCTCCAAGGCGTGGGAGGTGGAATCCTTTCCTCCGGGGTCGCGCCGACCCCCGGCCACTGGTACCGCCTCGCGGTGACGCATTCCACGCCGGACGCGACCGCCGCGCGCAGGGTCACGCTGCGGGTCCGCGACCTGACCTCCGGCCGCGAGCTCGACTTCGACCCGCTGGCCGCGGGCGGGCAACCGTGGTCCGCGACGGTTTCCGCGGCCGCGTTCGGCGTGGGTTTCGAAATGGCGCACGGTCTGGCGGTGCGGGTCACGGGCGCTGACGCGGCGCTCGACAACTTCGCTCCGCTGACCTTCGCCAAGGACGGCGATAACCTGCTGCCGCTCGACGACCCGCGCTGCTGGATCGAGCGCTTCGTCCCCGGACCGGGCGACGTCGCGCGCGCGGACAAGCGCATGAGCAGCTCGTTTCGCAACTCCCCGCTGGGATCCAGCATGGAGCTGCGCGGCTTCAAGACCGGTGGCAACGGGCAGTCCTGGCGTGTTGGCGCGACCGCCGGCGCGGTGCTGTCGATCGGCGCGGGCGGTCTCCAGACAAACGGCCCGGGCGGCGGTCTGCAGTTTGGCTGCGACCTGCGGCTGACCGCCGACCAACAATGGAATGTGATGCCGGTGGCTCAGTTCGTTCCCGGCATCGAATTCATCGCCTACAGCGACTACCTGACGCCCACCCTCGACCTGGGAGGTTTCACCGCCACCAAGACCGGGCCGGAGGACCTTTGGTTCCGCGGCGGCTACGACCCGCGGCGGCTACGACCTGTCCCCTGGCACTCTCGTCTGCTCCGAAGGCCGGCTTTCCTTCAGTTCCGGCGGTTTGTCCGGCGACCTGAAACTCGCCGGCAACCTGACCTTGCGTGCCGAGACCGGCGGCATGATTTCGATCAACAACACCGGCGGCGGGGTCACCGCCTCGCCGGCGATCCAGCTGGCCGATGGCGAACTCAACCTCGGGCTGGATAACTTCGTGCTCCAGCCGCTGACGCTGTCGGGCCCCATCTCGGTGTCCGGCGAGTCCAAACTGTCATTCATCGCCAGCAACCTCACGACCACCAGCGGCGTGCGCTTTTCGCTCAGCGGCCCGCTCCACGGCGCCGGCACCTTGCACGTCAGTCCGTCGAGTCCGCGCCCGTATCCCGACCCCATCCGCTTCGAGGGAGACAATTCGGGCTTCACCGGCCGCGTGCGGCTGGACGCGACCGCCGGCAACCGGACCCTCCAGTTGCGGAATGCCAACGCGGGCAGCGCCAGCGCCGTGGGGGAGATCGCTGCCGGAAACACGCTCGAAATCTACGGTTCGACCGTCCAACTGGGGCGGCTTGAGGGACGCGGCACCCTTGCCAACGCCCACCCGTCAAACCCGGCCGCCGTGGTGGTCGGTGCCGGGGAGTTCGCGGGAACCCTCACCGACGGGGCGAGGCCGCTCGCACTCACCAAGGTGGGCGCGGGCACCTTGGTGTTCACCGGAAACGCCTCCTACAGCGGAGACCCCAGCGTCCTCGCCGGGAGGTTGCGCACCACCTCGAGCGGCGGCTTCTCCAACAACTCGGCCATCCGCATCAGCCCGGGCGCGGTGCTGGAACTCGACTTCAACGGCACCGATACCATCCGCGAACTTGTTCTCGACGGCACGTCCCAGCCGGCCGGCGAATGGGGCGCTCCCGGATCAGGCGCGGCCCGTACCAGTCCGTCGCTTGCCGGTGCCGGCCGCTTGAACGTGGGCGGCGGCAGCGCCGATCCCTATCAGGTCTGGCTTGGCGGCTACCCCGCGCTCGCCACCCCGGCGGACACCGCTCCCGGCGCGGATCCGGATGGCGACCGGATCGCCAATTCCCTGGAATGGATCCTCGGCGGCGATCCTGCGATCCCGGAAAACGCCCCGCTGCTCGCCACCGAGACGGCCAGCGGCATCATGCTCCGGTTCGAGCGCGCGGAGGCAAGCATCGGACAAGCCGCCCTTGCCATCGAATGGACTCCCGACTTCATCGTTTGGAACCCGGTCATGATCGGACCCGCATCCTCCGGACCGGATGCAAACGGAGTCATCGTCACCATCGATACCACCGCCACCCCGGACCGCGTGACCGCTTTCATCCCCGCCACCAACGCCCCGCAAGGGCGCCTCTTCGCCCGTCTCAAGGCGGAACCTTGATCCTATCCGAAACACGACTCCATGCATCCGAATGCCATCATCCTGGGCGGAGGAATCGCCCTGGCCGCAATGCCTCTCCGCGCCGCCGACATCTTCAAGGCGGACAACGGTTTCGTCTACAATCTGGAGGACAGCTGGGTCGGTGAAGTCGTCCCCGGATCGGACGACATCGCGGTCTTCGATGCCACCCTCACCACGGCACCCAAGCCGGCGATCGGCTCGTCGCTGAGCTGGGGCGGCATCCGCGCGGACGCCTCGCTCGGCGTGGGGGTGACCTTCGGCAATACCGCCGGAGCGGTGTTGACGGTCGGCTCGGGTGGCATCCTCCATCAGTCGACCGGTGCCGGCGCGCTGACGATCGCCAGCAATTTCGCGGCTTCCGCAAACCAGACCTGGAACGCCGCGGCAGGCACCGCCAAGGACGCGATCTCCTTCACCATTCCTGCGACGATGGACCTCGGCGGCTGCACCGTGAGCCGCACGGGCGCCGGCCGTGTGAACCTCACCGTGGGCTCGGGGTCGACCAGCATTTCGAACGGTTCGCTGTGGTTGCGAGACGGCACCACGGAATACCGCAGCGCCTCGGGAGCCGCGACGGTGCCCGCCAGCTTCACCGTCCGGGTGGACAACGGTGCCACATGGATCACCTCGCGCGGCAGTTCCCTCGCCAATTCCTTCACCTGGAACGGCAACATCCAGCTCAACGGCGGGTCCTGGCAGGTCAGCGGCGCGACCCATCCCGTGAACATCGCCGGCACCATCACCGCCCAGTCGGGCAGCACGATCCTCTACTCGCAGGGAACCGGCACCACCGCGGTCGACCACACGATCAGCGCGCCGATCAGCGGCACCGGCGCGCTCGCGATCCGCAACACCAGCGCGAACCCGAACCACCGCATCACCCTGAGCGACGACAACTCCGGCCACACCGGCGGCATCACCCTTGACGGCGCGTCCGGCAGCCGCACCGTCCGCCTCACCAGCGCCGCCGGTGCCGCCGCCACCTCGGATCTCACCGTCTCCGGCGGGAACTTCGGCGGATCGTTCTCCGATGGCGGTGGATCGCTCGCCGTGACCAAGACCGGCGGCGGAACCCTGAGGCTCGATGGCGTGAGCACCCACTCCGGACTCACCGATGTGCAGGGAGGCACCCTCTCCGGCACCGGCTCGCTGGCGGGGTCGCTCCGAATCCGGGATGGGGCCGCGATCTCCCCGGGCAACCTGACCGGCAGCTTCAGCCTCGGTGGTTCGTTCACGCAAGATTTCGGCTCGGTGTATCTTGCCCAGATCGCCAATCCTTCGAGCATGGATCTGGTCTCCCTGTTCGGGGCCGGCGGACAGATCGCCTTCGATGGCACCTTGAAGGTCGCCCTGCTGGACGGGTTCGCGCCGGCCTTGGGCGACGCCTTCGACGTCTTCGACTGGACCGCCGGCTACACGGTCTCCGGAAACCCGGACTTCGATCTGCCGGCCCTGTCAGCCGGGTTGAGCTGGAGCACCTCGAGTTTCCTCGCCGACGGATCGATCTCGGTGATCCCCGAGCCTTCCTCGTTGCTGCTGGCCGGGATGTCCTGCCTGCTGTTGGCCCGGCGCTCGCCGCAACGTCGGGCTTGTGCCCGACCGCGCTGAGCTTGCCCCGCAACGGAATATTCCCGGTCCGGCATGGCGAGGGGAGCCGCGCCCGCGCCGGCGCTCGACGTGCGAACCGCGCACGACCGGCAACGCCCGGGGAAATCTCACCGCCATTCTTTCAGCACCGCCAGGAAGGCCGGCAGGTAGCGCTGCGCCTTGGCCTCGCCGATCCCCGGCACCGCCAGTCCTTCCGCCACCGTGGTCGGCCGGTAGCGGCACAGCGCTTCCAGCGTCTTGTTGCTGAAAATCACATAGGGCGGCACCTCGTCGCGCTTCGCCAGGCTGGCGCGCAGGTCGCGCAGCATCGAGTAAAGCCCGCCGTCGAAGCCCTGGTCGGCGAGTGAATCGACGCCGCCGCCGCCCGGGCTGATGGAGGGCCAGGAAAGGCGGTATTTGCCGCAGCCGCGCATCACCCGTTCGCCGGCGTCGGTCAGGGTCAGCAGCGGGTATTCGCCGGGATCCACCCGCACCAGTCCGACGTCGCCCAAGGCCCGCATCAGCGCGTTGAGAAATCCGGTGCCTTGCTCCTTCAAAATCCCGTAGGTGCTCAACTGGTCCAGCCCGCCCGCCAGGATCTCCTGCGAACGGCTGCCGCACAGCATCTGGACGATCTTGCCCCGCCCGTAGCGCCCCTCCCACCCGGCCGCCGTCTTGCGCGACATCCGGGCGACACCGCTCAGCGCCTTGCGCACGATGAGGTTTTCCTCCTCGGTCGGCGCGCGCTGGTCGTTGCCCTCGCTGGCCCGGCAGTTGTCGCAGTTGCCGCAGACGTCGGCATCCTCCTCGCCGAAATAGGCGAGGATCCATTGCTGGCGGCAGGTCCGGACGTAGCACAGCTCGACCATCGACTTCAGCTTGTCGCGATCCCGCCGCTCCTTTTCCTCCCGCGCCGCCTCGTCCAGCTCCAGCGCGCGGGCGAAGACGTCCGGCTTTTTCAGCCGGGTCCCGCGCAGGCGCTTGCCGGGAATGTCGAAGCGCTCGATGTAGCCCGACCGCCCCAGCGCGGCGAGCGAACTGCTCACCGCCATCGAGTTCTTCACGCCCGCCCCTTCGGTGATGTCCTCGATGGTACGATGGATCTCGTAGTCCTTGTCGGCGGAGTTCAGCAGGTATTGGTAAACCTCGCGGATCGTGTGGGCGCCGGGGTTCGCGCCCTCGATGAAAAACTCCTGGGTCCGGGTGTCGGCGTAGTTGAAGAGCAGCTCGCAGGTCGCCGCCTCGCCGTCGCGGCCGGCGCGGCCGGCTTCCTGGTAGTAGGCCTCGACGCTGCCCGGCACCTCGAAATGGATCACGAAGCGCACGTCGGAGCGGTCGATGCCCATCCCGAAGGCATTGGTCGCCACCGCGACGTCGGCCTTGCGCTGGAGGAAGATGTTCTGGGCGTTCTCGCGCTCGGCGTCACTCATCCCGCCGTGGTAGGCGATCGCCTTGATCCGCCACGCCGCCAGCGTCTCCGCCACTTCCTCGACCTTCTTGCGGGTCGCGCAGTAGACGATGCCGGTCTTGTTCGCCGTGATGATCTCGCGGATCCGGTCGTATTTCTGCTGCTTTTTTTCGACCGCCGTGATCCCCAGCGAAAGGTTCGGCCGGGCGAAGCCGCTGACCACCTCGAAGGGTTCGCGCAGCTTCAGCACGTCCAGGATGTCCGCCCGCACCACCGGCGTCGCGGTCGCGGTCAAGGCCACGCACTGCGGCCGGCCGATCTTGTCGAGCGCCTTGCCGAGCCGCATGTAGTCCGGCCGGAAATCGTGGCCCCACTGGCTCAGGCAGTGCGCCTCGTCGACCGCGAACAGCGAGACTTCCACGCCCTTCAGCGCGCTGAGAAAGGACTCCGCCCGGAAGCGCTCCGGCGCGACGTAGACCAGCTTGTAGCGGCCGCTCCGCATCCCGTCCAGGCGCTCTTTCTGGTCTTCCCAGGCCACCGTCGAGTTGATCAGCGTCGCCGGGATCCCTTTCGAAACCAGGGCATCCACCTGGTCTTTCATCAGCGCGATCAGCGGCGAGACCACCAGGGTCACGCCTTCGAAACACAGCGCGGGCAACTGGTAGCACAACGACTTCCCGCCACCGGTCGGCATCACCACCAGCCCGTCGCGACCGCTGGTGATCTGCTCGATCACCCGGTCTTGCCCGTCCAGAAATCCGCCGTGCCCGAAGTGCTTCTTGAGGGCTTCGAGCGGCGTCTGAATCAGGGTTTTCGATGGGGAAAACGGCATGGAACTTGTTCAGATGAACGGATAAAAGACCGGCGGTCAAGCAGGAGCTGAGGTGAATCGGATCCGGCGTCGGGTGCGGGCCGGAGTGATCGGGACTTCTTCCGGGCCTGGCAAGCCGCGGGTGACGAACCCCGGTGAAACCCCGGCTGCTGGAAGAATCCGACGGTCGATTGCCGACTTGCCACCTCAGATCCGGAACGAGTAAGTTGGGAATTGTATCGTCGATGCCCTGAGGGCCATCGGTGCGGTGCCGCTCCGCCCAAGAGCGCCGGATTCGATAAAAAACCATTATGAAAATCCATTGATGCTTCTGGCGGGAGCAGCCCTCACGGGCACGCTCGCCGCCCAGGTTCCGCTTGCCTCCAACCGGAACGTCACCGTCAGCGAAACCGGTCCCGCCGCGACCGGCAACGTGCTCGCCCAGCCGCCGACGATCCAGGCTTACGATTTCGATCTTGTCGGCAACGACGGGGCCTCGCTCGACGGATGGATCGACACCCTCGGCGTCTCCGGACCAAGCGGCGTGGTATTCTCCAGCGCCGGCGCCAACGACGGCGGCCGCGGCACCGGCGGATTCTTCAACTCCGGGAGAACACGGGGTGGAGCATCGCCCAGCTCAAGACCATCAACACGACTTATCCGGGCGAGCTTTTCGTGATCGACTGGATCGACTACTATCATGGCGGCTGGGGTTTCGGGATGGTGGACAACGTGGCCTACAGGTCGGGCGTCGCCCCGGGCAACGTCCCGCTGCTCAGCCCGCCCTCGCTGATCCTCGGTGCCAACGGCTACGGGGGCACGCTTGAGGGCACCCTCGACGACGGCTTCGCCTACAATCCCCTCAGCCCCGCCAGTCCGCTGCCGAACCTGGCCTTCGGTACCGGCACCGGCTTCCACAACGCCAGCGGCAACGGCCCCGCCGTCCTGATCTACGATCTCAGCCCGCCGGTCCTGGACGGGCCGTCCAACCAGCTCGCGGTGGACCTCTACGGCCGCAACTCCAACCAGGACCGCGACAACCACGTGGAGGTCGCCTTTCTCGACGCCGGCGGCAACGTGCTCGGCCAGGCAATCGGACTGGCAATTCCGGACGGCGCGACGCCGCACCTCCGGGTGTCCAGCAACGGCATCGTCCCGGACGGTTCCACCGTAGCCAAGATCCGGGTCACCGGGAACGACTCGGACGCCACCCCCGAGGCCACCAAAACTTCACGTTGATGGAGCTCCGCGTCGCGGGACTACAGGCCGCCTACAGCGGCGCGCCCGCCGTCGTGACCGCCGTGAATGGCAACCCGGCCAGCGTCGGGCAGGCCCTCGCCTTGCCCTCGGGAGCCTTGCTGACCCTCAACGCGAACGGGGACTTCACCTACAATCCGAACGGGGCCTTCAATCCCGGCGGTGCCCCCGCGGTCGATTCGTCCGGCTTCACCATCAACATTCCCGGGGGGAACGCTTCCTCGGCGACCGTCGCGGTCTCGATCGTCGATGACGACGCGCCGGTCTATGTCGACGACGACTGGTCGGCGCTCGCCCCGGGCACCCCGATTGCCGACGCGGATGCCGGAACCGCCGGCAACCAGGCCGCCACTTACGGCACCAACGCCTTCGCCACCATCCAGGCCGGTCTGGTCGCGGCCAACCTCGGCGCCGCCGTGACCCTCAACGCGGGCACCTACAACGAGATCATCAGCCTGTTCGATGGCAAGTCGCTGGTCGTGACCGGCCCCGACGCCGCCCAAACGGTCAACCTCGCCGCCCTGTCGGCTCCCGCCGGAACCAAGGTCGAGGTGCGGGGCGGCTCGACCCTGAACCTTGGCCGCGGAGCCATCGGCGGACTGCTCACCGGCTCCGGCAATTTCACCAAATCCACGGCGGGCACCCTCACCCTCGAGTCCGCCAGCACCCTCGCCGGCACGGTGACGCTCGACGGCGGCACCGTCGTACTCGCGGGCCCCGGCACCCCGGGCACCGGTCCCTTGCGGGTCAGCAGCGCCAGCACCCTCCGGGCCGCCACCAACGCGACCCTGGCCGTCACCCTCGGCGGGGCCGCGCCCCTGACCAAGAGCGGCGCGGGCATCCTCATCCTCGGCGGCAGCGCGAGCGGTTACACCGGCACCCTCACCGTCGCCGCCGGCGGCCTCGGAATTCCCGCCGGAATCACGGTGGGCGGGTCGGTGGCGGTCAACAACTGGCAGATCGGCGGCCCGGAGGCCAACTGGAGCAGCACCGACACCTTCTTCGCCAACGGCGACAGGGTGACCTTCAACGACAGCGTCATCGCCACCTCGGGCGGACTCTTCGGCGGCACCGTCACCGTCGTCGGCAACCCCGCGCCGGGTTCGATGACCTTCAACAACTCCGTCGCGCAAAACTACACCCTCACCGGCGGCGACATCGGCGGGTTGTGGAATCCGTCGGAATACAACCACCTGAACTCCCTCACCATGACCGGCGGCACCGTGTCCCTCGCGCTTTCCAACGGCGGCGACGGGCTGGACCTGCGCTTCTCCGGCGGCCTCGATCCCACCATCACCACCCTGGCGCACCCGGGCGCACCCGGGCACCGCCGTCATCGCCGCCAAGGCGACCCTCGGCTCCCCGACCCGCGTCCATGTCGGCGACGGAACCGCGGCGGTCGATCTCGCCTACTCCGGCAACATCATCGGAGCCAGCAGCCTCGAGAAACTCGGGGACGGCTTCCTGTTCCTCAGCGGGACCAATACCTACGCCGGCACGACCACGGTCACCGCCGGCAGGCTGGCGATCGAGGACCTCAATGCCATCCCGGCCGACTTGACGAGAATCACCGTCGCGGCCGGAGCCGGCTTCGGCGGCATCGCCGGTCCCGCCAACCTGACCGACGCCCAGATCAACGCGATCGCCGGCGGGCCTTTTGCGTCTCTCCTCAAGTCTTGCGTCTTGCCGCTTCTCGTCTTGAGTCTCTTCCCCATGCGCCTGACCCGCGTCACCCTGCTCGTCATCGCCCTGATCATCGGCGCCGGCATCTACCTGCTGGTCCGCCAGCAGCTGTCGGTCGTCGAACCGCAAACCTATCAGGCGACCGAGGAGTCGATGGTCGATGCCGCCCAGCTGCTCGCCGCCTTCGTCGAGGCCGACCTGGCGGCCGGCGGTTTCGACCAGGAGCGCTTCCGGCGCGGTTTCGAAGGCGCCTCGCGGCGGAAGTTCGTGGCCGACATCCACAAGCACCTGAAACACGACGTCGGTCTCGGCACCTATCTGACCGACGCGGGCGGCACGGTGATCTTCGATTCCGGCGGCAAGTTGGAAGGCAGGAATCTCGCCGCGATGCGTGACGTGTATTACACCCTGCGCGGCCAGTACGGTGCCCGTAGTAGCCGCACCGACGAGGAGAACCCGCTTTCGTCCGTGCTCCACGTCGGCGCGCTGGTCGGCCCGCCGGACGATCCCTTCGGGGTGCTGACCGTTTACAAACCGCAGGCCGACGTGCTGCCGATCCTCGACGCCCGCCGCCGCGGCATCTACTGGGGCACCGGGCTGGTCGGCGCGGGCATCCTGTTCCTGGTGACCGCGGTGTTCATCTGGCAATACCTGCCGGTCGGCCGGCTCACCGAATACGCCCGCGAGATCGAGTCCGGCAAGCGCCCGCCGCTGCCGAAACTCGGGGCCGGCAAGGAGGTCAACACCCTTGCCCGCGCGCTCGAATCGATGCGCGAGGCGCTGGAAGGCCGCCGCTACGCCGAGCGCTACGTCCAAACCCTGACCCACGAGATGAAAAGCCCGCTGGCCGCCATCCGCGGTGCGGCCGAGTTGCTCGGCGAGGACATGCCGCCCGCCGACCGCCACCGTTTCCTCGAAAACATCCGCGCGGAGTCCGGCCGCGCCGAACGGCTGCTCAACCGGCTGCTCGAACTCTCCGCGCTGGAAGGCCGCAGCAGCCTCGACGCGACCGACCCCGTCGATCTCGGCCCGATCGTCGCCCGCGCCATCGACCAGGCCCGCCCGCCCGCCGACCTGGCGAAGGTGACCCTCGCGGTTTCGCTACCCGGAACTCCCGTCCCGGTCCGTGGCGACGCCTTCATCCTCCGCTCCGCCGTGACCAACCTGCTGGAGAACGCGATCGACTTCTCCCCCGCCGGATCCACGGTGGCCATCGTACTTCAGGCCGACGGCGTCATCTCGATCTCCGACCGCGGCCCCGGCGTTCCGGATTACGCGACCGACAAGATCTTCGAGCGCTTCTACTCGCTCAAGCACCACGGCTCCGGCCGCAAAGGCACCGGCCTCGGCCTGACCCTGGTCAAGGAAGCCGCCGAGCTGCACGGCGGCACGGTAGCCCTCGAAGCCCGCGCCGAGGGCGGCACCGTCGCCCGCCTGAGCTTGCCGGTCCTCGCGTAGTACTCGTGGACTGCGGCAGCCTGCTGCCGCTCTCCCTCCGCCAGCCTGCTGGCGGGTGACACCGCCCCCGGCCACCCGTCACTCGACCTTCAGCCAGTCGACCTTCAGCGCGAACGGCCCCTCGCGCTTGTCGCCGATCAGGAAGCTCATTTCCTCGACTTGCGAGAGATTGACCGGTGGACCGTCCAACGCGTTGCCGTGATGGCTCGCTTTCAAATCGGCGAAGCGCACTTCGACCTCCGTCCAGCTGCCGGCCGTGGTCGGGAACTCCACGCTGTAGGAAATGCGGGATCCGCGGTGGCGGGCATCGGTCGCGAGACGCAATTGATACTTCCGGCCATCGCCCATGACCCGCAGTTTCACCCCCTTCTTCCCCGCAAGATCACGATCGAGATTCTGGATGCGCACCTGGGCGAAGCCGCCGTTGTTCTCCAGCGAGAGCGACCCGGTGAATGCCAGCACGCCGTCGCGCACCACCGCCCCCCCTTTCGACACGCCCCCCATCACGCTGTCGTTCTGCGCGGTCCACTCGGGTTCCGCGGCATCGCCGTCGAATTTCAGGTGGAGCTCCGACGGGCGCGTCGCCACCTCGTCGGCCGCCGCGGCTAATCCGAAAAGGGCAAGGGCCAAGGCGCCCGGAATCATAGCGAAGCGGAAGGAGGCGGTCATCCACGAGCCTTGTCGAGATCTCGGCCGACGCAAGGGTCTTCCGCGGGCTTTCCGACCGTCCCTCGACCCCGGCGGGCCGCCTCCACCCCCGGCCATCAGCCCCGCCCCCACCCGCCGGGTGATCCGGGCGAGGCACGAAATTCGTTCCAGGCCGCGGCGACTCCCCGCCGGCGGCTCTTGGACTGCTGCGATGATTCGCAGCTCTCGGAATGAAGGGTGAGGCCGTCCGTTCAGGCGCAACGCGGCGATCCCGGCAGGTCGCCTCCGTCCACAGGAGCGGCGGGCCTCCCCTTGCAATCGAAAGCTGCGAATCATCGCAGCAGTCCGAGGGCCTCCGGCGGCTCTCATGGCCCTTCGATTTCACTTTCCTTTCATCACCGCTTCACCGGTGAGGCCCCTGCTCTTCCTGGCGATCCGCCGACCTCTGCCAGCCGACATTTCCAACCCGACCACCCGGACCCCATGAATCCCCGCCCGCCCCGCCGCCCCGCGGAAAAGCCCTCCCGCTCCGCCCGGAAGCCACCGCAAAAGAAACCCGTCACCCCCTCCCCGCGCGATCCGCTCTTCGAGTCCCTGCGCCAGGAACTCGGACTGTGAAGAGCCTTCCCCCCACTGGGGCGCCGATCATGCCGCTTTTCCTTCTGGTCTCTTGCCTCTTGCCTCTGGTTTCTAAAGCGCATGTTCCTCGGCCTCGATTCCTCCACCCAGTCGCTCTCCGCCCTTGTCATCGACCCCGCCAGCGGCGCGATCGTCCGCGAGGCCTCAGTGAACTTCGGCAGCGCCCTGCCCGCCTACAAGTCGCCCAGCGGCTTCCTCCCCGGCGGCAGGGACGGCGAGGTCCACGCCGACCCGCGGATGTGGATGGAGGCGCTCGACCTGGTTTTCCAACAGCTCGCCGACGGCTTCGACCTTTCCCCCGTCATCGCCGTCGCCTGCTCCGGCCAGCAGCACGGCTCGCTCTACTTCGACGACACCTTGGAATCCCGCCTTGGTTCGCTGAAGGCCGCCGGATCGCTCGAAGGCCAGCTTTCCGGCGCCCTCACCCGCGCCACCGCGCCGATCTGGATGGACACCTCGACCGGCGCCGAGTGCGCCGAGATCGCCGCGGCGGTCGGCGGCAATGCCGAGGTCTGCCGCAAGTCCGGCTCGATCGCCGTCGAGCGCTTCACCGGCCCGCAGATCCGCCGCTTCTTCAAGCAGGACCCCGCCGCCTACGAAAAGACCGCCGTCATCCACCTCGTGAGCTCTTTCGTCGGCTCGGTCCTCGCCGGCAAGTCGATCGCCATCGACCACGGCGACGGCGCGGGCATGAACCTGCTGAACTTGCAGACCCTCGGCTGGGATGACGCCCTGCTCGACGCCACCGCGCCGGACCTCCGCGCCAAGCTTCCGCCCGCCGCCGCCGGCACCACCATCGCCGGCTTCGTGTCGGAATACTTCGTCGAGAAGTTCGGCCTCTCGCCGGACTGCCAGGTTGTCCTTTCGACCGGCGACAATCCTTCCTCGCTGGTCGGCATGGGTGCCACCGCGCCCGGCACCATCGTGATCTCGCTCGGCACCTCCGACACGTTCTTCGCCGCGATGGAAAAGCCGGTCACCGACCCGCAGGGCTTCGGCCATGTCTTCGGCAATCCGGCCGGCGGCTTCATGTCGTTGATCTGTTTCCGCAACGGCTCGCTGGCCCGCGAGGCGCTGCGCGACACCTGCGGACTCGACTGGTCCGCCTTCGACGTGGACGGCCTCGCCCTCACGCCCGCCGGCAATGAGGGCAGGTTGATGCTCCCCTTCTTCGGTCCTGAAATCACCCCGCGCCGCGACTTCGACGGCCCGGTGAGGAATTTCCCCGCCGACGCCCCGGCGGCCGTCCAGGTCCGCGCCCTGCTCGAAGGCCAGTTCCTCAACATGCGCCTCCACAGCCAGTGGATTGGCGAGAAGGCCGGCTTGATCCGCCTGACCGGCGGTGCGTCGCAAAATGACGGCATCGCCCAACTGGTCGCCAATATTTTTCAAGCCCCGGTCGAGCGTTTCGCGATCGCCAACGGGGCCGGTCTCGGCGCCGCCCTGCGCGCCGCCCATGCCTGCGGCCACGACCTCGCCCGCCTCAGCGCCGATTTCTGCAAGCCCGCCGCCGGCTCCAGGGTGGAGCCGGACGCCTCGCTGGCCGCGACCTACGCCGACGCGCTCGCGAGCTTCAAGGCGATGCTCTGACCGCTTGGAAAACGCCGGCACCGGGGTGGGAGCCACCACTGGGGGCCTCCGGCCCGCAGAAGCCAGGGGACGGCTTGTTTTGGCAATGCAGGCTGGAACGGGCGGCGGAGCGAATGGACCACTCTGCGGGGCGGAGCCTCCGCGCCCCCGGTGGCCTGCGGCCCGAGGCCACCGCGCGCGCGCACCCTCAGGGCTCTTCCGCCGGCGGCACCGGCTTCTCGGCCTGCTCCTCGATCTTCTCGCCCACCTCCCTGAGGAATCTACCGGTCGCTTCCGCCGCCTTGTCCAGCCCCGCCTCGGTCTTCTCCTTGGCGGTCCTCAGGCCCTCCTCGGTCTTCTCCCCGGCGACCTGCAGCCCTTCCCCGGTCTTCTGGAGCGCCCGGTCGAGACGTTCGCCAGGGGTCTTCGGATCGGCCGCCGGCTCGTCGACTTCCACCGCTTTCGGCGCGGCAGCCGACGGGCTTTTGTCGCAGGACACGAACGCCAGAATCACGGGCAGCAGGAGAAACGATTTCTTCATGGAACAAACATGCACCCTCCGCGCCGCTTGGCCAGTGCGAGATTTCCCCTTGAGTTCCTGAAATCCCGGCACTCCATGGAAGTTTACCCGTCCCGCGATCCTGTCATACACATTTTGACTTTTCAGCCCCGGCCGGGAAGAGTCCGCCCGCCCCACCCGTAAACCCAAGCACATGCGCCCGCAATTTCTCGCCGCCGCCCTCATTTCCACCCTTCCGCTCGCTGCCCAGCAGGGTGATCGCAAAGGACACGACAACATGGCCGCGGTCGTGCCCGAAAGCGAGATCCCGCCGTCGCCGGTGCTGTCGGTGGAAGACGCGCTGAAAAGCTTCCAGCTCGCCCCCGGGTTCGTCATCGAACCGGTCGCCACCGAGCCCCTCGTCGACAAGCCGGTCTGCCTCGACTTCGATCCCGCCGGCCGCATCTGGGTCTGCGAAATGCGCGGCTACATGCCCGACATCGACGGCAAGGGCGAGGACATCCCCGAAGGCCGGATCAGCGTGCTGGAAGACAGCGACGGCGACGGCAAGATGGACAAGAAAACCGTCTTCCTCGACAAGGTCCTGCTCCCCCGCGCCGTGACCGTCTTCGACGACGGCATCCTCTTCCTCGACGAGCACCGGCTGATGTGGGCCAAGCGCGACGGCCTGAAGCCGGTCGGCGAGCCGGAAGTGATCGACGGCAAATTCAACGGCGGCGGCAACGTCGAGCACAAGCCAAACGGCCTGATGCCGAACCTCGACAACTACCTTTATCTCGCCAAGTCCGACAAACGCCTGCGCCGCGTCGATGGCAAATGGGTGATCGAGCCGACCTTCTTCCGCGGCCAGTGGGGCATCTCCCGCGACGACTGGGGCCGCCTTTACCACAACCACAACTCGGCCTATCTGTTCGGTGAAAGCCTCGCCCCGAACCTGCTGACCGCCAACCCGGCGGTGAAGCCGAAATACAGCGATCAGAACGCGCTCGGCAGCAACCGCACCTGGCCGATCCGGGTGACGCCGGCCGTCAACCGCGCCTACATGGCGAAGTCGAACGGCTACAACGAGCAGACGCTCGACCCGAAGACCCACAAGCTGATCAATTGCACCGCGGTCGCCGGCCCGACGATCTATCGCGGCACCAATTTCCCGAAGACCTGGTATGGCACCGGATTCGCCACCGAGTCGGTCGCCAATCTGGTCAAGGCGGTCAAGATCGACGAGAAGGACGGCAAGCAATCCGGCAGCCATCCGCTCGGCGAGAAGGAATTCCTCGCCTCCACCGACGAGCGCTTCCGCCCGGTCAACGCCTACACCGCGCCGGACGGCTCGCTCTATGTCGTCGACATGTATCACGGCATCATCCAGCACAAGACCTACCAGACCAGCTACCTGCGCAAGCAGCACCTCGCCCGCGGGCTCGACAAGCCGGGCTTCGGCCACGGCCGCATCTACCGCGTCCGTAGTAGTTCCGGCAAGCTCGAGCCGAAGGTCGACATCGGCGCGCTGCAAGGTCTGGACCTTGTGAAAATGCTGATGCACGCGAACTCGTGGCACCGCGAGACCGCCCAGCGCGTGCTGGTCGACCGCAAGGATCCCGCCACCGTCCCCTTCCTCGCCAAGCTCGCCGCCAACGGCCAGCCGGTGGCCCGGGTCCACGCGATCTGGTCGCTGGAGGGGATGGGAGAGTTGAAAGCCGAGCATCTGGTCGAGGCGTTGAAAGACCAGGATCCGAAGGTCCAGTCCTCCGCCTTGTGGGCCTCCAGCCGTCTTTCCGCGGCGGAACTGGCCAAGCTCGAATCCGGGCTCGCCGCCCTCAAGCCGGCCGCGCCCGAAGCGGCGCCCTACCTCGCCCGCGCCCTCGCCGCCGCCGGCTCTCCCAAGTCGCTGGAAGCGCTCGCCGCGCTGCTCAAGGACCAGCCGCGGACCCGCTTCGTCCGCGAAGCCGCGATCTCCGGACTGCACGGTCACGAGGCCGCCTTCAAGGCCCTCGCCGACCCGCAGGACAAGGCGATGGTCGCCTGGCTCGACCAGGGCGAGAAAAACGCCTCCGCCAAGGGTCCGAAAGGCCCGCCGCTCAAGGGCGCCGAACTCGCCTCGTGGGAGCGCGGCAAGGCGCTCTACGTCGGTGAAGCCATCTGCTTCAGCTGCCACGGCCCCGACGGCTCCGGCGTCCAGGCTCTCGGCCCGCCGCTCGCCCCGTCCGAGTGGGTCACCGGCAAGCCGGATCTGCTGATCCAGATCATGCTGCACGGCATCACCGGCCCGATCGAGGTCGCCGGCCAGACCTACACGACCACCGCCGAAATGCCGGCCCTCGGCGCGAATCCGATGTTCACCGACCAGAAGCTGGCCGACGTCGCCACCTACGTCCGCAACGAATGGGGCAACAAGGCCCCGGCGGTCACCGCCGACTTCGTGAAGAAGCAGCGCGCGGCCAGCAAGGACCGGACGGGGCGGCCTTGGACCGCGGCGGAGTTGAAGTAATCACGACTACCCCATCGCCTTCTCCATCAGCGCGTTCATCCGCTTCACGGTGTCGCGCGCGTCATCGAGCAGGCCGGCGGCGATCAGCGCGTTGTCGAGCAACTGGCTGGCTACCATCTTCGCCAGCTCCGGATTGGTCGTGCTCGTCTCGGCCAGCTTCTTCACCAGCGGGTGCCGCGGGTTGATCTCCAGCTCGACCTTCACCTCGTCTTTGAAGTTCTCGTCCATCGCCTTCATCATCCGCCGCATCTGCGGCGTCATCCCGTCCTGCGGCACCAGCGCGATCACCGGGCTGTCGACCAGCCGCTTGCCGCTGGCCACCGCGGTGATCTTGTCGCCCAGCTCCTCCTTCAGAAAGGCGCACAGCTTTTCAGTCTCCTCCGCGCCGAGCGCCTCGCCTTCCGCGTCGCTGTCGTCGAGCTCGACGCCGGCGTGACTGATGCTCACCAGCTTCTTGCCCTCGAACTCGCCGAGCGTTTCGACGACGTATTCATCGACCGCGTCGGTGAAGTAGATGACCTCGAGCCCGCGCGCCTTGAAGGCCTCGACGTAGGGACTCGTTTCCAGCTGCGCGCGGCTCGCGCCGACCAGATAGTAAATCTTGTCCTGGCCGTCCTTGGCGCGGGTCAGGTAGTCGGCGAAACTCGAGAGCTTGCCGTCCTCGGTCATCGACGACTCGAAGCGCAGCAGCTTCGCCAGTCCGTCCTTGTTGGCATAATCCATCGCCACGCCTTCCTTGAAAAAGCGGTCGAACTTCCTGTAGAAGGCCTGGTATTTCTCCGGATCCGCCTCGGACTCCTTCTCAAACATCTTGACCACCCGCTTGCTGATCACGCTGCCCAGCTTCTTGACCAGCGCGCTGTCCTGCATCGTCTCGCGCGAGATGTTCAGCGGCAGGTCGGCACTGTCGATCACCCCCTTGAGGAAGCGCATCCAGTCCGGCAGCAATCCCTTCGGCGAGGGGTCGATCAGCACCTTCTTACAGTAGAGCGCGACCGCCGGCTCGGTCTTGTTCATCCCCCAGCGCTCCATGTTTTCCTCCGGGACGAACACCAGCGCGTTGATCGCGATCGGCGCGTCGGCGCTGAAGTGGAGGCGGTAGGTCGGATCGTTGTAGGCGTGACAGGTGAACTGGTAGAAGGCCTTGTATTCCTCCTCGCTGACGTCGGACTTGTTCTTCAACCACAGCGCCTCGACCTGGTTGATGCGCTCGCCGTTGAGCAGGATCGGGAAGCCGACGAAGTTGCTGTAGCGTTCGATCAGGTGCTTCACCCGTGCTTCCTCCGAATACTCGGCGTGCTCTTCCTTGAGGTGGAGCACGACCTTCACCCCGCGCTGCAGACCGCTGGCTTCCTCGATCGAGTATCCGCTGACGCCGTCGCTGGTCCACAGCAGCTCCTCGCCGTTCCCGCGCCAGCTGCGGGTGAAGACCTCCACCTTGTCCGCCACCATGAAAGCCGAGTAAAAGCCGACGCCGAACTGGCCGATCATGTTGGCCGGCGAGTTCCCGCTGTCCTTCATCGCGGTGAGGAAGGCCTTGGTTCCCGAGTGGGCGATGGTGCCGAGGTTCTCCACCAGCTCGCCGCGGGTCATCCCGATCCCGTGGTCGGCGATCGTCAGCGTCTTCGCCTCCGTGTCGGTGGTGATGTGGATTTCCAGCGGCAGCGCGGCGTCGTGGATGTCCTTCTCGGTGCCCTGCAGGTGGCGGAGTTTCTCCTGGGAGTCCGACGCGTTCGAGATCAGTTCGCGCAGGAAAATCTCGCGGTCGGTGTAGAGGGAGTGGACGACCAGATCGAGCAGCTGCTTGATTTCGGCCTGGAAAGAGTGCGTTTCGAGAATGGCTTCGCTCATGGGAGTGTGAGGGGTTGGGGCGGCGAAAGTAGCGGGCAATTCCCGGCTGTCAAAGGAGTAGCGCGGGATCCGCCCGGCGAACGTTCCTCTCTTGCCCTGAATCTCCAACTCGTTATTCGCCAGCCATGAGCAGCGTTCGCGAGATTGAGTCCGCCATTTGCAAGCTATCCCGGCACGAGCTCTCCGCCTTCCGGGCGTGGTTTTGCCAATACGATGCCGCGGTGTGGGACAAACAAATCGAGGCGGATGCCGTCGCCGGGCATCTCGACGACCTAACGGATGAAGCAATCCGCGACCTGCGGGAGGGGCGCTGCCGGGACCTGTGAGGCACCGCACGACGCCGCGATTCTGGCAGGCCTCCGAACAGCTTCCCGAAAACCTCCAGCGGCTGGCCGACGAGAACTACGCCTTCCTCAAAGCCGACCCGCGGCACCCTTCGTTGCACTTCAGGAAGGTCGGCAGGCTTTTGTACAGTGCCTTTGAGGTTTCTACGCGCCAAGATAGGTCGAGCAACTAACATGGATTGACGGATTTAACGGACTTTACGGATTATGAATGAGTTGCGTTGAATGGAAAAGCCTCCATCAGAGTCGGTTTTCTTCCAATTCAGCCTGATCTCCAAATCCGTAAATCCGTCTAATCCGCAAATCCGTGATCCATCGGCATGACGCCAAGCCATCGTGCCCGACCTTCCCTCCGCGCCTCCGCGGTTCGTTCCCTTCAAGCGGTTTCTAGGTTGGACGTTCCGCCTGCGCCGTACATGGTCCGCCGCGTGTCCGCCCTGCTCTCCGCCAACGAAATCCGCCTGACCTACGGCTACCAGACGCTGCTCGACGGCGTGACCCTCGCCGTTTCGGCCGGGGAAAAGGTCGGCATGGTCGGCAAAAACGGCTGTGGCAAGACCTCCCTGCTGAAAATCCTGACCGGCGCGCAGAAAGCCGACTCCGGCGAAATCTCGCTCCGCCGCGCGCTCCGCGTCGGCTACCTGCCGCAGGAGTTCGAGCTCGATCTCACCCTCAGCGTCCACGAGAACATCGCCGCCGGCGCCTCCGACGTGGTCGACGCGATCCGCCGCTACGAGAACGGCGACGGCTCCGATGCCGAGCTGTCCGACCTGCTGCACCTGATCGACCACGCCGACGGCTGGAATCTCGACTCCCGGATCAAGGCGACCGCCACCGCCCTCGGCACCCCGCCGCTCGACGCCCCGGTCGCCACCCTGTCCGGCGGAGAAAAGCGCCGCGTCGCCCTCTGCCGCGCGCTCGCCTCGCAGCCCGACCTGCTTTTGCTCGACGAGCCGACCAACCACCTCGACGCCGACTCGATCCGCTGGCTGGAGGACTTCCTCAAGGGCTACTCCGGCGCGGTGATCTTCGTCACCCACGACCGCTACTTCCTCGACGTCATCGCCACCCGGATCATCGAGATCGACTACGGCAAGGCCTTCTCCCACCCCGGCAACTACACCGCCTACCTCGAGTCGAAGGCCGTCCGCAACCAGATCGCCGAGCAGACCGAGCGCCGCCGCCAGCGCTTCCTGCGCGAGGAACTCGACTGGGTCCGCTCCGGCGTGAAAGCCCGCGGCACCAAGTCGCGCCACCGGCTCGACCAGTTCTACGCGATCGAAGGCCTGGAAGCCCCGCCGGAAGAGCGCGAGATGGACCTGCTCATCCCGCCGCCGCCGGAACTCGGGAACATCGTCGTCGAACTGGAACAGGCCGGGGTCAACGTCGGCAGCGCCGCCTCCCCGCGCTGGCTGTTCCGCCACCTCGACCTCAAGCTCGAGGCCGGCCAGTGCACCGGCATCGTCGGCCGCAACGGCGCGGGCAAGACCACCCTGCTGAAAGTCTGCCTCGGCCAGCTCGAGCCGGGCGAAGGCACGGCGGTGATCGGCAAGAAGGTCCGCATCAACTACATCGACCAGACCCGGATGGCGCTCGACGGCACCGGCTCGCTGTTAGACGAGATTTCCGACGGCCAGGAGAAGGTCCAGTTCGGCAACCAGATGCTCGGCGCGCGGAATTACCTCCGCCGCTTCCTGTTCGACGACCGCCGGATCAACGAGCGGGTCGATCTGCTCTCCGGCGGCGAGCGCGCGCGGCTGATGCTGGCCAAGGTGCTCAAGACCGGCGGCAACCTGCTGGTGCTCGACGAGCCGACCAACGACCTCGACCTGCCCTCGCTGCGGATGCTGGAAGAGGCGCTCGCCGACTTCGACGGCTGCGTGCTGGTCGTCTCCCACGACCGCTACTTCCTCGACCGCGTCTGCGACCAGGTGATCGCCTTCGAGGACCACGGCGTGGTCGTCCAGCCGGGCAACTACTCCTACTACCTCGAAAAGCGCCAGGCCCGCGAGCAGGTCCAGCGGCTGCACGCCCAGGCCGCCGCCCGCGACGTCGCGGCGCGGCAAAAGGCCGCGCCCGCCGCCACCGTGAAAGCCCGCAAGATCACCCTTGCCGAGAAGAAGGAGTTCGCCGGCATGGAGGACACCATCCTCGCCGCGGAAGAGACCGTCGCCGCGCTGGAGCGGCAGCTCAACGATCCCGAATTCCAAGCGAAGCAGTTCGCCGAAATCCCCGCCCTCGTCGCCAAGCTCGACGCCGCCAAAGCGGAGGTCGCCCGTCTCTACCACCGCTGGGAGGAACTCGGCGCGCTGGCCTGAGCCGCCGCGGGCGATCCGCTGAAACACTTGCGACAGCGTCCTGCTTATCGGCCTGCCGGCGGGCCCCTCCGATCGGATCGCTCCGACATCGGATTTGATGGCGGCCCGCCGGTCTGATAGTCCCCTCGGGAGTGAACCGGAAATGGCGTTGGTGGATCTTGATGGCGACGGCCTACGCGGTCGTCGCGGCCTGCGGAAAAAAGGAATCGTCCACCGCTTCTAACAGCCCGGCGGTGGTCGCTCCCGCCCCCGCGAAGCCACTCGTCAAAGCCGCCTCCACCGAATGCCTCGACTGCCACGGGCAGATTGCCGAATCCTGGCAAGGCTCCCATCACGCGCTCGCCCACCGCGACACCGGCACCCCGGCCGACGGCCCCGCCTTCGCCGGTCATGAGGTGGCCGAAGGCGATGCCTCCTGGAAGTTCTCCGGCGGTTCCGCCGCGCCGGAGATCCGCTGGGAAGACCTGGCCTCCCCGCAGGTCAAGCCGATCCAACGGAAACCACCGATGGTCATCGGCTACGAGCCGATCGTCCAGTATCTCCTGGACACCGGCAATGGCCGCTACCAGGTGCCCGACATGGCCTGGGATCCGGCGAACGAGGACTGGTACAGCATTTACCAGGGCGACAACCGCCGCCCCCACGAGTGGGGTCACTGGACCCAGCGCGGCATGAACTGGAACAGCCAGTGCGCCTACTGCCACTTCACCGAGTTGAAGAAGGGCTACGACCCCGAAAAAGACAGCTACCACACGACCTGGATCGAGCAGGGCGTCGGCTGCGCGCAATGCCACGGCGGCTCGCGGGAGAATCCCCCGCCCGGCGGCTGCTCAATCGATCCCGGACAGAAATTCACCGTCGGCCAGTGGACCCACACCTGTGCCACCTGCCACGCCCGGCGCGAGGAACTCGACGAGAACTTCCAGCCCGGCGACTCGTTTTTCGACCACTACAATCTCGCCTTGCCCAGCCAGCCCGGCCTTTGGCATCCGGATGGCCAGCAGCTCGACGAGGACTACAACTTCACCTCCCTCCAGCTCTCGCGGATGGGGCACAAGGGCATCGGCTGCACCAACTGCCACGACCCCCACGCCGCGACTCCGCTCGGCGGCAAGCCCGCGGTCGATACCAACGCGTTGTGCATGACCTGCCACGCCGCCGGGGCGAACCAGGCGGTGGTGATCGATCCCGCCAAGCACCTCTTCCACACGCCCGGCACGCCCGGCAGCCGCTGCGTCGACTGCCACATGCCGAAGAAAACCTACATGGGCCGCGACCCGCGCAGCGACCATCGTTTCCCGAGCCCCGATCCGCTGCTGACCAAGGAACTCGGCACCCCGAACGCCTGCAACGACTGCCACCAGGACAAGGGTCTCGACTGGCAGATCCGCCACGTCGACGAGTGGTATGGCGACAAGATGAACAAGCCCTCCCGCGCCCGCACCCGGGCGATCGCCGCCGCCCAGGCCGGCCACGGCAGCCTGGACGCCCTGCTGGCGGCCTTCGATGCCGAGGAGATCGCGGCCTGGAAGGCGACCTTGCTGCGCTTGATGGAACCGTGGACCGGCGACGAGCGGGTCGCCCTCCGCGCGGACAAGCTGGTGGCGGATCCCGATCCGCTCGCCCGCAACGCCGCCGCCTTCATCCTGAGCCAGCGGCCCGACCGGCAGAAGGCGATCGAGGCCCTGCTCGCCGACCCGATCAAGTCGGTGCGCTTCGAAGCCGCGTGGGGCGCGCTCGACCGCTTGCCCGCCCGGCACCCGGCGGTCATCGAAGCCGCGGAAATCGCCCGCCACCAGTCGGACCAGCCCGCCGGCGCGATGCGGATGGCCCGCCTGGCGATGCACCGGCGGGATGCCGCGGAGGCCGAGAAATGGTTCAAGCGCGCGATCGAGTGGGACCAGTCGTCCGCCGCGCCGCGCCGCGATTTCGCGGTCTTCCTCGGCGGTCTCGGCCGCGCCCGGGAGTCGGTCCGCTGGCTCGACGACGCCGCGCTGCTCGATCCCACCAACCCGGACATCGCTTACCTGGCCGCTCTCGGCAAGGCGGAGCTCGGCGACATCGCGGGCGCGGAAACCCGGCTCCGGCAGGCCCTCAAACTCAACCCCTCGTTCGCCCGCGCCCACTACAACCTCGGCTTGCTGCTTTCCGGCAAGAATCAGGAAGCCGAGGCCATCGCCTCGCTCCGCCGCGCCGAGCAGCTCGACCCCTCGGATCCCGGCGCGCCATACGCCCGCGCGACCATCCACTACCGCCTCGGCGATCTGGCCGCGACCATGGAGGCGGTCGAGAGCTGCCTGGCCCGGGATCCCTCCAATGTCCCGGCACTTCAATTGAAGGCCGAGCTGCAGTCGCGCTGAAGCCGGAGGAGGCCAAAGGCGCACTCCGTGTTGACCGCCCGAATCAACGCGGCAATTACCTGCCTGCCCGCGGCGCAGCCGCCCTCGGACTGCTGCGATGATTCGCAGCTGTTCGAATGCACCCCGGGGCCCGCCGCTCCCGTGGACGGAGGCGACCTGACGGGATCGCCACGTCCCGCCAGAACCACCCGCCCCACCTTTCATTCCAAGAGCTGCGAATCATCGCAGCAGTCCAAGAGCCTCCGGCGGTCCACCCTCCCGCTTGCCATCCCGCCGATCGTGCGCCATTCTGTCACGCCAAGCTGCCTGCTCCCTCCTGGCGAACTTGGCGTCTTGGCGGTGAACCCTTCTCCAAACCCTCTTGAAACCCGGCTTCCTCGACAAACTCCTCGCCCGCCTCGACCGGATCGACCCGGCCGAGGCCCGCCTGCTGCTCGACCGGCTGGTCCGCGAAAAGGGCTTCCTCGAGCAAGTCTTCGAGGCCCTGCACGAAGGCGTGATCGTGCTCGATGAAACCGGCGAGATCACCTTCATCAACGGCGCGGCCTGCCGCTTCTTCGGAATCGATGCCGAACACGCGCCCGGCAGCCCGCTCGCTTCACGCCTCCCCGGCCTTGACTGGGCCACCCTCGCCAAGCCCGGCAAGTCGGTCTCGCGCGACCTCGAGGTCTTCTACCCGGAGAACCGCTACCTCAATTTCTACCTCTCGCCGATCAAGCCGGAGGAATCGAGCGTCGCCACCGTCGGCTGGGTGATGCTGGTCCGCGACCTCACCACCACCCGCCGGGAGGCCGAACAGACCCTCGAATCCGAGCGCCTCAACGCGCTGACCCTGCTCGCCGCCGGGGTCGCCCACGAAATCGGCAACCCGCTCAACTCGCTGGACATCCACCTCCAGCTGATGGCCCGCAAGCTGCGCAAGCTGCCGCCGGGCGACCGCGGCCCGCTGGAAGAACATCTGACGACCGCCCGCAACGAGATCCAGCGGCTCGACACCATCCTGCGCCAGTTCCTGCAGGCGATCCGCCCGACCACCCCGGCCCGCGAGCGCTGCGACCTGACCCAGGTGCTGCGGGACGCGCTGCGCCTGTTAGAGCCGGAGCTCGAATCGCGGGACATCGCGGTCGAACTCGACCTCGACGACAAGTTCCCGCCGATGGAGCTCGATGCCGGGCAGTTCCAGCAGGTTTTCTACAACCTCCTGCGCAACGCCTTCCAGGCGATCGGCGGCCGCGGCGGGGTGATCCGGCTGGGCGCCCGCGCCAACGACTTCGAGGCGACGCTTTCGATCGAGGACAACGGCACCGGCATCCCGCCCGAGCAGATGGGCGCGCTGTTCGAACCATTCCGCACCACCAAGCAATCCGGCACCGGCCTCGGCCTGCTGATCGTCCGCCGCGTCGTCCGCGAACACGGCGGCGAGATCGAAATCCAAAGCGAACCCGGCGCCGGCACCCGCATCCTCATCCACCTCCCGCGCGGCCCGAAACCGGTGCGCTTGTTAGAGCCGCCGGTGAGCATCATCGACATCGATTGAACCGCCAAGACGCCAAGATCGCCAAGTTTGATCCCGTCAAAAAATGAAACTTCACCCCTTGCTCTTTGGAGAAGCCACCGGTCTTGGGACCCTTGCGATCTCCGTTTTGGTTGCCGGGGTGAACAGCATGATGTTCGCCGCTGGCGTTCCCTCTCCCGACTTTCCGATCACACGAGGAGGACTGGCACTCAACCTCCTGGCGACGACGGTCGCTTGGATCGCTCTGGTCAAAGGAGAGAGACCAAGAATTCCACAACAATTCCTCGGGTTCGCACTCTTCTCATTCGTCCATTTTTGTTTCCTTTCGAATTTGTGGGCGGTGGTCGTCCACGGGCTGTGACTTCATTCCCACCGATTTGCTCCGCAGTCTCCTCGCCTGAAACTTGGCGCACTTGGCGTCTTGGCGGTTCAATTTCCCATCTCCCATGACTCCGACCTTGCTCATCGCCGACGACGAAAAGGCCACCCGCGACGGCCTGCGCGCCGCCTTGGACGAGGAATTCGACGTCTTCACCGCGGCCAACAACGCGGAGGCCGTCGCGATCCTCCAATCCGAGCCGATCGACCTGCTCCTCACCGACCTGCGGATGGGCGGCGACTCCGGGATGGACTTGTTGGATAGCGCGCTGGCCCTGCCCGACCCGCCGGTGTCGATCATGATGACCGCCTACGGCTCGGTCGACACCGCGGTGGAAGCGATGCGCCGCGGGGCCTGGCACTTCGTCACCAAACCGCTCAACCTCGACGAGGTCGAGATGCTGCTCAAGCGCGCCCTCCGCAGCCGCAAGCTGGAGACCGAGAACCAACAACTCCGCGCGCAGATTTCCGATGACTCCGGCCTCGACCGCCTGGCCGGCAAGTCGCCGGCGATCCAGCGGGTGACCGACATCGTCCGCCAGGTCGCGCCGACCCGCGCCACGGTGCTGATCGAAGGCGAGAGCGGCACCGGCAAGGAGGTCGTCGCCCACGCGATCCACCGCCTCAGCGGCCGGCCGGCCGAGAAGCTGGTGATCGTCCACTGCGCCGCCCTGTCGCCGCAAATCCTCGAAAGCGAGCTGTTCGGCCACGAGAAGGGCTCCTTCACCGGAGCCACCCAGCGCCGGATCGGCCGCTTCGAGCAGGCCGACGGCGGGACCTTGTTCCTCGACGAGATCGGCGAGATCGACGCCTCGATCCAGGTCAAACTGCTGCGCGCCTTGTCCGAGCGGACGATCGAGCGGGTCGGCTCCAACACACCGGTGAAGGTCGACGTCCGCCTCGTCGCCGCCACCAACAAGAACCTCGCCGGCCTGGTCTCGCGCGGGGATTTCCGGGAGGACCTGTATTTCCGCCTCAATGTCGTGCGGATCGAAATGCCGCCGCTGCGGGAGCGGGCGGAGGACATCGTGTTGCTGGCCGGAGCCTTCCTCAAGGAGTTCGCCGAGGAGAACGGTCGGCCGGTCAAGCCGCTCAGCGACGCCGCGCTGCGGGTGATGCGCGGCTACCCGTGGCCGGGGAATGTGCGGGAACTGCGGACCGCGATCGAGCACGGGGTGGTGATGAGCAACGAGGCGGTGATCGACCTCCATCACCTGCCGGCCAGCCTGTTCGGCGGGGCGCCGGTGATTTGCGCGCCGGCGGCCCCGTCGAATGACGGGAAAATCGCCCTTGCCGCCCCCCGGGAATTCAACTTGCATGAGCTCGAGACCAGCGCCATCCGCGCCGCCTTGGCACAAGCCGGAGGCAACCGGACGCGGGCCGCCGAGCTTCTCGGCATCAGCCGCCGCACCCTGCAACGGAAGTTGAAAGAGGGCGGCGAATGAAGTCCGCGGGTGCCCCGACCGATTTCCCATGAGCAGCATGCAATCTTCCCAGTTCGAGACCGCGGTGATGATCCGCCGGATCTTGTTCTTTCTGGTCCTGATCAGCTTCACCCTGCTCCACCTGCTCCCCCTCTTCCGCGGCCTCGACACGCCCCAGGCGATGGAACAGGCGCAAATCGGCCGCGAGATCGCCCGTGGCAACGGCGCGACGTCCAAGTTCATCCGGCCGCTTGCCTACTACGAGGCGGAGAAGACCAACGAGGGCGCGGTGCCCTTCACCGGCTTCAAGGACACTTACCACGCCCCCCTCAACCCGCTGATCCTCGGCGCCGTGCTGAAAATGGTCGGCGCCGACAAGGAAGACGCCTGGCCGATGGGGAAAAACGAGCTGGTGTTCCCGCTCGACCGGGTGATCGCCCTCGTTTCCACGCTGTTTTTCCTGATGTCGATCGGGGTGACCTACCTGCTGGTCGGGCGGATCTTCGACGCCAAGATCGCCGGCGTCACCGTGGTCTTGATGCTGCTATGCGAGCTGTTCTGGAACTACTCCCAGAGCGGCCTGCCCCAGATGCTGCTGCTGCTGCTTTTCTCCTGCGGCCTCTACTTCACCTACCGGGCGGTGGAAGCCAGCGAGGAGGGCAAGGCGGCCTACGGTCCGGCCCTGCTCGGGGCCGTCTTCTTCGCGCTGATGGTGCTCGCCCACTGGCTGGCCGCCTGGATTTTCATCGGCTACCTGATCTTCGCCGCGATCGCCTTCAAACCCCGCGGCGTGATCGCCCTGTCGGCTCTCGTCTTGCTCGCCGTCGCCGTCGCCTACCCCCTGCTGCGTGCCGCCAGCTTCTCCGGCCAGCCCTTCGGGACCGGCCTCTACGTCATCTACAGCGGCCTCGCCAGCGGCACCGAAGGCTCGATCATGCGCAACCATGACCTCGAAAGCGCCCCGATCTCCCTCGACGGCCTGCTCCTGAAGATCTTCTCCACCACCTTGCTCCAGGCCTCCGACCTGCTGCCCTTCCTCGGCGGCATCCTCGCCGCCCCGGTCTTCTTCATCGCGCTGCTCCACCCCTTCAAGCGCGCGTCGATCGCGAACTTCCGCTGGGCGATCGTCCTGATGTGGCTGTTCGCCGCCCTCGGGATGGCGATTTTCGGCATCGACCGGACCCAGGGGCTCAGCCCGAACCAGATCCACCTGCTGTTCGCCCCGATCATGGCCGCCTACGGGCTCGCCTTCATTTCCATCCTCTGGAGCCGCCTCGACTTCGTCAACGAGGCCCCCTTCCTGCGCAACGCCCACTATTTCGTGATCATCATCTTCTCGTCGGCACCGATGATCCTTTCCATGCCGCAGAAGGTGAAAGTCGGCCTCGCCTTCCGCGAAACCGGCCGCCCCCAGTTTCCGCCCTACCTGCCGCACATCCTCAACGGCCGGATCCCCCAGTTGCTGGCCGCCAACGACCCCGGGCAGGGCGCGAACAAGATCGTGGTCTCCGACCAACCCTGGGCCGTCGCCTGGTACAGCGACCGCCTCAGCCTGTGGTTGCCCAACACCAAGCGCGGCTTCGAACGGATGGAAGACCGCGCGTCGTCCCTCGGCACCCCCTTCGCCGGCATCCTGATCAGCCCGAGCTCCGTGGGATCCGCCCCCGCCACGACGGTCCGCAACCAGTACGGCGAGTTCAGCTCGCTGGTCTTCAACGGGCTGGTCTACGACATCACCGCCCCGGGCCTCCAGCGTCCCGGCCTGACGATCTTCGACCGCGACCCGAAACTCGCCGAAATTTACGACCGCTACCCCTATCCGGTGTTCCTCAACGGCACCGACCTGATTTACTACGGGGAACCCGCGGCCCCGGAGACCGAATCCAACTGATGCCTGCCCGCAAGAAATCCCCACCCGGCGACCTGGCCGGCGACTCTCCGACCTTCGAACTCGCCCTCGCCGAGCTCGAGGAAATCGTCGCCGCCATGGAGGAAGAACAGCTTCCGCTCGAAGAATTGGTCGCTCGCTACGAAAAGGGCTCGAAATTGCTCGCTCGCTGCGAGAGCGTCCTCGCCTCCGCCCGGAAACGCCTCCAAACCATCAGCGCCAGTACCGTCGCCCAAGCCGTCGATCCCGACGACGAAGACGATGTTCCCGACGAGGATGATCAAGCCAACAGATCCCCCGGCGGCACCCCGGACGACCACGACGACGATGACGACATCCGCCTCTTCTGAGCCTCCCGCCCTCGGCCCGCTGCTTTCCGCGATCCGCTCGCCCGATGACGTGAAGACTCTCCACGAGTCCGACCTGCTCACGCTTGCCGACGAGGTCCGCCACGCGCTGATCACCTCGCTGTCCCGCACCGGCGGCCACCTCGGCCCGAACCTCGGCGTGGTGGAACTGACCATCGCGCTCCACCGGGTCTTCTCCACGCCGCAGGACAACTTCGTCTTCGACGTCGCCCACCAGGGCTACGTCCACAAGATGCTGACCGGCCGCGCCGAGCGGATCCACACGATCCGCACCTACAAGGGCCTCAACGGCTTCCTCCTGCGCACCGAGTCCGAGCACGACTGCTACGGCGCCGGCCACGCCGGCACCGCCCTCTCCGCCGCCCTCGGGATGGCCGCCGCGCGCGACCTCGCCAAGGACGACTCCCACGTCGTCGCCGTCGCCGGCGATGCCGCCTTCACCTGCGGCCCGACGCTCGAGGCCCTCAACAACATCGCCGAGACCACCAAGAAGTTCATCGTCGTGCTCAACGACAACGAATGGTCGATCGACAAGAACGTCGGCGCGATCGCCCGCTACTTCAACGCGCTGCAGACCCACTCGACCTACGCCAGCGTCCGCAACACCGCCGCCGAGTTCGTTGAGAAAATCGCCGGCAAGGCCGCCCGCAACCTCGCCCACAAGGTCGAATCGAGCGCCAAGAACCTGCTGTTCCCGAACGTCCTGTTCGAAAAATTCGGCCTCCGCTACTTCGGCCCGATCGATGGCCACGACCTGCCGCTGCTGGTCAAAACCTTCGAACACCTCAAGACGCTCCACGAGCCGGTCGTCCTCCACATCATCACCGAGAAAGGCCGCGGCTACCAACCCGCCCTCGACAACCCCGGCAAGTTCCACGGCCTCGGCGCCTACAAGATCGACGACGGCTCGACCGACATCTCCGCCACCCCGACCTGCTCCGACATCTTCGGCCGCACCGTCACCGACCTTGCCAAGACCGACGACAAGGTCGTCGCCATCACCGCCGCGATGCCCGGCGGCACCAAGCTTGAGATTTTCAAGAAAGAGCTGCCCGAGCGCTACTACGACGTCGGCATCGCCGAGGAACACGCCGCGCTCTTCGCCTGCGGCATGGCCACCCGCGGCTACAAGCCCTTCCTCGCGATCTACTCGACCTTCATGCAGCGCGCCTACGACATGATCATCCATGACATGGCGCTGCAGGGACTGCCGGTCCGCCTCTGCATGGACCGCGGCGGGCTGTCCGGCGACGACGGCCCGACCCACCACGGGCTGTTCGACATCGGCTACCTGCGCCCCGTCCCCGGCATCGTCCACATGCAACCGGCCAACGAGGCCGAGTTCATCGCCATGCTGAAATGGATGGCCGGCTACGAGGCAGGCCCCACCGCCATCCGCTACCCGCGCGGCCCGATCGACGGCACCCCGCTGGACGCCCCGGTCACCCCGATCGCACTCGGCAAGGCGGAAGTCGTTGCCGAAGGAACCGACGTCGCCCTGGTCGGTCTTGGCACCCTGTTCGGCATGGCGCGGCAGACCAAGGCGATGCTCGAAGCCAAAGGCCTTTCGGTCGCGCTGATCAATCCCCGCTTCATCAAGCCGCTCGACGCCGCCGTGCTCGAGCGCTTCGGCCGCCAGTGCAAGGTCGTCTGCACCTTCGAGGACCACGTGCTGCACAATGGCTTCGGCTGCGGCGTCATCGAGCTGCTCCACGACGCCGGCGTCACCACCCCGGTCGAGCGCATCGGCTGGCCGGACGAATTCGTCGAGCACGGCAAGCCCGACATCCTCCTGAAGCTCCACGGCCTCACCGCCGAGGCCGCCTTCGAGAAGATCATGCGCCACTTCTGAAGCCCCTTGGACTGCGGCAGCCTGCTGCCGCTCTCATCCGCCAGCCTGCTGGCGAGGGCCCCGCCGTCCCCAAGCCCCTCTTTCCGCCATGGCCCCTATCCACCACGAAGGTCTCGAAGGCTGGTGGAAGTCGGCCGCGTCCTGGGGAAATCGCGTCTGGACCATCTTCCAGTGCACTTGAATTCCCCCTCATGGCCAGCTTCATCGAGCGCGTCGCCCTCCAATGGTTCGAAGTCCAGGCCGGCCGGGTCCGGGTCCTCAAGGGCCACCCGTCCCAGCTCAAGCTCAACGCGTTGAAAGAGCTTTTCGACAACGAAAAGCTCCCCGCCGTCACCAGCTTCTGGACCACCCGCGACAAGTGCATCCACTTCAAGCTGAACTTCCCCCACCACCTCCGCCCCGCCGTCCGCGCCATCGTCGATCCATGATCCCCCCGGGAGCGCCGGTCTTCAAACCGGCCCGAACGGTCCCCAAAAGCCCGCCTCCCCCCAAAGCCCCGCAGCGCCCCGGCGTGCACCGGGGGCGCGGAGCCTCAGGCCCGCAGAACGGTCCCTCCCGGCCCGCCTCTCCCCGCCATCGGCATGCCGGAGCTTATTCCGCCCTGGCCCGGATGAAATCGGACGGATCCGCGGTCACGGCGTCCGGCGTGCGGAAGGTGCGGTAGGTCCAGTCGCCCCCGCTCAGCGCGGGCAGTCCGGCTTGGATCGCGGCGGCATCGGCCCCCGTCACTTCGTCGATGTCGAGCAGCCAGCTGACCAGGCCGTCGCTGCCCTCGATGGTGTAGGTGATGCCGTCGATCACGCCGGACACGAGTGCCGCGGCGCCGCCGAAGGTCGCCCCGCTGCGGACCGGCAGGGTGTAGGTCAGCACCCGGCTGCCACCGACCGTGGCGATCTTGCCGACGATCTTGCCGTCGCTGACGCCGGAGAGCGGGTTGCCGTCGAAGGCAAATTCGGCGAGGTTGCTGAGGCCGTCATTATCGGGGTCGCCGGCCGGGGTCGCATTGGCGGCCGGATTGATGGCGGTGATGCGGCTGGCCGCCCACGTCTCGAACGGCGTGGCGGTGACCACTTGCAGCTTGCCGGGGCCGGTGATGGCGCCGCCGCTGTTCAATTCGTCGTAGATGTTGGCGGGCTGGGGCACGCCGTCGATGATCAGCCCGGCCACGATGTCGGTGCCGGCGTTGGGCAGGTTGAGCACGGCGGGGGAATCCGTGACCAGGCCGATGGTCACCGTGGAAGCGTTGGCGAGCGCCGGGGCGGTGAGGACCAGGGTGCCGGCCTCGACGGTCGTCTTACCCGAGTAGGTGTTGGCTCCGGACAGGGTGAGGCTGTCGTCGCCTTTCTTGACCAGCGCGATGCCGCCGGTGATTGCCCCCGAATAGGTCGAGGGAGTCGCCGCGGCGGTGTTGACCGTGAAGACCGCCGGACTGCCGGAGGTGATTTCGTTGGTGAACGGCGCGGTGGTTTGGTTCACCGTCACCCCGGCGACTTCCTGGTTCCGGCCGTTGAGATCGAGCCGGCCGGACAAGGTGGCGATCCCCATCAGCAAGCGGCTGGCGACAGGCAGGCGGTTGTCGCCGCCACTGAGTTTGAGGGTTCCGGCGCCGACGATGGTATCACCAAGGTAAGTGTTGGCTCCGGCGAGTTCGACGGTGCCGCCGGTGTTGCTCCGGATGAGGATGCCGGTGATCTCGGCGCCGCTGTCGATCACTCCGGAGATTTTCAACGAGCCGGTGCCGATGCCGCTGGCGTTGGCGCCGAGGCGGGTCAGGGCGGTCCCGATCGTCACATTGCCCTGCCATTCGGCGGCCCCGCTGAAGGTTTGCAACGCGCCGAAGAAGTTCCCGCCATCGCCATTGAGGGTGAGGGATTTGCCGCCGGGAATGGTGATTCCGTCGGCGAGGTTGAGGCGTCCTCCGGCATTGACGAGCGCGGTGGCGCCGCCGATCGCTCCGGGGAGGGCGATCCGCAACTCGCCGCCTTCCACGCTGGTCAAGCCGGTGTAGCTGTTCGGTCCGGTGAGGGTAAGCACGTTGGCACCGAGTTTTTCCAAGCCCAGCGCGCCTCCCGTGGTGTCGCCGAGATTGCCCGGATAGATGCGGTCACCGGAGGTCGTGTCGAATCCCAGCAGGGCCCCGGCGGCGAAATTGCCGGTGGCCAGCAGGGTCGCGATTTCGGGTTCCGTGACCGCGTTGTAAACCCCGAGGGTGGCACCGCTGGCAACGGCGTATTTGCCGGCGGTGTCCCAACCGGGCAAGGCGGCGGGGCTGCCGATCGCGAGGGCGCCCTCGGTGATGCTGGTCAGACCGGTGTAGGTGCTGATGCCGGTGAGGGCGAGTTTGCCCGGGCCGGCCTTGGTCAAGCCGCCGCCGGTGGAGGTCGGATGGGCGAGCAGGCCTTGGGCGATCGCGATGTCCCGGCCGGCGGCGATGTTGAAGTTGGCCCCGCCGGCCAGGATGAAGGCATTGGTCGGAGCGTTGAGATACGTCCCGCTGGCAGCGCGCGAGCGGAGGGTGCCGCCATCGAAGTTGACGGTGGCGGTGGAGCCGATCCCGCGGACGGCGGGGATGGCGGGCAAGGTCACATCGGCGGTGCCGCCGAGGTTGATCTCCGCCACGTTGGTGTTGCCGAGGGCAAGCCGGGGGAAGGCATCCGCCACGAACACCCCGCCCGTCAGGTTCATGGTCGAGCTCAGCCCGATGCCGGTGGCACCATTGCCTCCGATCGAAAGGATCGCCGTGTCGGCGGTGCCGCCGGTTTGGGTGAAGACCGAGGTGGTGTTGTTGGCCGCGCTGTCAAAGCGGCCGATTTGCAGGACGGAGGTGGCGGTGCCGCCGGTGGCGGCGTTCATGTTGAGATCGCCGGTGCCACTCAGGGTGAAGGTGGAGATCGTATTGTTATTGGTGCCCAGGATGATGCCGCGGTTGGCACTGCTGGAACCGGTGGTGATGCTGCCGCCGCTGAGGTTGTAAATGGCAACGTTCGGAACCGTCGCGCCGCCGTTGGTGCCGAGCAGCAACCCGTTGCCGGCACCGAGGAAACTGACCGAACCACCGCTCTGGTTGACCGTGCCGGTGGCGGGGGTCGGAACCGCCGAACCCACCCGGAAGTCCCTCGTCCCCAGCGCATAATCGCCGTTTTCGAGGTTCAGCGTGGCGGCGATACCACCGATGGTGGAAACGGTGATGGTCCCCGAGACCCCGGACTTCGCGCCGGACAAGGTCAGCGTGCCGCCGGCCACGGTGGTGTTACCGGTGTAGGTGTTGTCACCGCTAAGGATGGCGGTGCCCGGACCGGATTTGACGAGGTTGGTGATGCCGTTGTCTTCGATGATCGAAGCGATGGTCAGGCTGCCGGCGGGGTTGTTCTGGGTGATGCTCAAATCGCCGCCCGAGGCCCCGGTCAGCGAACCGCCGGTGATGAGGATGGGGTTGGCACCGACGGCGCTGGTGACGAGAATGCCCCCGGTGTTGAGGGTGTTGATCCCGGTGAGGGTGAGGGTGTTGGCACCTGCGGTGGCGAAGCGCAGGCTGTTGGGGCTGGCCCCGAGGTCGAGGGTCGGGCTGCTGTCCACGCTGACGTTCTTGTCCAGGTAGTTGGCCGCCGTGTTGCCGGCGACCGACGAGAGCGTGTACCCGGTGTAGGTGGTGATCGGACCATCGTCGGCGTTGGTCGAATTGGTCGCCCAGTCGCCCCCCCCGACGGTCGCCCAGGGACCGAGGATGCCATTGGTGTTGGGAGTGTCGGTGGTGGCGATTCCATCGCTGGAGAAATTGACCCTGGCCCCGCTGTTGGAGGTGATCGAGTTCAGGTGGATCCGCGGCGCGCCGGGAGCGGCGGTGACGTTGGAACTGGTGTTGGCGGCCAGGGTGGTGGAAAGGACGGTTTCGACATGGCTGCCGCCGGACAAGTTGAGGGTGCCGCCGCTCAGGTTGAGGATCCCGGCGTCGGCCAGCTTGCTGTTGTCCTCCGTGCTGTAGTCGAGGGTCAGCGTGCCCCCGGCGACGGTGGTGTTGCCGCTGTAGGTGTTGGCCGCGGAGAGCGTCCAGGTGCCGCTGTTGGATTTGGCGACGGAGACGAAGCTGGCGGTGACGCCATCGGAAATCACCCCCGAGACCACGTTGCCGGTGCTGGTGCCGCCGAGACCGAGCGTTTTGGCGAAGTTGTTCGCGGCGATATTGATCGGGCCGGTGAGGGCGAGGTCGGCGGTGGTGGGATTGAGGGTCGCAGTGCCCGCCGCACCGGCGTTGAGATTGATGCCTTGGAAGACGAGCACCGCATTGCCGCTGGTCACGTTGGAACCGGCCTGCACGTTGAGCGTGCCGTTGCCAAAGGTGGAGACTCCCAGCGTGTGGGTGATCGCCGCACCGGGGGTGGCGCGGTTCACGAGCACCGTGCCGGTGGCACCGGTGCCCAGAAGGCCGAGGTAAACGTTGACCGGGGTGTCGGTGGCGAAATCCACGGTGCCGCCGGCCCAGGTGAGGGTTTTCCCGGCCGCGCCGAAGGCCCCGGGATCCGCGGCCACCAGGGTGCCGCCGGTCGCGTAGGTCGTGCCGGCATAGGTGTTGGCGGCGGTGAAGGTGAGCGAGTTGGCACCCAGCTTGTTCACGGCATAGGGCCCGTCGATCAGCGAGCCGTAGGTGAAGTTGCCGAGGTTGGTGTCAAGCCCGATCCGGGCGTCGATGGTGAGCGGGGTCACCCCGGCGATGCTCAGGGCGTCGATTTGCGCCGCGCTCCAGCCGGTGGTGCCGTCGCCGGTCACCACCGCGAGGGTGGCACCTCCGGAAACGACGACATTGTCGTACTGGCTGAGGGTGTTGCTCTTCGCGAGGGTCAGGACGCCGGCGGTGACGTTGGTCGCCCCGGTGTAGGTGTTGGTGCCGGTGAGGGTGACGTTGCCGGTGGCGGCTTTGGTCAGGATCAGTTGGCCGGCGCCGTTGCTGATCACCCCCGCGATGGTGCCGTTGCCGTTGCCGGCACCGGCGAAAGTGAGGGTCTGGTCGGAGGCGTCGCCGTTGGCGCTTATATTGCCGGTGAGGGTGCCCCCTTCGGTGCCGATCGTCGCGCCGCTGCCGGCCACGGTGAGATTGGCGTTCAAGTTGTTGGTGAGGCGGATGGCGCCGCGGTTCTCGCTGTTGCCCGTGCCGGTGAAGGTGATCCCGCCGGAAAACGTCGCGGGAGCCGAGTTGAGAAACAGCTGGGCGCCGCTGTCGATGAGCACCGGGGCGCTGGTGTTCAGGCCGTTGTTGACGTTCCATTTGTCGCCGGTGGCCCCCGCGGCGGAAAGCTGGATGGTGCCCGTGAAGCCGCCCGTGTTCCCCATGTTGGTGTTGCGGGCGGTGGTGCCCGCGGCGAAATTCAGCTTCAGCAGGCCCGTGCCGGTGAAGACGTTCGCGATGTTGGGAGTGACATTGGTCGTGGTGATGATGTTCAACTGAACCGTTGACCCCGTGGCGATGACCACCGGGCCGGTGCCCAGGCCGTTTTTGGTGTTGCTGACCTCGGCCAGGACCGTCCCGGCGCTGGCTCCCAAGGTGATGCCGCCCGTGAAGGTGTTGATGCCGAGCAGGGTCAGTTGACCGGCGCCGGATTTGGCGATGGCGAGGGTGCCACCGCTGCCGTTGGCGACGACTCCGGTGAGCCGGGTCGCGGCGCTGCCCGCGACGCCGAGGGTTTTGATGCCCGCGCCGGCGGAACCGCTGACGGTGCCGGCAAGCGTGAGGCTGATGGCGGGCGTGGTGCTTTGGTTGGTCAGGGTGAAGCCCTGCGTGCTGCCGTCCGTGCCGAGGATGACCGCGGTATTGACGATCTGGTTCCTGATGACGGTGGAATTGAGCGTGATCGCGCCGCCGTTGTTCAAAGTCAGCGTCTGGCTATTCACGGCACCCGAGCCGATGGTGTAGGCGGCCGCAAGGCTGGTGTCGAAAAGCAGCGACTCGACGGTCACGCCGCCGCCGAGGCCGATGACATCGACGGCACCCCCGGCGTTGGCGAAGGTGGCGGTGTCGCCGCCGCCGGGGACGGGGCTGGCGGACCAGTTGGTGGCGGTGGCCCACTGCGCGTCGGTGGTGCCGTTCCACGTGGCGGAGACGGCATGGGCCGCCTGGCCGCAGGTGATGACGGCGGTGAGCAGGGTGCCGCGAAGATACGGATTGGATTTGTTTTTCATTCAACCTTGGGTTTTCAGGAGGTTACAAGTAGTGAGTGACCCCGAAATTCGCGTCAAGGAAACATTGCCAGGCTGTCACTTCGCGTCAGGGCGGGCAGGCGAGAAAAGATCGGCCGCGAGAAGTGATTTGTTAACTCCGATGTAAGGGTTGCAGGAAACCCGGCTCGAAAACGCGCGGCGACGACGACCCTCTCCCCGCCGTCGCCAGATGCGGGACTACCCGCGGCCGTCCCCGTCCTGCTGCGGGGCGGAGCCTCCGCGCCCCCGGTCCCCTGCGGGGCGGAAGCCGGGAGCGCCGGTCTTCAGACCGGCCCGAACGGTCCCCTCAAGCCGTCCGCCCATCCCAGCCGGAAAGGTCCCCCGCGGCCGTCCCCGCCCTCCTGCGGGGCAGCCAACCCCGCTAGCCGCACGGATTCCTCACTCCGGCTTCCCCTCCGTTCCGCGGGCCTTCTTCCGGGCGTCCAGTTCCGCCTTGCGCTCCAGAAAGGTCTGTCCCTCGGCGATCCAGCGGGGAGCCTCGACGCCTTTCAGGTAATGCGCGAGCCATTCGAGGATGCGGTGGTGATAGTCCACCATGTTCTCCTCCCGCCTCAGCCCGTGGTTTTCCCCGGGATAAACCAGCATCACGAAGTTATCCTTCTCCGCCCGCCGCGCGGCGTTGTACAGCTCCACCCCCTGGCTGAAATCAACCGCTCCGTCCTTGTCCCCGAAGGCCACCAGCAGCGGGGTTTTCAGATGGTCCATGCCGTTGATGGGTGAATTGCGGACGTAGTTGTCGACATCCCGCCAGAACGGCTTGTCCATGCGGCCCTGCGAGGTGCTGAAGATCCGGGCGTTGGTGTCGCCCGAATTCCAGTAGACCTGCATCGACATGCTCATCATGTTGGTGAGCGGCGCGCCCGCCACGCCGGCGGCGAAAAGATCGCTCCGGGTGACGGTGAACGCGGTCTGGTAGGCACCCCACGAATGACCGATCAGGGCGACCTTGGCGGGATCCACCATGCCGGTGGCGAGCACGGCCTTGACGCCGGGAACGATGCATTCCACGGCGGATGGACCCGGCTCCTGCGGCCGGTAAACGATGTCCGGCATGAAAACGAAGTAACCCTGCGCCGAAAAGACCGCCGGGTTGTAGGGATGGGTCTCGCTGGGAACCACATAGCGGTGGAGATTCTGCGAGAGACGCTCGTAGATGTAGGTGACCATCGGGTATTTCCGGCCTTTGCGATAGTTCGCCGGATAGATGAGCGCCCCCTGGAGCTCCACACCGCTCTCATTGACATAGTTCACCAGTTCCGAGCGACCCCAGCGGAACTTCTTCTGGAACGGGTTGGTCCGGGTAAGCGCCTCGGACTTCGCGAAGTCGCGGCCGGTCAGGAACAGATCGGGCGAATCCCGGAAGGATTCCTTGCGGTAAACGAACCCGTCGCCGTTCTTCCCGGCCCGATGGAGCTCGCTGACGTGCTGATCCTCCCAGATCAACACCTCGGGCGGGGCCGTCGAAGTTGCCCATCCCCGCGGGATCCGGGCGTAGCCGGATTTCTTGCTGCGCTCGCCATAAAGCGCGAGGAACAAGGGCCGCCCGGAGTCGAGCAGGCCTTCGTCCTCGGGGGTAAGGCCCGCGTCGGAGATCCGGTGGCGGATCATCTCGCCGCGCCCGTCGGTGAGCCTGCGCGCACCGGATCCGTCCGGCTTCACGAGCCACACGTCGAAACGGTCGTCCAGCAGCACGGCCGAACTGTCGGCGAGCCACTGGCCCGGTCCGTAGGGCCGCTTTTCCTTGGCCAGGGAATCGTCCTCCTGATTGGTGAACGCGGATTCCAGTTCGCCGGTCAGGTTCCGCTCCTGTCCGCTCCCCACCTCGCAGGACCAGATGTCGCCGCCGCGAACGAAGAGCAGGTGTTTGCCGTCCGGACTCGGTTGGAGGAAATACTCCACTCCCTCCAGCAGCCGCTTGCGTTCCCCGTTGGAGAGATCGATCCGGTAGATATCGTTCAGGCGGGGCCCGAACATGGCGGTCCGCTCATGCGGCGTGCGGTCGAGACCGATGGCATGGTTGCCGGCCCGCATCATGCGGATTTCCTCGGTGAGATCGTTGCCCAGCTGGACGAGCTTGTTCTCCTCCGGCCACCAGAGGGCTTGCCGGCTCTTGTTTTCCTCCATCGCCGCCTGCTTTTTCTGCAGCGGCATGATCTCGGCATCCCTCGCGTGCCAGACCTCGACGTTGGAATCCGCCTCCAGGGATTCCCTGAGGGTCTTGGCGGCGGGAGTTTCCGGCGGGGTAGCCGGGGCTTTCGCCTGTGGGTCGGGACCACCCTTGGCCTTGCCCTTGGCTTTGCCCTTAACTTCACCCTTGGCCTCACCCTTGGCCTCACCCTTGGCCTCACCCTTGGCTTCCCCCGCGACCACCTTTGGCCGGTTCTTCCATTCCTTCAAATCCACCAGCACTCCCCGGCCGTCCTCGGTCCAGGAGGGAGTTCCCGACGCGACATGCAGGGTTTCGGGAAACGTCTTCTCCTTGGCAGGGTCAAAGATCCTCGCCGCCTTCGCCGCCCTCTTCCTCACGTCTTCCAGACCGCGCCAAGCCAGCAGGACATGGGAAACGTCCTCACCCTTGCCATGCTTCATCTCGCGGGAAACCACCAGATCCATGGCGTCCTCGCGCCAGCGCATCGAGCCGTAGTCCTGCGGGCTCGAGTCCAGGGTCCGCAGCACGCCGCGGCCCGGTTCGAAGACCTGGAGGGTGTTGCTGATATCCGGGGAATCAACCACCATGGCGAGCAGGGAACCGCGATCGCTCCAGGCGTGCTGCGCGATGTTGCCGAAGGTGGTGTCGGTGCCGTTCCGCAGGTCGCGGACGATGAGAACGCGGCCGGCCTTCTGGTCCGGAGCCGGGACGCCCTCGATCTCGATGGCGGCAAAGCGGCTGTCCCCGCTGAAACGGAGGGAAAGCACGGACTTGAGCTCGGTCGTCTCGCCATCCTTGAGCCGGCGCAATTGGACGACCCGGCCGCCGGGCGGCTTGGCCGCGCCGGGCGGAGCTTTTTCCAGTTTCCTGATCTCCTCCGGACTCTTGCCGATGGACACCGCCAGCCATTGGCTGTCCTTGCTGAAGACCGGATCTCCGCCCTGCGGGTATGAGGCGACCGGCTTCGACTTCTTGCGGCTCCCGAGGTCGAGGAGGTGGAGCGATTGCGTCTTGTCGACGCGCGACACCAGGTAGGCCAGCCAACGGCCGTCTTCGGACAGATTCCGGGGGTCGGCGCGCAAGGACTCCCACCGGGCGTATTCCGCCGGCGAAACGGCCTGCTTTCCCTTTGTTCGCGCGGGTGCCGGTTCCTCCGCAAAAGCGCCGGGCGAGGCAAACAGGAAAACCCAAAGCGCGGCGATGCCGAAGGGACGAAACGGGTGGCGGGGAGAGATCATGGCGGGGTGCAAAAGTTTTTCGTTCGGGGCGTTCACGCGGCCGCCACCCTTGCCAATCGGTCGCGCCGTGGCAATCCCGCAAAGTTCGAAGGAGGCCCATGCCTTGCGCTCCACCGGCCTCGCTTGACCCATTCTCCGGCGGATCGTAGCGTTCCGACATGAAAGTGACTGATACCGGACAGGTGACCATTCCCCGCGGGACCCGTTATCGCTGAAACTTGGCGCACTTGGCGTCTTGGCGGTTCCCTCCTCCACCGGCCCGGTCTAGAACCTCCGCCACCCGATGCCCGCCGCCCGCGTCCTGATCGACGGCCCTTCCGAGCTCGTCTTCGACTACGCCATCCCCGATGGCCTGCCGGTCGTACCCGGCTGCCGCGTCCGCGTCCCGCTGCGCAACAAGCTGTCCCAGGGCACCGTGCTCGACCTCGTCACCTCCGAGGACCTCGGCTTCGCCCTGCGCCCGCTCCACTCGCTGAGCGATCCCGAGCCGCTGATCACCGCCAAGCTGCTCGAAGCCGGCCGCTGGATCGCAAACTACTACGGATGTAGTATTGAAAGCGTCATCCGCGCCCTGCTGCCCGAAGCCGTCCGCACCGAGGACAACTCCGCCAAGGTCCGCAAGTTCGCCATCCTCGACGCCCCCCCCCCGCCCGAACTCCTCGCCAAGCTCGACAAGCGCGCGCCCAAGCAGTCCGCCATCCTCGCCCTGCTCTCCCACGCGCCGGAGAACAAGATGCCCCTCGCCGACCTCGGCGACGGTGCCTCCGCCTCCGTCAAATCCCTGGTCAAGCAAGGCCTCGTCCGCCTGATCGAAGAGGAAGTCCGCCGCGACCCCGAAGCCGACGGCATCGAGGAAATCCTCCCCGACACCCCGCTCGCCCTCAACGACGAACAAGCCGCCGCCCTCGAAGTTGTCCTGGCCTCCCTCCACCAATCAACAATCGGCAATCAACAATCCACAATCGACAATCCTCAATCCTCAATCGGCAATCCACCATCTCCCATCCTCCTTCACGGCGTCACCGGCTCCGGCAAAACCGAAGTCTATCTCCAGGCCGCCCGCGCCACCCTCGACCTCGGCAAAACCGTCCTCGTCCTCGTTCCCGAGATCTCTCTAACACCCCAGACCGTCCGCCGCTTCCGCGCCCGCTTCGCCGGCATCCAGGAACAGGTCGCCGTGCTCCACTCCAACCTCTCCCAGGGCGAGCGCTTCGACGAGTGGCACCGCATCCGCAAAGGCATCGCCCGCATCGTGATCGGCGCCCGCTCCGCCGTCTTCGCCCCGCTGCCGGACCTCGGGCTGATCCTCGTCGATGAGGAACACGAGAACACCTACAAGCAGGACCAGGTCCCCCGCTACCACGGCCGCGATGTCGCGGTGCTGCGCGCCCACCTCGAAGGCTGCACCATCGTCCTCGGCTCCGCCACGCCCTCGCTCGAGTCCTTTCAAAACACCCTCGACGGCAAGTACCAGCTCGTCCGCCTGCTCAAGCGCGCCGACGGCCAGTCCTTGCCGCTGATCCGCATCCTCGACATGCGGCTGGAGTCGAAAAAGCACAAGGGCGGCATGGCCATCCTCTCCGACCGCCTGCGCGCCGCCCTTGAACAGCGCATCGCCAAGAACGAGCAGTCGATCCTCTTCCTCAACCGCCGCGGCTTCGCCCGCTCGCTCCAGTGCCCGTCCTGCGGCCACGTCTGCATGTGCCCGCACTGCGCCGTCGCGCTGACCTACCACCGCGAGGACGAGCGCCTGTGCTGCCACGTCTGCGGCCACCAGGCCGTGGTCCCGCGCAAGTGCCCGGAGTGCCGCGACCCGGCGATCGCGCTGCAAGGCTTCGGCACCCAGAAGGTCGAGGAGGTCCTCGCCAAGTTCCTGCCCTCAGCGAAGATCGCCCGCATCGATGCCGACGCGATGCGCAAGAAGAACGCCCTGCGCGACCTGCTCAACGCCTTCCAGGCCCGCAAGATCGACGTGCTGATCGGCACCCAGATGATCGCCAAGGGCCTGCATTTCCCCAACGTCACCCTGGTCGGCATCCTCAATGCCGACATCGGCCTCCACGTCCCCGACTTCCGCGCCGGCGAGCGCACCTTCCAGCTGCTCACCCAGGTCGCCGGCCGCGCCGGCCGCGGCGAGCTCGAGGGCGAGGTCATCGTGCAGACCTTCACCCCGCACTCGCCGTCGATCCAGTTCGCGCGCCACCACGACTTCGACGGCTTCGCCGAGCAGGAGCTCGAGTTCCGCCGCCAGTTCGCCTACCCGCCCTTCGCCCACTGCGCCGTTCTAACAAGCCGCTCGACCCACGAGCGGCGCGCCGAGTTCACCCTGCAGACCCTGTTCCGCCGCCTCGGCGAGGACTGCCCGAAAGGCATCATCATGGGCGAGCCGATGCCCAGCCCGCTGGTCCGCTCGCACGGCCAGTTCCGCTTCCAGCTGATGCTGCGCAGCAAGAACGCCCGCCCGCTGACCCGGCACGTCCAGCAGGTCCTGCAAAAGACCACCCTGCCCGAAGACGTCACCGTCGTCTTCGACATGGACGCGTGGAGTTTCACGTGAGCCCCGGGACCTTCCTCCAATGATGAACCCGCGTCGCGAGGTTCCTTGCTCTTCATCTGGTTGGGCATCTTCAGCCTGGCTCCGTGGTGGCGGCATCGCCGACTATTCCGACACCTGCTACTTCGAGACTTCACCCGCAGAGGTCGACCGCCTGATCCGTGAGATCGGGCTCGTCGAGGACGAGTTTTACACGCCTTCGAGCCATCGCTTCAGAAAGCTGTTAGAGCGTCGCCTAGAATTGTCCACCAGAACCGGCAGCCGGACGAGCATGGCCGGCGGATACCGGACGCTGCCGCGGGAACCGAAGGGCGCGGAGAAGCGGACGATTCCAGAGCTTGCCGACGTGACGCCAGCGCTCCTTGACGTGCCGGCGTGACGCCACACACGATGGGAATCGACGTCCCAAGGGGACTCCACTACCGAAGTCCGGAGTTGCCGGGGACGAGCTAGCCACCCCGGCGGCTGCGCTCCGAGGGGCTGTCCTGAAATTTTGAATCTGTTAGGCCCTGATCACCTCCAATTCAAATCTGCCCGGCCCTCTGAAAAATCCCGGGCTACCAAAAGGCCGCTGCCAAAAACGATCTTGGCAACGCGGAACGGGAAGCTACGAGAGAGGCCAGTGACTTCCCCGCCAAAAGCTCCCAAACTCGCCAGATCCCGGCTTGGCCTAGCGTCATTTTTTTCCGAAACACCGCCCGCCGACACACCGAAGCACCTCTTCCGCCCCCTTTTCTCCCGCAACCCCCTTTTCTCCCGCACCCCCCTTTTCCCCGCCCTCAGGTCCGGCCCGACGGCTGTTTCAGGAACTCCCCGCCAAAAGCAAATCCCTAGCAGCGGTTTCCTGCCCATGAGGAATCTCATGAAGCTGGGATCGTTTGTCGCTTTCGGCATCCTGCTGGTCTCCTGTGGCAGCCAAACGACGCCCTCGTATTTTCTCTCCCATCACCCGCAGGACACCAGCAGCCGCCCTCTGCGGCATTACCCGGTCGCCCGGCAGGGCAAACTCACCGCATGGCTCACCAGCGACCACGTCAGTCCGGCAAGTGATTGGCTCTACGCCCCCGGCGACCCGAATCCCAAGTATCAGATCGTTGGCGTCATCCGCTCGGGGTCCATGCCTGAGGCCGCCAAGCACGATGGTTCGTTTTTGGTCGTATCCGGCTACGAAGGACCGCTCTTTCAGCTCTGGCAAGGGGTCGAAGCCCAAGGCCGCTTGTTCACCGGCGAGGGTGGCTGGATTCCGGTCACCATTCGCCAGGACGAAGCCGTCAACTCATGGGTCCGCGTCCCTCAAGGCAGGGCGATCGGAGGCTGGAGCGGATTTCCGATCGTCATCGGCGATCCCAACCGACCCGACGCGATTGCCGGGGCGATGTGGTACAAGAGCAACACCAATCCGACACTCGGCGGAGCTGCCTCCACCCGCATGCTTCAGCCCTGGTTGGGCAAGCTGAAGCTCGCGGATTTCGTCACAAAACGCTGAAGCATTCGCTTCCACTCGGTGTCTCACCGTGCCTCCCTTTTCCCCGCCCTCCGGTCCGGCCCAACGGCTGTTTCAGGAGCTTCCCGCCAGCAACAAATGCAGGGCATCAAATGGGGTCGGCCCTGCGCGGATTCACAGAGACCGTGGTGTGGATGGGTTCGCGCTCCAAAGGTCCCGCTTGAACACTCCTCGACAGCCGCTGCGATCCCCGATAGCGCTCAGGCAATGAAGCTCTTCGCCCCCCTGTTGATCCTCAGCGCCGCGTGCGCTTCCGCCCAGTCGGCCTTCCAGGTGAGCAACCTGAATCCCTCCGGCGCAGGCTCTCTCAGGCAAGCCATCGAAAGCGCGAACGCGAACGCGGACGGCAGCGTCATCACCTTCTCGAACGGGAGCGGAGGCAGCGTCGATTTCCACGATCCCGCCACTCCGAAAGTCATCCCGCTGGGGGGCAGCGAACTGCTGGTCAGCCAGCCGCTGGAAATCGTCGGTCCCGGCCGCGACCTCCTTGCGCTTTCCGGCGGCTCGGACGGCGACAGCACGGTCGAAGCCGGCGAGTCGCGGGTTTTCCGGATCGAGAACGCGACCGGGGCGGCCAAGGTCGTCACCCTGCGCGGCTTGACCGTCCGCGACGGGATCCAGGGCCTCGCCAGCGGCGGCGGCGGGATCCTCAACACCGAGAACCTCACGCTCGCCGACTGCCGGGTCACCTCATGCATCGTCGCCGGGTTCGTTACCCTCGGCGGTGGCGGGATTCTCAGCCGGAACGGCACCTTGCGGCTGGAGCGATGCCGGATCGATGGCAACCAGGTGAGCGGCGAAGGCAATGGCGGAGGCATCAACGCCGACGCCGCGACCCTGCTGATGTTCGACTCCGAGGTGAGCGACAATGTCGTCGCCGGAATCTTCAGCCAGGGGGGCGGGATCCTGCTGGGATCCGGAACCGGCACGATCGAGCGCTGCCGGATCCTGCGCAACCGGACCACCGGCAACTTCGGCGGGGGCGGCGGGATTCTTGCGGGGAGCTCGACCCTGCGGATGACCGACACGGTGATCGATTCCAACTCGGTCCGCGGCGGAAACGGCGGCGGGATCTTCCTTTCATTCGGGAGCTCCGAATTGCGCCGCTGCACCCTCTCCCGCAACTCCACCCAACTCGACGGCGCGAACGGCGGGGGCATCGCGCTGGGTAGCACGGGCTGCCTGCTCGAGCAATGCACCCTCAGCGACAACGCGGTGGCAGGAAACACGGCGGAGGGCGGCGCTTGTTTCGCCACGAGCAGTGGCGCGGGCCTCGGGAACGTCACTTTCAGTCATTGCACGATCGCCGGGAACTCGGCCGCCACGGGACGGGCGGGCGGGGTCGTCAAGGCGGGCGGCATCGCATCGACCGTGGCATCCGGCCACTGTCTCGTCGCGGGCAATGCCAACGCCGACTTCAGGCTGTCCAACACGGGGACCAACAACGGCTTCACCAGCCGCGGCTGGAACGTCGTCGGGTCGGGTGACACCGCGGCCTTCACCTCGTCCGGCGATCGCCGCAACGTGACCGATCCGCGGCTCGCGCCGCTCGCCGACAACGGCGGCATCGTGGCGACCCGCGAGGTCCTGCCCGACTCCCCGGCGGTCGCGGCCGGCAATCCCGCGTTCGTTCCTCCCGGCGGCGCCTCCTTGCTGCAGTTCGACCAGCGCGGCAGCGGCTTCCCGCGGGTCGTGAACCGGATCGAGGCCGGCGCCTTCGAGATCCAGAACAAGCCCCCGGTCGCCGTGGATGACGGCCCGTACCGGGTGGCGGAAGACGGGACGCTCCAGGTCCCCGCCGCGACCGGCGTCCTGGTCAACGACACCGATCCCGAGACCGGCGGCGGGGTCGCGAACCTCAGCGCCCTGCTCGTCACGCCCCCCGCGCACGGTCAACTGGCCCTCGCCGCCGACGGCAGCTTTGTTTACACGCCGGCCAAGGACTACTTCGGCGGAGATGCCTTCACTTATCTCGCCGACGACCGCCAGGCATCTAACAACCGCAGCGCGCCGGCCACGGTCCGCCTCGTGGTCGAGGAAGAATCCGACGTCGCGGTGGCGGTCGCCGCGCTGCGCGAATCGCTCATCTCCGGAGCCCCCGCCCGCGAGGCGTTCCGGGTCACCGTGACCAACCGCGGGCCGAGCCGGGTGACCGGCCTGCGAGTCGCCGAACTGGCGGCCAGCGACGCCGGCAGCCTGGTCGTGACCGGCAGAACGGCGACCACCGGCGATGTGGCATCGTCGCCGGGAACCTGGCTGCTCGACCTCGCCGAAGGCGCCAGCGCGGAACTGCGGATCGAAGCACGGATCAGCGGCGTCACCGCGGCGGGCGCGACCGCGAGCTTCCGCATGACCGCCGTGTCCGCCAACCAGCCCTTGATCGCGCCCTTCGACGACGACACCGCGCTGGCATCGCTCCCGGTGGTGACCGCCGCCGCGATCCGCGTCGACACCACGGACCGGGCGATCCGCCGCCAGACCGGTCTCGTGACCGGCCGCATCACCCTTGCCAACCTGAATCCCGCCAGCGCCCCGGCGCTGCGGGTTTACGTGACCGGACTGCCGGCCGGAGCCCGGGTTCACAACGCCACCGGCTCCGCCACCATCGGCGACCCGCCGGTGCTGCTTCCCTATCTCGAGTTCAACCAGGGCGTCGCCGCCGCCACCGGCGAGGTGACCTTGACGATCGAGATTTTCGATTCCCTGCGGCGCGCGACGCTCGCGCCGGGCTACCTCGTCGAGATCCTGCCGGAGCCCGTGCCGCGGCCACCGGTCCAGGACACGGGGTTCGCCATCCGGGGACCCTTTCCGCAGCCCGATGGCGGCAAGCTGATCGAATGGAACGCGGAGTTCGGACGCCGCTATGCCATCCAGTATTCCGATGACATGACTTCATGGCATCAGGTGGAACCCGCGGTCACCGCTCCCGCCAACCGGGTCCAATGGGTGGACGACGGCCCGCCGAAAACCGCCAGCCATCCGCGCGCCGTCGCGCAACGCTACTACCGCATCGTGGAACTGCCGCCCGGCGGTTGATCGGGCGCCGGGCCCGCGGCGGTCCGCTTCCGCGATCACGAGTGCGGCCGCGACGCCACTCGGATCGTCGCCGACGTCTCGCGCCTTACTTCACCCCGACCGCCGCCGCCCATTTCCCCCACGCCGCGGCCAGCGCCGCGGCCCTCTTTGCGTCGGTCGCCGCGAGATCGGCGAGTTCGCAGGGATCCTTCGCGAGGTCGTAAAGCTCCCACCCGGCCTGGGGTCCCTTCCGCACCAGCTTCCAGTCCCCGTCGCGCCACGCCGCCGCCCCGAAATGCTCCCACCCCAGCACGCGCGGACCCGCCGTGCCCTCGCCGCGCAGGACCGGCAGCAGCGACTTGCCGGCAAGCCCGGCCGGCGGCTTGACCCCCGCGATCTCGCAAAAGGTCGGCATCAGGTCGGTCACATGCCCCACCGCGTCGACCCGCGAGCCGGCCGGCACCTTCAGCCCCGCCGGCCAGCGGACCAGGCACGGCGTGCGGATCCCGCCCTCGTGGGTGTGCGACTTGTGGCGGCGGAACGGCGTGTTGGAGACATTCGACCAGGACCCGCCGTAGCTGTGGTAGGAATCCACCGTCCCGACCGGCCCCTTGAGATCCGGCCGCATGTTGGCCCCCAGCGGTCCGCCTTCGGCGCAGGCACCGTTGTCCGAGAGGAAGAGGATCAGGGTGTTCTCCAGCTCGCCCGCTTTCTCGAGCGAGGCCCGCAAACGCCCGATCTCGGAGTCCATCACTTCGGTCATCGCGGCGTAGACCGCCATCTTGCGCGCCATCGCCGCCTTCTTCTCTTCCGGCAGCTTGTCCCACGCCGCCCCGTCGGCCGGACTGAGCGGGGTGCCGGCGGGAATCGCGCCGGTCGCGAGCTGCCTGCGGTGGCGGGCCTCGCGCACCGGCTGCCAGCCCGCCCGGTAGCGCTCCTCGTATTTCCTCACGATCTCCTCCGGGGCATGCAGCGGCCAGTGCGGCGCGGTGTAGGCGAGATAGAGGAACCACGGCCGGTCCGCGTGATCCTTCCGGTGTTCCTCGAGGAACCCGGTGGCCGCCGTGGTGAAGGCCTCCGTCGCGTAGAAGCCGTCCGCCTCCGGCACGATCCGCTCGCCGTCGCGCGCGAACACCCGCTCCAGTCCCGGCGCCTTGCACTTACGAATGTCATAGTAGTTCATCCCCCCGGAGATCAGCCCGTAGGCGCGGTCGAAGCCGCGGTCGACCGGCCACTGCGGGCGGAACTCGCCGACGTGCCATTTGCCGGCATGATAGGACCGGTAGCCGGCCGGCTTGAGCGCCTCGGCCAAAGTGGTGCAACTGTCGTTCAGGTAACCCTGGTACGGCCCGGTCGCCGGCCCCGGCCGGTTCACCACCATGCCCCCCATTCCCGCCTCGTGCGGGTAAAGTCCGGTCAGCAGGGAGGCGCGGGTCGGACAGCAGCGGGCGGCATTGTAGAACTGGCGGAAACTCGTTCCCTCCGCGGCCAGCCGGTCGAGGTTCGGCGTCGCGATCTCCGATCCCTGGCAACCGAGGTCCGACCAGCCCATGTCGTCGGCCAGAATCACCAACAAGTTCGGCTTTTCCGCCGCGGTCCCTGCCGCGAGACAGGCCAGCCATGCTAGGATCGTGAGTTTCATCACCGCGACCCTACGTCGGCATCCCGGCCCTCGTCCCGCCCGTAATCCGGCGAATTTCCACCGCCCCCCCCGCCGCGGCAAGCCGCCCCCGCCGGCATGCGCCGGACCTACCGGAAGAAAACCCGGGCATTGACAGCCCCCGCCCGGGAGCGTAGGGAATCGGCCCCGCGACACAGGGCGTCACGGCGGAGTAGCCAAGTGGTAAGGCATCGGTTTGCAAAACCGCTATTCGAGGGTTCGATTCCCTCCTCCGCCTCCATCATGACCTGATGGTTTTGAATAATAGATGCGATTCGCGAACTCCGGATTTCAACCCCGAGCCTCGACAGTGCGCGAAAGCACCCAAAGAGCGCCCCGAAACGGATGGCAGGTGGCGGACCTCGGTGGAAAACCTTCAAAATCCACGGAGATCCTATTTCCCTGAGAACCATTTCTGAAGCTGCACGTGGAGCCTCAGGAACGCGGGATCCGTGCATCGGCTGAGGCTGATTCTCTTTGCGATCTCCTGGTAAAGCGCCGCGGACCGGGGGCGCTTGCAGACCGGCAGGAGGGCCTCCAGCGCCTCCTTCGGGCGGAGGGGCTTTCCGTCCGCATGGAAGGTGAATCCGCGTGATGATAGCCAGGAACGCAGAGGCTCCGCTTCCCTCCACTTCAGGATCTCGGAAAGCAAGTTGTCGCTCCCCCACATCCAGACATCCAGTTCCGGGGCGATCACGATCGCTTTCGCGTTCCCTCCCCAGGTTGCCGCGAGTTCCTCATCCAGACGCCGCTCGAGTTCTTCGGGCGTCTCCCCGCTGCCGCTGCCTTCATGATCGAGCACGAGGAGCGCGTGGGAAAAGCGCTGGCGCTCCAGAGCCAGAATCCGCGCTCCGCTGGTCCGGGCCCCACCGTCGCGGCCGGGATGCTGGCGGAAATCAAAGATGATCGGACGGATTCCGAGGCGCCGCGGGCGGTCCAACGCGCCTTGCAGGGAGAACTGCATGCTCTTGTCGGCCACCAGCAGGAGGAGGTCTTTCATGGCGGCTTCAGCTCAGGATTCCCGCCGCGAACAAGACCCCGAAGTCCGGCTCCCCCTGCTTCCAGTTGCGGAGCGCGGGGTGGAGGTTGCCGGCGACAATATCGGTGGCTCCCGTCGCATCCTTCGCAAAACACAGGACCTCCTTGGGATCGAGCATGTTCAGCGCGACCGGACTGTGGGTGGCGAGCAGGACCTGGCCGTCGTAGATCGAGGACAGCGATTGGAGCACCGTTTCGATCGCCCGCGGATGGATGCCGTTCTCGGGTTCCTCGATCAGGAAGACGCCATCGAGACCGGGCAGATACGCGGGCACGGTCAAGGCGAGCAGCCGCAGCGTGCCGTCGGATGCCAGCCAGGAAGGCACTTCCGCGCCGCCCGCGTAGCGGATGAGCAGGTAGCGGTGGCGGTCTTCGGGCCGCTCGATGGTTTCAATGTCCTCGATGTCCGGCAGCGCCGTGCGGACATGGGCCAGCCATTCCTCGAAACGCTCCTTGTCCTTCCGCAGCTCCGCGATCACCCAGGGCAGGTTCGATCCATCCGGCTGAAAGCGTTTGCCTAGTCCGGGTGGGCTGGGCTGCCGGATCTTATGGCTGTTGAGGGTCAGGCTTTGGATGCCATCGATCAACAGCGCGCGGAACCATGGGGCGGCGTGGAAACTGTCGCGGTCGGCAGGGATGTTCGCGAGGGCGGAGGTTTCGCGGCCGAGGCGGAAGGACGGGTTGTAGGTCTTCCGACCGTCCGCGTAGTAGTTCGCGTTGCCGCCCGGTTGGTTGGAAACAATGAGTTTCCGGTGCGTGGAACCCCGTTTCAAAAAGAGAGTTTCCGGTGATTCCGGCGGACTGGGAAAAAGCTCGGGATGCCGGACTGCCGGACGCTCCATCCCATTGAGCAGCCACAGGGCCTCGTGGTTCAGCACGATCAGGTTCTCCTCCCGGTCCATGCCGATCTCCACTTCGTAGCGGACCCTGGTGTAATGCTGCAGATCCTCGGACATCTTCTCCCGGACCTCGTCGGGCAGATTGGCCTCGACCGCGAGTTGGAACGACGAGCCCTGGCCCATCCACAGCAGCTTTTCGAAGTCGGAGCTTCTCTCCAGCACGGTGTCGGCGACCTTGCCGCCGTTCCGCATCAGATCGCCGAGCAAGGCGATCACGTCGAGAAAGGTCGTCTTGCCGCTGGCGTTCGGGCCGACGAGGGTCATGAAGCGGCCAAGTTCCTGATCCACCGACCGGAGGCAGCGGAAGCGGAGCGCTTGGACGCGGGAGAACATGGGGGCAGTTTGGCGGGAAGGAGGCGAAGGACAACGCGGAATTAAGGGGGAGGCTACAGTTCCCCGCGGAAAGCGCGGTGCTTGAGGGAGGCGAAGAGGGCATCCAGTTCGGCGTGGCGGGCGGGCTGCCGGGCCTTCTGCCGCTCCATGGGTTCCACGATGGCGGCGTTGGAGGCCCAGCGGGAAAGGATCCTCAGCGCGACATCAGGGGTTTCGGGTCCTTCGGGCCGAGCCGGCGCATGGCTCCGAGGGTGGCGGCGTGTTCCGCTTTGGTCGCCAGGTTGACGTGTTCGTGGGGATCCGCGGCGATGTCGTAGAGTTCCTCGCCGCCGTCGTGATAGCGGAGGTAGCGGAAGCGCTCGCCGGAGACGGCGAAGTCCCCCGGCCGGCCGAGCTGGGTGATGGCGTGGTGCCCCCATTCGGCGTCCGGGTCGCGCAGCAAGGGGGTGAGGTCGTTGCCCTCGACCGGAGCGGCCGGGCGGTCGGCGACGCCGGTCAGGGCAAGCAGGGTACGGAACGTGTCGAAGGTCGAGACGGGCTTGTCGCAGCGGCCGGGCGTGGTGCCGGCGGGCAGGCCGGGGCAGCCCCGCGGCACCGCGATGAAAAAGGGGACGCGGGTGCAGGCCCGCCAGCCGGTGAATTTCTGCCAGTGCTCCTTTTCGCCGAGGTGCCAGCCGTGATCGCCCCACAGGACCACGATCGTGTTGTCGCGGCGCGGCGATTTCTCCAACGCGTCGAGCACGCGGCCGAGCATGGCGTCGGCGAAATGGATCGAGGCGAGGTAGCCCTGGACGCCGGCGCGCCATTGGCCGTGCCAGTTGATGTGCGGGAAATACCGGTTGCGGGCGAGCGCCCGTCCTGCCGGCGGAACGTCGTCGAGGTCGCCGGCGAGGTCGCCGGGCGGACGCTGGATTTGATCGAGTGGAAACGGGGCGAAGTAGGGCTTCGGGACGAACCACGGTTCGTGCGGTCGGTAGAGGCCGCAGGCGAGGAAGAAGGGCTTCTCGGGCGGATCGGCCAGCCGCTCGGCGACCCACCCGGTGACGGCGTGATCGCCGCCGAATTCCTCGTCGGTGCAGTCGAGCGGTCCCCAGTCGGTTTCCTGGTATTGCCACGGACCGCCGCGCGGGAGCGAGACCGGACGCTTTGCGGGATAGAGCGTGAAGGGCAGCGGCTGGTCCTTCGACTTGTCCGGGAAGTAATCGTCCCACGACGGCGGATCGATCACGTAGTGCAGGATTTTCCCCGCGCCCGCGGCGTCGTAGCCGTGGTTGGCAAAATGCCGCGGCATCAGGGTGGTGTCCGGCATGACCTCCCGCAGCGGCTGCCGGTTGTCATAGAGTCCGGACTTCCAGGGCGGGATGCCGCTCAGGATGGCGGCGCGCACCGGGCCGCAGGACGGCGCGATGCAATGCGCGTTGGTGAAGAGCACGCTCTGGCGGGCGAGGCGGTCGAAGTTCGGCGTGAGCGCCTGCGGATGCCCGCCGAGCGGGGAGATCCAATCGTTCAAGTCATCGACGGCGATGAAGAGGATGTCCGGACGGCGCGGCTCCGCGTGCAGGCCCGGCAAGGTCCATGCGAGGAAAACCCACCACAAAAGGTTCCTCCAAGCCGCGGTGGCCGGGGTTGGATTTCCGGGAATGCGATTGGGGATCGCCATGCCAAGGGCCTTCATTGCTTCAGGTGGGATTCGGGGTTATTCCTTCAATTCACCCGCGACCTCGCCGGACGGGGCGGCGGTTTTCATCATCGCATCGTATCTGGCCCGGAGCTCCTTGTGCTTGTCAGGCTTGTCAGCGGCGAGATTCCGGGTTTCACCGATATCTTCCGCGAGGTGGTACAATTGATCGGTCTTGATTCCTTTCGCGCCCTTCGCCTTCGCCGCCCCGCCGACGATCAATTTCCAATCGCCCATCCGGATGGCGGCTTCCCCGCGCCGGGTGCCGCAGAGGATGAGGGCTTCGTGGGGCGATTTGGCTCCCGCGGTGAGCACCGGCCAAATGTCGAGGCCGTCGAGCGGCAGCTTCTGCGGGACGGTGGTGCCGGTGAGTTTCAGGAGTGTCGGGTACCAATCCACGGCGTGGAGCGGTTCATCGATGGTCTTGCCGGCGGGAATCCGGCCGGGCCAGTTTGCAAAGGCGCAGACGCGGACGCCGCCTTCGTAAAGGGTGCCCTTGCCGGCGCGCAAAGGACCATTGGAGGTGATCCTGCCAGGCGAGGGGCCGCCGTTGTCGCTGGAGAAAATGATGAGCGTGTTGTCACGGATCTTTTTTTCCTCCAAGGCGGCGAGGACCTGGCCGATGGCTTCGTCCATCGCGGACAACATGCCGGCGTAGGTGCGGCGGATTCCCTTGAGGTTCGGGTAGGCCGCGCTGTATTTGTCAGGCACCTGATACGGGCCATGCACGGCATTGAACGGAAGGTAAAGGAACAGCGGCTTGTCCGGATTCTTTTCCCGGATCATCCGGCAGGCTTCCCGGGCGATCAGGTGGGTGGAATAGCCTTCATCCTTGCAGGGCTGGTCGTTGCGATGCCAGTCGAGCACGCCGTCCCGGAGGTGGGTGTCATAGTCGATCGCTCCATACCAATGCCCGTACTGATGATCGAAGCCACGTTGGGTCGGACGGTAGGCGGGCTCGAACTCGCCGAGGTGCCATTTCCCGGAAATGGCGGTCTCGTAGCCCGCGGAGCGGAGCATCTGCGGCAGCGTTTGTTCCTCCAGCTTGAGTCCCCAGGGGGTGCGGGGTTTCACCACGGAATAAATGCCGGTGCTTGACGGGTAGCGTCCGGTCATCAGCGCCGAGCGGGTCGGCGAACACACCGGTTGGACGTAGAACGATTTCAGATTGGCGCCGCCCCGGGCGAGGAGATCGAGGTTCGGCGTTTTGATTTCCTTGCCGCCATTGAAGCCGGCGTCGGCGTAGCCCATGTCGTCGGCGAGGATGTAAACAATGTTGGGCCTCGCCGGCGGGGCATCGGCGGCGCGGGCCGGGAGCCCTACCGCGCAGAGGAGGAGGGCAAGAGTGGAAAGTGACGGGAATTTCATGGTTTCGCTGCAATTGAAATAACTTAAAATGACGACGTCGGGCGGCTGCGGCCGGATGCTTTGGACTGGTCAAGAAGCGCCTTGAGTTCCTTCGCGATCTCCGGGTTTTGTAGAATCAGATTCACCTTTTCTCCGGGATCGGTTTCCAGGTTGTAAAGTTGTCCGGGAGCATCCGGCGCGGTTTCGGGCAGGGCGAAGCGCTTGAGTTCGCCCTTGTCGTAGTTGTTCCCGCCGGAGCCGCGATGGTCGAGGAATTTCCACGGCCCCCGGCGGATCGCGAGCGCGCGGCCGATGGTTTGATGCAAGGTGTAGGGCCGGATGGGTCCGGTCTTTTCCTTTCCGAGCATCACGGGCAGGAGATCAAAGCTGTCCCCGGCGGCGTTGTCCGGCAACTTGGCAGCGCTCACGGCCGCGCAGGTCGCCATGATATCGGTGAGACAAACCGTCTGACCGCTGGTGCTGCCCGCGGCGATTTTTCCGGGCCAGCGGACGAGGAAGGGCACGCGGTGTCCGCCTTCCCACTGGTCGCGTTTCACTCCGCGCCATGGCCGGGCACCGTCATGGCCGTGGTCGGCTCGCATGCGGAGGACGGCCCCCACCTCGGGGCCGTTGTCGCTGGAGAACATCACCATCGTGTTTTCCGCCAGGCCGAGCTCTTCGAGGGTTTTCATCAACTCGCCGACGATGGAATCGAGCTCGTGGATGAAGTCGCCGTGCGGCCCCGCTTGGGTACTGCCTTGAAAGCGTTTCGACGCGAACGAGGGCAGGTGCGCCGCATTCA